>NZ_JBIMES010000002.1:0-483470 GCF_051262535.1 Massilia sp. CMS3.1 | reverse complement strand
AGCTTCCCAAGCTTACGACGAGGGTTCGATTCCCTTCACCCGCTCCACTCCCCCTAAAACGGCAGCGGCTCGTCGCTTTCCGGCGCAGGCAGCGAGATGTCGATTTCCTGAAACTCCAGCGTCTCAAGCTGCAGCAATGCCAGCAACTCTGCCGTCTGGAAGGGCGCATAGGCGCGAAAGCCGTTCGGCTCGATCGACACCAGCATGATCGGCAGGGCAGGAAAATGCTCCGCGACTTTCTTCAATACCGGCTCCGCGGCACCCTTCACGGTCAGCCTTGAATCGACGATCGCCACGACGATGGGCGAACGGTGTGGGGCGAATTGGGTGACGTGTATCCGCATCAGATCCGGTCGCTTTCCTTGCGCACGACGCGGCCGATGACCAGGCAGCTGTCCCCTTCGCAGGCACGACGGTAATAGGTGCGTTGATCCGGATTGTCGGACGCCAGCCACCAGCGGCCACCGTCCTTCTGCATGCGCTTCACGACAGGCTCGCCGTTGAAGTTCACGGCAAATACTTCGCCGACCGCCGGCTTCCTGTCGGCGGTATTGATGACAACGATATCGTCTTCGTACAGCGTCGGCTCCATGCTCTCGCCCTTGACGAGGATCGCAATCAGGCTGGCCGGATTGAGCCGCTTGCGCTCGATCCAGTCGCGGCGCATGCCGACCGTGCCGCCATCGTGATGCTCCGGCTCGGTCTGGAAACCGGTGACCCCCGCGGACAGGCGCAGCTTGACCATCGGCACCTGCACAAAGGTGTCGTCATTGGTATCGGACACGACCACGCGCATGGCGCCGGGGAAGAGCACCACCGGATCCGATCCGCGCAAGCCGTCGATGATGGCGGGAGGCAGGCTCTTGCCGGTGACTTTGGCGATCGCGAGCAATTGCTGCAGGTTTGGGCTGTGTTTTTCAGTCTCCCAATGGGAAATATTCGCCTTGGTATGGCCGCGCGCCGTGCCGAGCTCGAAGGCGAGCTTCGTCCCAAGGGCTTCGCCCGACAGGCCGGCATCGCGCCGCGCCTCTTTGATCCAGTTGGCAATCATTGTCTTAGCTTCCATCGTGAAATTGTATAGGAAATCTACACGCGCAAGTATAGAAATTCTCAACCAAAAAGTATAGTATAACTATACCGACGTTGATTTATCTCAATGACACGATGACGATGGAGACAAGCAATGAAATTCAATATCCTGGAAATCTCGAGCATGGTGGGGGCGTTCGCATCGATCGGCACTGCCATCACGCTCGAACGGGTTGGTGTCGCGTTCGGCATCGTCACCGGTCTGACGACGTGCGCCCTGAACGTGTTTTATATGCTCAGGAAGGATGCGCGCGAACAGCGGCAGGCCGAGCTTGCCATTCGCGAGACCGAGGCGCGGCTGGCAGCGCTGGAAACGGCGGAGTGAGTATCTATTGAATCTTCAGCGGAACTGTGATGACATGGCGTGTCAGGTCAGCAGCCTTTTGGCGGAGCGCACAATGCAGGTATTTTCAGACGAACGCAGAACGCTGTTACGCGCCATGCTCGCAGGTGGTGGCTATGCCGCCATGGGGGGCGCGCTCGCAGCGGCGCCGGGCGCGCTCGTCACGCGCCCGATCCCATCCTCCGGCGAATTGCTGCCCGTCGTCGGCCTCGGCAGCTGGATCACCTTCAATGTCGGCAACGACCCGGCCGCGCGCGCCAATTGCACGAACGTCGTACGCGCTTTCCTCGATGGTGGCGGGCGCCTGATCGACTCCTCTCCGATGTATGGCTCGGCCCAGGCCGTCATCGGCAATGCACTCGCGCAATTGAAACAGCCGAAGACGGTGTTTTCGGCCGACAAGGTGTGGATCGGCTCCGGCACGAAAGGCCCAGCCCAGATCGAATCCTCCCGCGCGCTCTGGAGCGTGCCGCGTTTCGATTTGCTCCAGGTACATAATTTACTTGCCTGGGAAGACCACCTGCGCACGTTGCAGAGCATGAAAGCGGCCGGGCGCCTGCGCTATGTCGGCATCACCACGTCCGAAGGCCGGCGCCACGGCGAGCTCATCAAGATCATGGAAACCCAGCCGCTCGACTTCGTGCAGGTCAGCTACAACGTGCTGGACCGCGAAGTCGAAGCGCGGATCCTGCCGCTGGCACGCGAGCGGCGCATCGCCGTCATCGTCAACCGGCCGTTTCGCCAGGGAGACCTGACGCAGTCGCTGGCCGGAAAGCCATTGCCTGGCTGGGCGCGTGATATCGGCTGCACCAGCTGGGCCCAGGCCTTGTTGAAATTCATCGTGTCCGAGCCGGGCGTCACCTGCGCCATCCCCGCCACCTCGAAGCCGGCGCATGCGCTTGACAACATGCTGGCCGCGCGCGGGGCCATGCCGGACGGCGCGCTACGACGGCGCATCGCCGCCGACGTGATGCGGTTCACATGAGCGAGTGGTGGACGTATACGCTGGCGGACCTGCTGATGTTTTCAAAGGCGACGTATTTTCGCCTGTTCGAGTTGCACAACATGGCGCTGTGGCCAATCCAGTTGCTGGCGCTGGCCATCGGGATCGCGTTGTTCGTGTGCCTGTGGCATGGCGGTGCGAAAGCGGGGCGTGTGGCTGCGGCTATGCTGGCGCTGGCCTGGCTGCATGTGGCGTGGAGCTATTTCGCGCAGCGCTACGCGACCATCAACACCGGCGCGCCGTACTTTGCCATCGGCTATGCGCTGCAGGCCGTGCTGTTGCTCTGGCTCGCCTGCCGCAGACTTGCGCCGCGCCTGACGGAACCGGTCGGGTCGCTGGGCAAGCTGGCGCTCGGCATCGCGCTCGTGGCATTGATCGGGTATCCGCTGCTGGCGCCGCTAGGCGGGCGTCCCCTGATCGGGGGCGAGCTGTTCGGCATGGCCCCCGATCCGACGGTGGCCTTGACCTTCGGCGCCTTGCTGCTGTGGCGTGCGCGCTGGCCGCTGTGGGTAGTGCCGCTACTGTGGTGCGCGATCGGCAGCGCGACGCTGATGGAATTGGGTTCAAGCCAGGCTTGGGTGCTGCCGATCCTGGCTTTGCTGGCGGTCGGCGCGCGCCTGCTGTCCGCCAGGCGCGCCCGACGCTGAGGCTTACGAGCCCAGCAGATCGCCGGCGCGAAAAGCGGTCGCCCCCGCGATCTTGCACACGTGCATGCCGCGCAGCAGGTGGCGGTGCGCCGTGCTCGCGAAAAACACGCCCCCGTGTGTCGGGCGGACCGGCGTGACCTGGCCCGTCACCGGATTGACGATCTCGGCCACGGCTTCGTCGGCCTCGACCTTGTCGCCCAATTTTTTCAGGAACACCAGCACGCCGGAGTGGGGCGCGAACAGCGGCTCGACCGCCTCCAATGGTGTCGGCGCGCACAGCGGTGCGGGCAATGGGGTCAGCGGCATGTCGATGACGCCATTTCTCGCCAGGTATTGCAGCAGGGCCGCGGCGTCCGGCTGGGCGAGCTCGTAGCGCACGTCGCTCTCGCCGCGCAGCTCGACCGTGATGGCGACGCCAGCCGGCGGAATCGCCACTTCCGGGCCGAAATGCTCGGCCAGGTCCCACCACAGGCGGCTGCACGCTTCGTCGAAGGGCTCGCCGCCCGACTCGCGCGCCAGCAGCACCGCATGCGCGCCCATCAGGGCGGCCAGCGGCTGCACGGCCTCGGCCAGTGGTTCGCCCGCATACATGTGCAGCACCGATTCGTTATCGCAATGCAGGTCGAGCATGATGTCGGCGTCGATCGCCATCGACAGCAGGATTTTCTTGAGCAGCCCGCCGCTGGTGGGCGGCGTCCATTCGTCGAGTGACTTGCGCGCGTGCTCGCGGATCAGGGCGACGTTCGCATCGGCGTCCTTGCCAAGCTTTCCCTCGAGCGACTTCTTGAGGTCCGTGGCGACGTGTTTATAGGCGCGATTGAAATTCACGCCGGTCGACAGGTCGTAGCGTCCGAACGGCGTGCCGTGGATCGTCTGCGACAGGCCGATCGGATTGGCTGCCGGCACCAGGATGATCTCGCCTTTGATGCGTCCCTCGGCATCGAGCCGGTCCAGTTCCTGGCGCAGGAAATGGGCGACCAGCATCGCCGGCACCTCGTCGGCGTGCAGCGAGGCCTGGATATACACCTTCTTGCCCACGCCGGGGCTGCCGTAGTGGAAAGAAGTGAGCTGAAAAGTGGCGACGTTGTCTTCGATCGCGATCGGGTGTTTGGTCGAATGCACGGCAGGCCTCGGCAGGAGTGGCACGAAAGAATCGATTATGGCGCATATTGCCTTCTTGACACCACACCCGTGCGGCGACGCCACCAGCTCCTGTCAGTGAATCCGGTGTGCACCGTAGGCTATAATGTCCGCCGTTCTTTCCTCACTCTCATTTCCCATGTCCGCAGACACTCCCGACAACGGCCCGGCCCGTACGATGCTTTACGACCCCCTTGACCACCGCATCCGCAGTTTCGTCACCCGCGCCGGCCGCCTGTCGACGGGGCAGGCGCGCGGGCTCGAGGAATTCGGGCCGCAATTCCTGGTCCCCTACCAAAAAGAGATGCTCGATTACGCCGCTGCCTTCGGGCGCCAGGCGCCGACCATCCTCGAGATCGGTTTCGGCATGGGCGACACCACGGCCCACATCGCGCGCCAGATGCCGGAGAAAGACTTTATCGGTGTCGAGGTGCACACGCCAGGCGTGGGCAGCCTGCTCAAGCAGATCGGCGAGCAGGGCATCACCAATCTGCGCCTGATCCAGCACGATGCTTTCGAGGTGCTGCACCACATGATTCCGGACGGCTCGCTGGCCGGCGTGCATGTCTATTTCCCGGACCCATGGCACAAGGCGCGCCACAACAAGCGCCGCCTGATCCAGCCGGCGTTCGTGACACTGCTGTGCGAGAAGTTGGCGACTGGCGGCTATATCCACCTGGCGACCGACTGGGAAGATTACGCGGTGCAGATGCTCGAGGTGCTGGGCGCCGAGCCGGCATTGGCGAATACCGCCGAGGGCTATGCGCCGCAGCCGGCGTACCGGCCGCTGACCAAGTTCGAGAACCGTGGCCTGAAACTGGGCCACGGGGTGTGGGATCTGGTGTTTACGAAGAAGTAAGTATTTACGCCGCGCGTGGCCGCCGTGCAAACAATCCGAAGCACAGGATCACGGCATAGCACAGCGCCGGTACGATCAAGGCCAGCTTCAAGCCCACGGCATCGGCTGCGTGCCCCGTCAGCAGGGGCACGATGGCGCCACCGACGATGGCCATGCAGATCAGGCCCGAGCCTTCGGCTGCACGTTCGCCCAGTCCTTCGCAGGCCAGCGAGAAAATGGTCGGGAACATGATCGAATTGAACAGGCCGACTGCCAGCAGCGACCAGCCCGACAGCATGCCTGTCGTATTCGCCGACACCAGGTGAATAAATCCTTCAGCTTCGGGATGATGACGTCGTTCAGGCTGGTGATGCCGCCAAAAATGAAGAACAGGGCGAAGACGAAGGTTTGCAGGCTGGCGGCATTCGCCGGCACGCCCTGGGTGGCCGCGGCCGGTGGCGAATCGATATGCATGATGACGATAAAAACGTGCCGCGGCGGGGCGCTACAGCATCTCGTTAATGATACCGACGATGTCCTCGCCATACGACACCAGCTTCTTCTCGCCCACGCCCGTTACGCCGCGTAATTGATCGAGCGACGTCGGTTTCACTTTGGCGATTTCGCGCAGCGTCGCATCCTGGAACACGACGTACGCAGGCACGCCGTGCTCGCGCGCGCTGCCCATGCGCCAGGAGCGCAGGCGGTCGAAAATCGCCTGTTCGGATGTCGACAGTTCGGTTTCCTCGTAACCCTTCGAGGGGGTGAACGCGCGCTTCGGCTTGACCGGTTTCTGGTACTGGCGCAACTGCACCTTCTGTCCACCCTTCAGGACCGGACGCGCGGCATCGGTCAGCTTCAGCGAGCTATACGATTCGTGATCGACCGTGATCAGGCCGAGCGCAATGGTCTGGCGCACGATCGCGCGCCACTCCTGCTCGCTGCGGTCGTTGCCGACGCCGAACACGGACAGCGCATCGTGGCGCCACTGGCCGATGCGGTCGGTTTGCACGCCGCGCAGTACGTCGATCACGTGGCCGGCAGCGAAGCGCTGGTCGACCCGGTAGATGGTCGACAACAGCTTTTGCACCGGCACAGTCGCATCAAAACTGATTGGCGGAATCAAACACGTATCGCAATTGCCGCACGGACCGGACGGCTCGCCGAAATAGTCGAGCAGGCGCATGCGCCGGCAGCTGAGCGTTTCGCACAGCCCCAGCATGGCGTCGAGTTTTACGGACAGCACGCGTTTGAATGTTTCGTCGGCTTCGGACTCGTCGATCATCCGGCGCTGCAACACCACGTCCTGCAAGCCATACGCCATCCAGGCGCTGGCCGGTCCGCCGTCGCGTCCGGCGCGGCCTGTTTCCTGGTAATAGCCTTCGATACTTTTCGGCAGATCCAGGTGGCAGACGAAACGCACATCCGGCTTGTCGATGCCCATGCCGAATGCGATCGTCGCCACCATCACGATGTTTTCTTCGCGCAAAAAGCGCGCCTGGTGATCGGCACGCTTGGCGTACTCCATACCGGCGTGATAGGGCAGGGAACGGACGCCGTTTTCGTTCAGGAACTCGGCGGTCTCCTCGACTTTTTTACGCGACAGGCAGTAGACGATGCCGGATTCGCCCGCATGCTCGGTGGTAATAAAATCGAGCAACTGCTTGCGGCCGGTGGTCTTTTCGACGATCGAATAGCGGATGTTCGGACGGTCGAACGAGGAGACGAACTTGCGCGCGTCGTCCAGTTGCAGCCGGTGCGCGATCTCGTCGCGCGTCTGCTGGTCGGCGGTGGCGGTGAGGGCTATGCGCGGCACGTCGGGGAATTGCTCGTGCAGGATCGACAGGCGGATGTATTCGGGGCGGAAATCGTGACCCCATTGCGAGACGCAGTGCGCCTCGTCGATCGCGAACAGCGAGATGCGCGAATCGTGGAACAGGTCGAGGCAGCGCTGCGTCATCAGGCGCTCGGGCGCGACATAGACGAGGTCGATTTCGCCGGTGCGCACCAGGCGCTCAATGCGCAGCGTTTCCTCGAAGGTCTGGGTCGAATTCATGAAGGCGGCGCGCACGCCGACTTCCTCCAACGCGTCGACCTGGTCCTGCATCAGCGCGATCAGCGGCGAGACGACCACGCCCACTCCCTCGCGCAGCAGCGCAGGGATCTGGTAGCACAGCGACTTGCCGCCGCCGGTCGGCATCAGGACCAGGGCGTCGCCGCCGCTGGCGACGTGATTGACGATGTCGGCCTGCTGCCCGCGGAAGGCGGGATAACCGAAGACGGTCTCCAGCAGGTGAAGCGCGCGCGCTTCGAGTTCGGTGGTCATGGTAGTGGTTTCGGTGTTGCTCGCAGTCTCATTCCGCCCAGTGGACCAGGTCGTAATGCGCGGTGACGAGCACGATAATGCCGAACACAATACGGTACCAGGCGAAGATCGTGAAGTCGTGCGAACTGATGTAGCGCAGGAGCCAGCGCACGCACAGGAAAGCCGAGATGAAGGCGGACAGGCCGCCGAGGCCGAACATCGGCAGGTCGGCGATCGACAGCAGGGCGCGTTCCTTGTAGACCGAATAGACGGTTGCCCCGAGCAGGGTCGGAATGGCCAGGAAGAACGAGAACTCGGTGGCCGCCTTGCGCGACAAGCCGAACAGCATGCCGCCGATGATGGTGGCACCCGAGCGGCTGGTGCCCGGGATCAGGGCAAAGGCCTGGGCGCAGCCGATTTTCAGCGCGTCGAGCACGGTCATTTCATCGACCGTTTCGATGCGCGAAGCGTGCGGCAAGCCTTTGGGTACGCCCTTCGGCTTACGCTCGACCCACAGGATCACCAGCCCGCCGATGATAAAGGCGAGCGCGACCGGTACCGGTTTGAACAGTTCGGCCTGGATCGCATTCGCGAACGCCAGGCCGAGCATGGCGGCCGGCAGGAAGGCGACCACCAGGTTGGCGACGAACTTCTGCTGGCGCCGTTCGGTAAACAAGCCCGCCAGCACGCGTGCGATGCGTTCGCGGTATTCCCAGATCACGGCCAGCATGGCGCCGGCCTGGATCGCGATCTCGAAGACTTTGACTTTTTCGCCAGTGAAATTGAGCAGGCTGCCCGCCAGGATCAGGTGACCGGTGGAAGAGATCGGCAGGAACTCGGTAAAGCCCTCGACCAGGCCCATGATGATCGCTTTGACGGCGAGAAGAATGTCCATGAATCGCTTTATCTGTGAATAGTGGGAGTGCGGTGCGGCAGAATTGCGCGGGGTCGAAGCTTACCACGAGCAAGCCCTCAACCGCTGAGTCGGGCATCGTTGCCCGCCCAATTTTATGGCAGAAAGACTGCCGTCTTCCCGAGTGAGGGCGGCATTCCCGGGAACCCGCAGAATATCGCGCACACGTGCGCCACGGCACGGAGTGCGTGCTAGACTAAAGTCATGATTCACTCTGCCGTTCAACGATGAGTATTGTTGCAATCCTGGTCTTGCTGGCGGTTGCATGGTCCGCCCTTGCCGTAGGACAGATCCCCAATCCCTTCCGTGCACGACCTTCCCAGGCCCGCCTGTGGCGCCGCGCCTTTCCCTCGGCGTCCAAACGCCAGATCGGCGAATTCCTTGCCCTGTTCGCCGACGCATTTTCCTTGCGCGCTGCCGAAACCCAGAAGTTCCGTCCCGACGACCAGTTGCTGGGCGTGTATCGCACCATGCACCCGGCCAAGTGGATTCCGGAATCGAAGGAAGTCGAGCGCCTTGCCAAACAATTGCGCAGCCGCTACGGCGTGGCGCTGGCGGACATTTGGGACGAACGCATGACGCTGGGCGCGCTGTTTGCCCATGTGCAGCAAAAAAAGCGCAGCGCCCGCTAGATAAGCGCTCAGCCCGGCGCGGTAGCCCGTTCCAGTTCATCGAGCCAGGCAATCGCCTGCGCCCGATTCTCCCCGCACATCTCGATTGACGGCTGCAGGCCGCCGCAAAACGCGGGCCGCTCCGGCTTGCCGAACACGCGGCAACGGTTGTCGTCGTCCAGCTGCACGCAGCGCACGCCAGCCGGCTTGCCGTTGGGCATGCCAGGGAGCGGGCTGGTAATCGAGGGGGCGGTGCAGCAGGCACCACAGTGGTCGCGGCAGTTCATCGGGGGACGAGAAGAGAGGGACCGCGCAGTATAACGCCGGCGCCGCTTCGCTACCAGCCGGCCCGGACGCATCGATGCCTGCGGTGCTTGACTGCCCCTGAGCCCGGGTCTATATTCGACGACTACCAAGTTGTCGGATAGAAGCATGGAATGCCCCTTTGACACCAAGCCGCGCTGGGAGCGTCGCAAGGATGCTCGTCCGCAAGAGCTGCTGGCGGCCGCGATCGACCTCTTCGTCGAGCGCGGCTTTGCTGCGACCCGGCTCGAAGACGTCGCGCGTCGCGCCGGCGTCTCGAAAGGCACGCTGTACCTGTATTTCGAGAACAAGGAAGAGCTGTTCAAGGCCGTCGTGCGCAACAGCATCGTGCCGGTCATCGGCGAGGCCGAATCCTCGGTCGCCGAATTCGAGGGCCACAGCGCCGACCTGATGCACAAGGTGATGATGGCCTGGTGGGAACGGATCGGCGCCAACAAGGTGTCGGGCATCGTCAAACTCGTCACTGCCGAGGCGGATAATTTTCCCGAGCTGGCCAAGTTCTATCAGGACGAAGTCATCAACCGCGGCACGCGCATGATTTCCAGCATGCTCGAACGCGGCATCGCGCGCGGCGAGTTCCGCCCGGTCAATATCACCCAGATGACGCAAGTCCTGATCGCGCCGATGCTCATGCTCGTCACCTGGAAGCATTCGATTGGTCCCTGCGAACGGTGCGACCTCGAGCCCCAGGCTTTCCTGTCTACCTTCCTCGACATGGCCCTGCACGGCCTGCTGCCACGGGCCACGGCGGCTGCGTCGGCGGCGGCGTAACGGATGACATCGCTACGGCGCCGGATTCCCGGTGTTCACTCCCTTTAAACTGCAGACTGTCGCAATTTCACGCGATCTGGATGCCATCCCGATAAGATGTGCTTCCCGAGGCAGTTCAACGATAAAATATCGGATTATTTCTTTTCCACCGAGTATCAAGATGAATATCGAACAAGCCCGCTTTAACATGATCGAACAGCAGATCCGCCCCTGGAACGTGCTGGACCAGGACGTGCTCGACTTGCTGCATGTGGTCAAGCGCGAACAGTTCGTGCCGCAGGCCTACGAGAACCTGGCTTTTGCCGATGTGGAAATTCCGCTGCCCGGCGGCGAAACGATGTTCAATCCGAAAATCGAAGCGCGCATCCTGCAGGAAGTCAATATCAAGAGCCACGAGAATGTGCTGGAAATCGGCGCCGGCTCGGGCTACATGGCAGCCCTGATGGCGCACAAGGCGCGCCACGTGACCACCGTTGAAATTTCGCCGGAAATCAAGGCGCTGGCCGAGCAGAATATCGGACGCGCCGGTATCGGCAACGTCACCGTGGTCGAGGGTAACGGCACCAATGGTTGGGAAAAGGATGCTCCTTACGACGTGATCGTCATCTCGGGCGGCATGGAGAACATGCCGGAAACCTTCCTGCAACAGTTAAAGGTCGGTGGCCGCATCGCCGCCATCGTCGGCCAGTCGCCGGCAATGCAGTGTGTCGTCGTCACCCGCGTGTCCGAGGCAGCGTATGACACGATCACGGTGTTCGAGACCAACGTCAAGATGCTGTCGGGTGCGCCGGCCGTGTCGCGCTTCACGTTCTGACGGACAGAATCATGCAGCACATGACCGCGCCCGAGCTGGCCGAACGCCTGGCTGATCCAAGCGTTGCGCGTCCGCTCTTGCTCGACGTGCGCGAGAACTGGGAATTCGAGACCTGCCAGATCGGCGGCTCGACCCAGATCCCGATGCACCTGATCCCGATCCGCGCCGGCGAATTGCCGGACGATCAAGAAATTGTGTGCATCTGCCACCACGGTGTGCGCAGCATGCAGGTAGCCGCTTTCCTCGAACGTAACGGGTTCGAGAACGTAACGAATTTGACAGGCGGAATTCACGCCTGGGCCGTGCAGGTCGATCCGGCCATGCCGAAGTATTGACAGCATTTACAACTCACACTTTTGATGACTCCGACGGAGACCGCAATGCAGAAACCCCTCATCGCCGTGCTGCTGGCCAGCGCCTTCGTGTCGCTCAATGCGCACGCGATCGACCTGATCCAGGTGTACCAGCAGGCCCTGGCCAACGACGCCACCTTTGCCAGCGCACGCGCTTCGCTTGCGGCCGGGCGGGAGCGCGTACCCCAGGGGCGGGCAGGGTTGCTGCCGCAGGTAGGCCTGTCGGGCTCGTACGGCAAGAGCGATCAGGATTCTTCGCAGTTCAACCCGGGCCAGGGTGTCTTCGTCGGCGGCGGTTCGAACCAGCGCAGTAATCAATACACGCTGGCGCTGAGCCAGCCGCTGTTCCGCTGGGACCGCTGGCAGACGTATGAGCAGAGCAAACTGGCCCAGGCCATTGCCGAAGCCCAGTTCGCGCAGGCCCAGCAAGACCTGATCACGCGCGTTGCGCAAGCCTATTTCGACGTGTTGTCGGCCCAGGACACCCTGGAATCGACCCGCGCGCAAAAGAGCGCCGTGACCGAGCAGCTCGCCTCGGCCAAGCGCAATTTCGAGGTTGGTACCCAGACCATTACCGATACCCACGAGGCGCAGGCTGCCTATGACCTGGTGGTGGCGCAGGAGTTTGCCGCGGTCAACGAACTCGAAAACCGCCGCACGATGCTGCAGATGATTGTCGGCACCGATCCGGGCACGCTGGCACCGCTGCAAACGGGCGTCACGTTGGCGCCGCCGCAGCCGGCCAATGTCGACCCATGGGTGTCGTCGGCCGAGAACCAGAACTACGGCGTGACGGTGGCGCAGTTGACGGTCGAGTCTGCCAAGCGCGAAATCTCGAAGAGCCGCGCCGGCCACCTGCCGACGCTGGACCTGGTCGCCAGCTCCTCGCGCACCGACATCAGCGGCCGCAGCGCCGGTTCGGGCGACTCGCGCAGCAACGCCATCGGCGTGCAATGGACGGTGCCGATCTTCAGCGGCTTCGGTGTGACGAGCCGTGTGCGCGAGACGATCGCTTTGGAGGACCGCGCCCGCAACGAACTCGAGACGACGCGCCGCACCGCCGCCCTCCAGGCGCGCCAGGCATTTACCGGCGTGAACAGCGGCCTGGCCCAAGTCAAGGCGCTGCAGGCGGCGGAAGTGTCGAGCCAGTCGGCGCTGGAGTCGAACAAGCTCGGTTACCAGGTGGGCGTGCGCATCAATATCGACGTTCTGAATGCCCAGCGCCAGTTGTACTCGACCCGCACCGACCTGGCGCGCGCCCGCTACAACACGATCCTGAGCGGCCTGCGCCTGAAAGCAGCGTCAGGCTCGCTGCGCGAAGCCGATCTGTTGCCTGTGAATAATCTGCTGCAGAAATAACTGTGCACATAAAATTTGCCTTCTGACGCCGGGATGCAAATAAAAAACGGCGCCTGTTGATATCGAACAGGCGCCGTTTTTTTGTTACAACAGGGGCTTAGCTGCTGAGTCCGCCTGGAACGCCATCATCCTTGCGCTGGATGAACTCGATCTTGTAGCCATCCGGATCGGTCACGAAAGCAATGATGGTCGAACCGCCCTTGACCGGGCCCGGTTCGCGCGTGATGTTGCCGCCAGCGGCGCGCACGGCGTCGCAGGTGGCGTAGATGTCTTCGGCCGAGATCGCGATGTGGCCATAGGCGGTGCCCATGTCGTAGCTGTCGGTGCCGTAGTTATAGGTCAGCTCGAGTTCGGCGTGGTCGGGGTTGCTGCCATAGCCGAGGAAGGCGAGCTTGTATTTGTATTCGGGATTGTCGCTGGTGCGCAGCAGTTTCATGCCGAGCACGGTGGTGTAGAAGTCGATCGAGCGCTGCAGGTCGCCGACGCGGAGCATGGTGTGCAGGAAGCGCATAAGTGTGGTCTTTCTGGTGAAATCGGAAACGGCAATTTTATGCGCTCAAACGATTTCTTGCCGGACCCGGCCATGTTGGCCAGATCCGGCATGCAGCCTGGAATTAATTTTCCAGGCGCGAACTCAGCGTGATCTCGGCATTGAGCAGCTTCGACACCGGGCAGTTTTCCTTGGCGGTAGTGGCTGCCTTGTCGAATGCTTCCTGGCTGGCGCCCGGGATCTTCGCGACCAGATCCAGGTGGACCGCCGTGATCGAAAAGCCGCCTTCGACCTTTTCCATCGATACGGTCGCGGTGGTGCGCAGCTCCTGCGCCGTCAAGCCGGCCTGGCCCAGCTGGCCGGACAGGGCCATCGTGAAGCAGCCCGCGTGGGCGGCGCCGATCAGTTCTTCCGGGTTGGTGCCGGGGCCGTCTTCAAAACGGGTATTGAAGCCGTACTGCGAATCCTTCAGCACGCCGCTGGCGGTCGAGACCGCGCCCTTGCCGTCTTTTAGCCCGCCGCTCCAGACGGCGCTGCCGTTGCGTTTGATCGTCATGATTAGAATCCTTGTTAGTTGGTTTTGCGCGGAACAGGCCGGACCACATCATGATCGCGCATCGATTCATGGCGGTCCGGTTGCGGGTTGGCCTGGCCGGTGGCGCCGGGTGCCGGTTCGACGGCTTCGCTGATGCCGGGCGAGTTGCGGGCGTCGGTATCGACCAGACCTTGCGCCAGGTCTTCGGCTGCCTGCTTCATGATGCCGCGCGGCTCGGTATCCTGGCCGTCGGGCGACTCGTCGCGCTCGTGCGGCTGGCGCTTGACGCCGTCGTTTTCAATCTTCGCATCGGTGTTGACGAAGCGATCTTTGGTTTCGATAACCATGGGGGGTTTCTCCTCTGCTGACTCTTGCATGAATCCTAACGTGTCGTTCGCATGACAGTCGCGCAATTGGATGATGCTTTTTTGCAATTAAATCGTTACCATGTGATTTCGTCATCTTTGTCGGGAATCGCCGTGAAAAATGCGCTTCAGTTGGACCACCTTATCCAATGTCCGAACTGTGCCACTTCGATTGCCGGCAATTTCTGCCATGGATGCGGCCAGGCGGCGCACTTGCACGTGCCGAGCGCCCGCGAGTTCCTGCACGAATTCATCGCCCATTATGTCGCGCTGGAAGGAAAACTGTGGAAGTCGGTGGCGTTGCTGCTGTTTCGCCCCGGGCGCCTAACGCGCGATTACATCGAGGGAAAACGCGCACGCTATGTCGAGCCGCTGCGCCTGTACCTGACGTTCAGCATCATCTTCTTTGCGATTTTTAAACTTGGCGGCGTCAGCTTTGGCGACGGCGCGCCGGATGCACCCCCAGCACAGGTGCAAGCGGTGAAGGACGAGGTTCCCGACAAAGAGGTCAACTTCACCCTGATGGAACTCGAGGACGGCGACGGCGACCGGGCGCAAAAGTTCGCGGCGTCGATTCACCCGCTGCTGGGCAAGAAAGTCGGTCAGTTCACGGCATTGCCGAAAAAAGACCGCAACAACGCGCTGCTGCGCGCCCTGTCGAGTTATTCGCCTTACGCCATTTTCGCGCTGATGCCGGTCTTCGCAGCCCTGCTCAAGCTGCTCTACCTGGGCTCGGGACGGCGCTACGGGGAACACCTGCTGTTCGCGCTGCACACGAATGCGTTTGCCTTCCTGATGCTGGGTGTGCTGCTGATCCTGCCAAACG
This sequence comes from Massilia sp. CMS3.1, assembly GCF_051262535.1. Classification (NCBI taxonomy): domain Bacteria; kingdom Pseudomonadati; phylum Pseudomonadota; class Betaproteobacteria; order Burkholderiales; family Oxalobacteraceae; genus Massilia; species Massilia sp. CMS3.1. The sequence continues at coordinate 468,744 of NZ_JBIMES010000002.1, read as the reverse complement.
GACTCCCCCTGGTCGGGCCGGTGCTCATGCTGTGGCTGGTGTTCTACCTGCCGACCGCGATGCGCAAGGTGTATGGGGGCGCTCGCCTGGTGACCGCGCTGCGCTGGCTGGTCCTGTTGGCCATGCACCTCCTCTGTATCGTATTTGCGATTGCAGCCGCCGCCGCACTGGCCGTGATCGCCTGATCTTGCGGTTGGAGGCCCACCGCATCTATACTGTGCTTTTGTACAGTATTTGATGCGCGGCCGGGTGGCAGCGGCCGGGATTATCGGTTAATCTCAGCGTGTTCGCCCATCCATCGCCGAGAGACCTTATGCCCGCTACACCCGAATCGCAATCCATCATCGCGCTGGTGGTGCGGCAGAACACGGCCGGCATCGAAGAACCGGTCGCCAGCATCGTCGCCTTCCTGCAGGAAACCGGGCACCGCGTCGTGTTCGAGCTCGATACCGCCGCCCACCTCGGCATGCCGGACGTCGAGACGATGACGGTCGCCGAGATCGGCGCGCAGGTGCCGCTGGTCATCGTCATGGGCGGCGACGGCACGATGCTCGGCATCGCGCGCCAGCTCGCGAAATATGATATCGCGCTGATCGGCATTAACCTCGGCCGGCTCGGTTTTATTACCGATATTTCGGTCGACCGCATGCTGCCGGCGCTGGGCGAAATCCTGAAAGGCAAGGCCACCACCGAAAAACGCACCCTGCTCGAGGGGCGCGTCATACGCGCCGGCGAGATGATCCATTGCGGCGTGGCCGTCAACGACATCGTCGTGGCGCGCGGCAGCGGCGCCGGCATGGTCGAGCTGCGCGTGACGGTCGACGGCCATTTCATGTACAACCAGCGTTCGGACGGCCTGATCGTCTCGACGCCGACCGGTTCCACCGCCTACGCGCTGTCGGCGGGTGGGCCATTGCTGCACCCGAGCCTGCAAGGCATCGTGCTGGTGCCGATCGCCCCGCACGCGCTGTCGAACCGGCCGATCGCGATTCCCGACACCAGCGAGATCGTGGTCGAGATCGTCAGCGGACGCGACACCTCGGTGAATTTCGATATGCAGACCTTCGCCTCGCTGCAGCATGGCGACGAAATCGTCATCTCGCGCTCGCCGAACACCATCACCTTCCTGCACCCGGAAGGCTGGAGCTACTACCACACGCTGCGCGAGAAGCTGCACTGGCACGAATATCCGTCGAACGACGGCAAGCTCAAATAAAATTCCACCTCCGGGAGACCCCTCTTTTCATGCTGCGCACACTGACCATCCGCGACTTCGTCATCGTCGACGCCATCGAACTCGAATTCGCCCGTGGATTCTCGGTCCTCACCGGCGAGACCGGCGCGGGTAAATCGATCCTGATCGATGCGCTGCAGCTGGCCCTGGGCGGGCGCGGCGATGCCAGCATGGTGCGCGAAGGCGCGGCCAAGGCCGACATCAGCGCCGACTTCGCGCTGACCGAAGCGGCCACGGGCTGGCTCGAGCAGCACGAGTTTGCCGTTGATGAGGGCGGGGCGCTGCTGCGCCGCGTGATCGACAACGCCGGCCGCTCGAAGGCCTATATCAACGGCATCGCCGCCACCGCCGGCCAGCTGCGCGAGCTGGGCGAGCTGCTGGTCGACATCCACGGCCAGCACGCACACCAGTCTCTGTTGAAATCGGACGCCCAGCGCGCCCTGCTCGATAATCAAATTTCCGTGCGCGACCCGACGGCTGCCGCTGAAGCCCAGGAAGTCGCCATCGCCTGGCGCGCCTGGCGTGCGTTGTCGCGCCAGCGCGAAGAATACGAATCGAATGCGAAGAATGTGCTGATCGAGCGCGAGCGCCTCGAGTGGCAGGTCAGCGAGCTCGATAAGCTGGCGCCGAAAGCGGGCGAGTGGCTTGACATCACCAACGAGCACAGCCGACTGTCGCATGCCGCCAGCCTGATCGAAGGCGCGCAGGAAGCGCTGGCGGCGGTGTCCGAATCCGACCACCCGATCCTGTCGCAGCTGTCCTCACTCAATACCAAGCTCGGCAAACTGGTCGATGTCGACGCCGAACTGCAGACCGTGCTCGACTGCATGGAGCCGGCCCGCATCCAGCTGCAGGAAGCGGTCTATGCGCTGAACACCTACATCGACAAGATCGAGCTCGACCCGGACCGCCTGCGCGAAGTCGACGCCCGCATGGACGCCCTGCACAGCGCTGCCCGCAAATACCGCGTCACGCCGGAAGAGCTGCACGAAGAACACGCGGCACTGGCGACCAAGCTGAGACAGCTGGCCGACGCCACCGACATCGAAGGCTTGAAACGCCAGGAAGCGAAGGCGGAAGCGGCCTACCGCAAGGTGGCCGACCGTTTGTCGGCGCGGCGTATTGCTGCGGCTAAGTTGCTGAGCGAGCAGGTCACGAATGCGATGCAGGAGCTGAGCATGGGCGGCGGGCGTTTCGAAGTGGGGCTGAATCCTGGCGAGCCGGGCGCGCATGGGCTCGAGATCGTTGAATTCCTGGTTGCCGGCCATGCCGGCGTCGTACCGCGTCCGCTGGCAAAGGTCGCCTCGGGCGGCGAGCTGGCGCGTATCTCACTCGCCATCTCCGTGATTACCTCGAACGCCACCACCACGCCGACCCTGATTTTCGACGAGGTCGACAGCGGCATCGGCGGCGGCGTCGCCGAAGTGGTGGGGCGTTTGCTGAAGCGCCTGGGCCAGGAACGGCAGGTGCTGTGCGTGACCCACTTGCCGCAGGTGGCGAGCCAGGCGAACCAGCATTTCCAGGTGGCCAAGGGCACGACCGGCGAGGGCCGTACGGTCTCGCGTATCGAGGTGCTGAATAGCCGCGCGCGCGTGGAAGAGGTGGCGCGCATGCTGGGCGGGATCGAGATTACGGAGACGACGAGGAAGCATGCAAGGGAGCTACTGGCGTCTTGAACGTGGCGGCAGTAACCGGTTTTGCAGGGTGGGCACTCTGTGCCCACGCGGTTACGTACGCATCAAGAATCGTTGGCTCATCAACGTCGCTCGTTAGCGAGTGCTGGGCACAAAGCCAGTCTTTCCGAATCAGGTACCTGAGGAAGGTGAAACTGCAGGGCGCAGTTTCCTTGCGCGACAAGTTTCAGGCTCCAGCCGGAATTTCTCTGCCAAGGATATTGCATACCCAGGCGTCCTGCGAATCCGCGCAACCTCATCCGCATTGAGCCGAATGCTCACCTGGTATGGGCCAACACCCCCGGCCACGCAGGTCAGTACCCAATCGTCGCCGTATCTGAAAACGACGAAATTCCAAGCTTGTTCCGCCAGCACTTCAGCGCGCATCGAAGCTCCTCTTTACTGTTGGGCGTCACATAAATTTCCAGCTTATTCCGCTGGGTCGGGTTACCTCTACCGAGCGCTCCACTACTTCCGCATCTGCCACAATTCCCCTCCAACCCAACCACGGAGGTTCGCATGAGCATCGACAAAGTCCTGTACCGCGCCAAGGCCACTTCGCAGGGCGGCCGCGAAGGTAGTTCGCGCAGCGACAACGGCGTGCTGGACGTCACACTGACGACGCCGAAGGAACTTGGCGGCAATGGCGCCACCGGCACTAATCCCGAGCAACTGTTTGCTGCCGGCTATTCTGCCTGCTTTCTCGGCGCGCTGAAATTCGTCGCCGGCCAGGCGAAGGTGACGCTGCCGCAAGAGTTGACGGTGACCGGCGAAGTCGGCATCGGCCAGATCCCGACCGGTTTCGGCATCGAGGTCGATCTGGCGATTCACGGCCCCGGCATGGAGCAACAGCAGTTGCAGGGACTGGTCGACAAGGCCCACATAGTCTGCCCGTATTCGAATGCCACACGCAACAACATCGATGTGCGGTTGAAGGTAACAACGTAACAAGGCATCAGCACCGACCGCCGCCCCAGCGGCGTTCACGCAGCAAGCCGTGGCGGTTGCGATACGCTGCTACGGCAACAACGTTGCCAAACGGCTGACTTAGCACGCCATTCGTAAATATCCGCTCGACGGCCTAAGCAGCACACATATAATGGGGACCCCCTGCCGCCTCCTGTTTGCTCATGCCCTTCCGAAAAGAACCTGGTCACACGCACGGCATTCCTGCCCGTAGCGCCATCGTGTTAGTCAATCTCGGCACGCCCGATGCGCCCACCCGGTCTGCAGTGAAACGCTACCTGAAACAATTCCTGTCCGATCCGCGTGTGGTCGAGATTCCGCGCCTGGTGTGGTGGTTCATCCTGAACCTGATCATCCTGCCGTTCCGCTCCGGCGCCTCGGCCAAAAAGTATCAAATGATCTGGACCCGCGAGGGGTCGCCCCTGAAAGTGCACACGCAAAAGCAGGCGGACCTGCTGGCCGAAGCGCTCCAGGAGCGCGGCCATGAAGGCGTGCAGGTGCGCATGGCGATGCGCTACGGCTCGCCGTCGCTGGCGGACGTGCTCGATGAGCTGAAGGCGCAAAACTGCGACCGCATCGCGGTCTTGCCGGCTTATCCGCAATATTCCGGCACCACAACGGCCTCGATCTGGGATGCCGTGTTCGCCCACTACAAGGACGTGCGCAACGTGCCCGAGCTGCGCCTGATCAAGCACTATCACGACCATGACGGCTATATCGACGCGCTGCACGATACCGTGCTGGCGCACTGGGAAGCGCACGGCCGCGGCGGGAAGCTGGTGATGAGTTTCCACGGCGTGCCGAAGCGTACGCTGATGCTCGGTGACCCCTATTTTTGCGAATGCCAGAAGACGGCGCGCCTGCTGGCCACGCGCCTGCGCTTGTCGCAGGACGAGTACGTCGTCACTTTCCAGTCACGTTTCGGCAAGGCCGAGTGGCTGCAGCCGTACACGGCGCCGACCGTGCAGGAACTGGCGCGCCAAGGTGTCCAGCGCGTCGATGTGATCTGCCCCGGTTTCACCAGCGACTGCCTGGAAACCCTGGAAGAGATCTCGATGGAAGTGAAGCACGATTTCGAAAGCGCGGGCGGCAAGGAGTTTCACTATATTCCTTGCCTGAACGAGTCGCCGACCTGGATCGTGGGTCTTGCTGAAATCACTGAACAGCACCTGATCGGCTGGCCGACCATGATGAGCCCATCGCAGCGCGACGCCGAGCGGCGCGATGCGGATCTCGGACGCGAGAATGCGCTGCGCTTGGGTGCCTGAGGCTGCGCTGGTCTCGACTGCCGCAGGTAATAGCCCGACATGCGCTCAGAAACTGCCTACGGCTTGTCGCTCGACCCTACCCGCAGCTCAGCCTGCTAAAATGGCATGTTTTAACGGCATGCTCAATACCCCGCCGTAGCAAATGCACGCTACCGCAAGCGCGGTGTAGACCACGACGGCGCTGCTGATCAACTGCAATTTCATGGTGGCTCCCTTGGCCTGGTTCTGGTTCGAATGACGTCGTGTCGCGTCTTGAGAGCATGGTAGAACTTCGGGCCCAGTAAAGAATCAGCTCATCGGTAAATGGTGTAACAAACGTTGTCAGACTTTCTGCCGACATCTGTGCAATACCCCTTGAAAATGTAGGAGATCGCCCAATATGCGGCGCTGTACGACGAGGTGTGTCCGTCTCATTATTCAGCCAAGTATTTGATTTCAGGAGTCTTTTCGATGCACGATCAAGAAAATCCAGAGGTGATTCCCCAGCCAGAGGGCGACGCCGTAAACGCCGACCCGGCAGCTGCCGCCCAGGCAACCGGCGAACCCGGCCTCGAAGAACAGCTGAGCGCGACCGAAGCGAAGCTGGCTGAAATGCACGACGCGTTCATGCGTGCCAAGGCCGATGCCGAAAATATTCGCCGCCGCGCCCAGGAAGACGTCAGCAAGGCCCATAAATTTGCGATCGAAAGTTTTGCAGAAGCCATGGTGCCGGTGCGTGACAGCCTGGAAATGGCCTTGAAGGTCGAGACCCCGACGGTCGAATCGATCAAGGAAGGCGTCGAGATGACGCTCAGGCAGCTCACCGCCGCGTTCGAAAAGAACCGCCTGGTCGAAGTAATGCCGGCGCCGGGCGACAAGCTCGATCCGAACAAGCACCAGGCCGTCGCTGTCGTGCCGGCCGACCAGGAAGCCAACACCGTGGTCAATGTTTTGCAAAAGGGTTACATGATTGCCGACCGTCTGTTGCGTCCGGCTATCGTCACTGCGGCACAAGCAAAATAAGAAAAACATCCTGTGCTAAGGGGCAATGCCCCGGATGGCCGGCCCCTTGAAAGTGCACAGTTTTTCCCAATATTCAAATACATCCGAATCTTAGTAAATTAAAAGGAACAAAATCATGGGCAGAATCATCGGTATCGACCTGGGCACCACCAACTCGTGCGTTGCGATCATGGAGAACGGCCAGCCAAAGGTCATTGAAAACGCGGAAGGCGCGCGTACCACGCCGTCGATCATCGCTTACCAGGAAGATGGCGAGATCCTCGTCGGAGCACCTGCGAAACGCCAGGCTGTCACCAACCCGAAGAACACCCTGTTCGCCGTCAAGCGCCTCATCGGCCGCAAGTACGACGAGAAGGAAGTTCAAAAAGACATCTCGCTGATGCCGTATGCGATCGTCAAGGCCGACAATGGCGACGCCTGGATCGGCGTGCGCGACAAGAAGCTGGCGGCCCAGCAGGTCTCGGCTGAAATCCTGCGCAAGATGAAGAAGACCGCCGAAGACTACCTCGGCGAAGAAGTCACCGAAGCGGTCATCACCGTGCCGGCCTACTTCAACGACTCGCAGCGCCAGGCAACCAAGGACGCCGGCCGCATCGCGGGCCTGGACGTCAAGCGCATCATCAACGAGCCGACCGCGGCCGCGCTGGCTTTCGGCCTGGACAAGACCGACAAGGGCGACCGCAAGATCGCCGTGTATGACCTCGGCGGCGGCACCTTCGACGTGTCGATCATCGAAATCGCGGATGTCGATGGCGAGAAGCAGTTCGAAGTGCTGTCGACCAACGGCGACACCTTCCTCGGCGGCGAAGACTTCGACCAGCGCATCATCGATTACATCATCGACGAATTCAAGAAGATCAACGGCCTCGACCTGTCGAAAGACGCGATCGCCCTGCAGCGCATCAAGGCATCGGCCGAGCGCGCGAAGATCGAACTGTCGTCGTCGCAGCAGACCGAAATCAACGAGCCGTACATCGCCATGGCGAACGGCGCGCCGGTCCACCTGAACCTGAAAATGACCCGCGCCAAGCTCGAGTCGCTGGTTGAGGAACTGATCGCCCGCACCATCGAGCCATGCCGCATCGCGATCAAGGATGCAGGCGTGAAGGTCTCGGACATCGACGACATCATTCTGGTCGGCGGCATGACGCGCATGCCGAAGGTGCAGGAAAAAGTCAAAGAGTTCTTCGGCAAGGATGCACGCAAGGACGTGAACCCGGACGAAGCCGTCGCTGTCGGCGCCGCCATCCAGGGCTCGGTCCTGTCGGGCGAACGCAAGGACTTGCTGCTGCTGGACGTCACGCCTTTGTCGCTGGGTATCGAGACCCTGGGCGGCGTGATGACCAAGATGATTCACAAGAACACCACGATCCCGACCAAGTTCTCGCAGGTGTTCTCGACCGCCGACGACAACCAGCCAGCGGTCACCATCAAGGTGTATCAGGGCGAGCGTGAAATCGCGGCCGGCAACAAGGGCCTGGGCGAATTCAATCTCGAGGGTATCCCGCCAGCATCGCGCGGCACCCCACAGATCGAAGTGACCTTCGACATCGACGCCAACGGCATCCTGCACGTCGGCGCGAAAGACAAGGCCACCGGCAAGGAAAACAAGATCACCATCAAGGCGAACTCGGGTCTGACCGAAGCCGAGATCCAGAAGATGGTGAAGGACGCCGAGCTGAACGCCGAAGAAGACAAGAAGGTCAAGGAACTGGCCGAGTCGCGCAACCAGGCCGACGCGCTGGTGCACTCGACGCGCAAGTCGCTGACCGAATATGGCGACAAGCTGGAAGCGGGCGAGAAGGAAGCGATCGAAGCGGCCATCAATGATCTGGAAGGCTCGATCAAGTCCGGCGACAAGGCTGACATCGACAACAAGACGGCGGCCCTGACGACCGCTGCGCAAAAGCTGGGCGAGAAGATGTACGCCGACATGCAGGCGCAGCAGGCAGGCGGTCCGGGCGCTGAAGGTGGCGCACAGCAGGGCGGTGCTGAATCGGGCGCCCAGGCGGACGACGTCGTCGATGCCGACTTCAAGGAAGTGAAAGACGCGAAGTAATTTTTCGCGTACCGGAAGGTTTCGACCTTTTTGGAACGACCGGGCCGGTGCATTTTTTGCGCGGCTCGGTTTTTTTACTCAGACAGTTTGATTCAGTAGACAACAGCAAGGTGCCCAATGGCAAAGCGTGATTTTTACGAGATCCTTGGGGTCGCAAAGGGTGCTTCGGAAGAAGAGATCAAGAAGTCTTATCGCAAGCTGGCGATGAAGTACCACCCTGACCGCAACCCGGACAACAAGGAAGCGGAAGAGAAGTTCAAGGAGGTCAAAGAGGCCTACGAGATGCTGACCAATCCGGAGAAGCGCGAGGCCTATGACCGTTACGGTCACGCTGGCGTCGATCCGAACATGGGTGGCGGTGGCGGCTTCGGCGGTGCCGGCGCCGGTGGTTTCGGCGATGCCTTTGGCGATATCTTCGGCGACATCTTCGGCGGCGGCGCTCGAGGCGGACGCGGCGGCGGCGGACCGCAGGTCTACCGCGGCGCCGACCTGCGCTACAACCTCGAGATCACGCTCGAGCAGGCGGCCAACGGCTTCGACACGACGATTCGCGTGCCGAGCTGGGACAAGTGCGACACCTGTCACGGCAGCGGCGCCAAGCCGGGCACCCAGCCGGTCACCTGCACCACTTGCGCCGGTCACGGCCAGGTGCGCATGCAGCAGGGCTTCTTCAGCATCCAGCAGACCTGCCCGAAGTGCCACGGCAGCGGCAAGATGATTCCTGAGCCGTGCGCAGCCTGCAGCGGCGCCGGACGCATCAAGCGCAACAAGACGCTGGAAGTCAAGATTCCGGCCGGTATCGACAACGGCATGCGCATCCGCTCGACCGGCAACGGCGAACCGGGTACGAATGGCGGACCGTCGGGCGACTTGTACGTCGAGATCCACATCAAGCCGCACGCGGTGTTCCAGCGCGAAGGCGACGACCTGCATTGCGAAATGCCGATCTCGTTCACCAAGGCAGCCATCGGCGGCGAAATCGAAGTGCCTACGCTGACCGGCAAGGTCTCGTTCACGGTGCCGGAAGGCACGCAGACCGGTAAAACCTTCCGCCTGAAGGGCAAAGGCATCAAGGGCGTGCGTTCGGGCTATGCGGGAGATTTGTTCTGCCACATGATCGTCGAAACCCCGGTCAAGCTCACCGACAAGCAGAAAGACCTGCTGCGCGAGTTCGACCGCCTGACCACCGAAGGTGGTGGCAAGCACAGCCCGCAAAGCAAGGGCTGGATGGATAAAGTGAAAGACTTCTTCGAATAAGAACCTGCACCAGAACCGCCGGGTGGCGCGAGCCCTCGGCGGTTTTTTTTCGCCGGTACGATCTTGGTGTTGCGTTTACAATACGGGATTCTCACCAAACGTCACGGCATCTGGCGTGTCGTGGCACGCACCAATAGGGGAAAGCATTGGAAAACAAGACCACTGGCCTGACGGCTACCGATCTGTTCGAACGCAACCGCAAGTGGGCAGCGTCGATGATCGAGGAAGACCCGAATTTCTTCAAATCGCTGGCTGCCCAACAAGCTCCGGAATACCTGTGGATCGGCTGCTCGGACAGCCGCGTGCCGGCCAACGAGTTGCTCGGCATGGCGCCGGGCGAACTGTTCGTGCACCGGAATATCGCCAACGTCGTCGTCCATTCCGACCTGAACTGCCTCTCCGTGTTGCAGTTCGCGATCGACGTCTTGAAGGTCAAGCACATCATCATCTGCGGCCATTACGGCTGCTCGGGCGTGCATGCGGCCCTGACCAATACCCGGGTCGGGCTGGCCGACAATTGGCTGGGCCATGTGCGCGATGTGCGCGACAAGCATGGCAAATACCTGGGCAACGTGGCCGGCGTGTCGGCGACGAACCGGCTGGTCGAACTGAACGTGGCCGAACAGGTGATCAACGTGGCCCAGACCCCGATCCTGCGCGACGCGTGGGAGCGCGGCCAGCCGATCACCATCCACAGCTGGGTGTATGGCGTGCACGACGGCCTGCTGCGCGACCTCGGCATCACGGTCAGCAGCTTCGAGGAAATCGCGCCCAAGCTCGCGGTCGTGCTCGACGGCTACCGCGACCGTGGGGAAGACCTGTGAGCGATTCGGCCGGGCAGGGCGACTTGGCTCGCCTGCGCGAGCTGGTCCGCGTGTTCGTGAACGAGCGCGACTGGGACCAGTTCCACACGCCGAAGAACCTGTCGTCGGCGCTGTCGGTCGAGGCGGCCGAGCTGCTCGAACACTTCCAGTGGCTGCAGCATGGCCGCGTGGACGAACTCGGCGCCGACAAGCTGATTCAGGTGCGCCACGAGATGGCCGATGTGCTGGTGTATCTGGTGCGCCTGGCGGATAAACTCGATGTCGACCTGATGGCGGCGGTCGAAGACAAGATGGTCCTCAATCGCGCCAAGTACCCCGCCGACAAAGTGCGCGGGGACGCGCGCAAGTATGACGAGTACAAGGATCACGAGTACAAGGATGCTTGATCTGCTTGGCTGCCGCTCAAAAAAAAGCCCGCCGAAGCGGGCTGTTGACTTTAACGAGCCATCAGAAGCTCACGATGCTGCCCCAGGCACTCGAGCACTTGTGATCCGTGTCGAAGGTGCTCAAGGCTTTCACACCCCCGCCTGAGGCAACGTCCAGCCCCAGGACCGTGGATGGCCCCGTAAACGCCGGCCAGCTCGCCGGCACCTCGCCACCGCTGTTCGGATTCCCCGTCTTCGCAAAATTGGTCCAGTAGCGCGTCATCGCCGTCTGCAGCGCGCGCCGCTCGTCGTTGCCGAGGTCTCCCAGGTTGTACAGGTATTGCAGATCATACGAGTGCGCGGCGCCCTGCGGGAAGCTCAGGTAGTAGCGGCCGTTGGCCACGCCGACGGTCGGCAGGGCGGTCTGGTCGCGGAATTCGTACATCCAGACCGGCGAACCCTGGGTGGCGACGCGCTGTGAGGTGCGCAAGGCCGGGCAGGAGAAGCCGAGGTCGGTTGCCAGGCTGGAGGCGGCCAGACTCGGCTGCGTCGCCGGATTCGCGCCGTAGTTCGTCAATGGATAGAAGCGGGTGATCACGTCGTTGACGTTGACACCGGATCCCGCGGTCAAGCCGGCGATCGTCGGCGCATAGCCGGCGGCCGGCAGCGAGAAGCTCGTGTTGGCCGGATCGAAGTTCGATGCCGCTGCCCTGCGGGCGGCCTCGTTAATGGCGATGTACAACGAATATTCGTCTTCGTTGGTGCCGTTCACCACCGGTACCTTGATGTTCTCGCCTGCGAGGAAGGTCGCCTTGACCGACTTCGTCAGCACTTTTCCATCGACCGACGGCACCATGATCGGCAAGGCGGTGCTGATCGCGGTTGCAAGATGGGTGCGGATCACCGCATCGGGCAGGCTGCGCAGGCATGCGGCCGTGACCGCCGCGCCCGGGGCGCAATTAATCCCGGTGACGCCCGCGTTTCTCGCGGCATTGATCGCCGTGTCGACGATGGCGCCGCTGACGGCCCCCATCTGCGCCGCACTCAACTGGCGGTCATTGCCGTAATTGCCGCTCTGGATCATGGCCTTGTTGAACAGGCCCTTCGAACCAGGCGAGGCAAGATGGGTCATCACGCTGAAGCCACCGGCCGATTCGCCGAATACCGTGACGTTGTTCTTGTCGCCCGCGAACTGGACTATATTGTCCTGTACCCATTTCAAGGCCGCCTGCTGGTCCATGATGCCGTAATTGCCCGCAGCGCCATCCACGGCCAGGGTCGGGTGCGCGAGGAAGCCCATGGCGCCGAGGCGGTAGGCGACGTTCACCACGATTACGCCCTTGTTCACGAGTGGCGACGGGTCCGCATAGACCGAGGCGCCGCCCGTATTGAAGGCGCCGCCATGCAGGTTGACCATGACCGGGAAGGGGCCCAGTCCCGTTGGCGCGTGCACGTCCAGATACAGGCAGTCTTCGCTGTCGCCGCTCAAGCGGAACGGGCTGGCGCTGGTCTGCAGGCAGGGCGCCGCCGAGCGGGTGGCCGCCAGCGTCGTGGTCCATGGTTGCGCCGCCGCCGGTGCCGTCCAGCGCCGTTCGCCGGTTGGGGGCGCCGCGAACGGGATGGCGAAGTAGCTGCGCATGCCGAGGCGGTCGATGGCCCTGACCTCGCCGCCGGCAGTGCGCACGACATCCATGGCGCTGCTCGGGTCCGAGTAATCGCCGCCGCAGGCGGCAAGTACGGCAACGGCGCCCGCTGTGAGCACGGTTTTCATACGACGGGGGGAATTCGACGTTTTCTTTTTCACTGACTGTCTCCGTTTTTTGTTGGCGTCAAGCCGCCATTGGTGGGACACAATCGAATGGGAGGCAACAGGTCAACCCGATTTGATTATGATCAATTGATCATAGCGGGTTATTGAACGGCGGAGTAGATACACTAGCGGCGATGCAATCCGAGCACGCCGTCCGAGCTGTCGATCCCAAGCATGTCCATCAGCTTTTCGAGCTCTCCGCCAATCAGCTCGCGCACTGCGGCATCTTCATCCGCAACCTGCTCCAGCGTCTTCTGAAACTGCTTCATCACCCAGAATTTGGTCGGATGCGCTTCTATCCCCGCCAGCAAGGTGTCGACCAGCTGCTCCAGCTCGCGTGTCGGGCAGTGGGCCCGATACGCCCGCAAGCTGGCGAGCACCCGCGCTACGATGAACAGGGGCGCATCGACGACGTATGAAAGCGGGTTATCCACCATTTAACCCGGCGCCATCTACACGCCGCCCATGCAGATGTACTTGACGACCAGGTAATCGTCCATCCCGTAGATCGAGCCTTCACGTCCCAGGCCCGACTGCTTGACGCCGCCGAAGGGCGCCACTTCGGTCGAAATCAAGCCGGTATTCACGCCCACCATGCCGGTCTCGATCTGCTCGGCCACGCGCCAGACACGGCCGATGTCGCGCGAATAGAAATACGAGGCCAGGCCGAACTCGGTGTCGTTCGCCAGCGCGATCACTTCGTCTTCGCTTGTAAAGCGGAACAGCGGCGCCAGCGGGCCGAAGGTTTCTTCGCGTGCCACCGCCATGCTTGATGTCACGTCCGCCAGCACGGTCGGCTGGAAGAAGCTGTGGCCGAGTTCATGGCGCTTGCCTCCCAGCAGCAGGCGCGCGCCCTTGCCGAGCGCGTCGGCGATGTGCTGCTCGACTTTCACGACCGCCTTTTCTTCGATCAGCGGCCCCTGGTTCACGCCGGCCTCGACGCCATTTCCGACTTTTAATTGTCTGACCGCCGCGACCAGCTTCTCGGCAAATGCTTCGTAGACGCCATCCTGCACATAAATCCGGTTGGCGCAGACGCAGGTCTGGCCGGCATTGCGGTATTTCGAGGCGATCGCGCCTTCGACTGCGGCGTCGAGATCGGCGTCGTCGAACACGATGAAGGAGGCGTTGCCGCCCAGTTCCAGCGAGATCTTCTTGATCGTCGGCGCGCATTGCTCCATCAACAGGCGCCCGACTGCGGTCGAACCAGTAAAGCTGAGTTTGCGCACCAGCGGGTTGCCCGTCATTTCGCCGCCGATCGCCTTGGAGTCGCCGATTACGACGCTGAACACGCCTTTCGGGACGCCGGCGCGCTCGGCCAGCACGGCCAGGGCGAGGGCGGAATAGGGCGTCAATTCGGCCGGTTTCAGGACGATCGGGCAGCCGGCTGCCAGCGCCGGCGCCACCTTGCGGGTGATCATCGCGGCCGGGAAGTTCCAGGGCGTGATCGCCGCGCAGACGCCGATCGGCTCCTTGGTGACGACGATGCGGCGGTCCGGCCAGGGCGATTGCAGCGTTTCGCCGGCGACGCGTTTTGCTTCTTCGCCGAACCACTCGAAGAACGAGGCCGCGTACGCGACTTCGCCCTTGGCCTCAAGCAGGGGTTTGCCCTGTTCGGCCGTCATCAGGAGCGCCAGGTCGTCGGCGTTTTCCAGCATCAGGTCGTTCCACTTGCGCAGGACCAGGCTGCGCTCGCGCGCTGTTTTCTTGCGCCAGGCGGGCCAGGCGGCGGCCGCGGCGTCGATTGCGCGCCGGGTTTCCTGGGCGCCCATGTGGGGCACCGTGCCCAGCTTCTCGCCGGTCGCCGGGTTGATCACGTCGACCGTGGACGCATCGTTGGCATCGCACCACTCGCCGTCGATATAAGCTTGCTGGCGCAGTAGCGTGGGGTCTTTCAAAGTCAGCATGGGGGAATCCTCGTTGGCATTTATTGACGTTCGGTCCCCCATGGTAGACCTTTTTCGGGGCCTCAGTTGCCGCGGTAGGTCGAGTAGCCGTACGGGCTCAGCAGCAGCGGGATGTGGTAGTGCTGGGCCGTATTCTCGACCTTGAATTCGACCGGGATCTGATCGAAAAAGCTTGGCTGGCGCAGGCGCGCGTAGTGCTCGCCGGTTTTAAAAACGATGCGGTAGGCACCCGCCGTCAGTGGCTTGCCGGCCGGATAGAGGGCGCGCACGCGGCCCTGGGCGTCGGTCACCGCGCTGCCGAGCGCACGCCATTCCAGGCCGTCGCGCTGCTCGAGGGTGACGGCGACGCGTGATGCCGGCTGGCCGCTTTGCAGGTCGAGGATGTGGACGCTGAGCGGGTTGTCGGCCGCGGCGGCATGCAGGCAAGCGCTCATCAGGGTGGCGGCGAGGAAGGTGCGGGCGATGGTTTTCATGTTGACAGTCCTTGGGTGGATGGATCAGTTGCTGAGTGCGCGTTCGAAGGTGGGGTAAGCGGCGATGGCAGCGACTGCGCAGGCATGGTCGTTGAGCGCGCCGCCGCCGCCGGCCACCCCGATCGCGCCGACGACCTGGCCCTCGGCGCGCAAGGGCAGGCCGCCGCCGAGCAGCAGCAGTTCGGGCAGGCTCGCCAGGTTGCGTGCGTCCGGCTCTGCGGCGGCATTGCGTGCCAGCTCGAGCGTGCTGCTGCGGGTCGACAGCGCGGTATAGGCTTTTCTCCGGCTGGCCTCGGTGTTGTGGGGACCGACGCCGTCGGCGCGCTGCACGGCCACTAGGTTGCCGCCGCGGTCGACGACCGAGACGACGATGGCGCGGCCTTGCTTACGGCAGGCGTCGATGGCTGTATGGGCGAGACTGTTGGCGGCATCGAGCGACAGGTCGGCTGAGCGTGGCAGCGCGGCGCAGGCGGGCGGGGCCAGCAAGGCGGCGCACAGCGTCAGTGAAAATTTGGTCATGCTGCTCCTTCGATCAGGTGAAGCCGCTACTCTACGGAGCCAGTGGCGACGCCAGCCTGACGCGAAGATGACAATCCCGTCATGTTCGGCGCACCCCCGGCGCCTTAAAATGGGCGGTATGCACATCCTCATCATCGAAGACGAGCCGAAGACCGGCGACTACCTGCAGCGCGGCCTGCGCGAGTCCGGTTTTAGCGCCAGCCTCGCGCGCAACGGGCGCGACGGCCTGCATCTCGCGAGCGAGGAAGAGGTCGACCTGGTCGTGCTCGACGTGATGCTGCCACGCATGAACGGCTGGGAAGTGCTGGCGCAGTTGCGTGCGTGCGAAGCCACGGCGCAGTTGCCGGTGCTGTTCCTGACCGCGCGCGACGAGGTGCAGGACCGCGTCCGGGGTCTCGAGCTGGGGGCCGACGACTACCTGGTGAAACCGTTTGCGTTCGTCGAACTGGTGGCGCGCATCCGCAGCTTGCTGCGGCGCGCGCCGGTGCGCGAGGACGAACTCTTGTCCATCGGCGACATGGACATCGATGTCGTCAAGCGCACGGTCAGGCGCCAGGGCCGGCCGGTCGTGCTCACCGCCCAGGAATTCAAGCTGCTGCATTTGCTGGCGCGGCGCCAGGGCCAGGTGCTGTCGCGCGCGCTCATCGCATCGACGGTCTGGGACATGAACTTCGACAGCGATACGAACGTCATCGACGCGGCGATCCGGCGCCTGCGCCGCAAGCTCGACGACCCGTTTCCGCTCAAGCTGATCCATACCCGGCGCGGCATGGGCTATGTCTGCGAAGCGGCGCCGGAGCCAGGCGCATGAAAGGGTCGCTGACCCTGCGCGTCAGTCTTGCGTTCGTCCTGATCGTGGCGCTCAGCGCGGCCGGCCTCGGCCTGTATTTATATCGCGCGTTTGTCGGCGAGATCGTGCGCCGCGACGACATCGCCCTGCGCGGCAAACTGCGCCAGGTCCAGCAGCTGCTCGGCAGTCCGGACGCGCAGGACCTGGTGCGCGAGCGCCCGCAGTACTTCCGCGACACGATGAGCGGGCAGGAGAACTCGCTGGTGCGCATCACCGGCGCCAATGGGGAGGTGCTGCTCGACATTAATCCGCCGGGCGAACGCTATCCGGCGGCCGGCGATCCGGCGGCCGGCGCTCCGGCGTCGCGCACCGCGATCCTGGCGTGGACGGGCCGCGCCGGGGCGCCAGGCCAGGCCGTATCCGGGATGGCGCGCCTGGGAGGGCAACAGCCGGTGCACATTACCGTGGCGCGCGTGTATGCCGACCGCACGGCCATGTTCTCGCGCTACCGGCAACAGATCGTGCTGGCCTGCTCGCTGGCAGCCCTCCTGGCCGGCCTGCTGGCCGCGCTGATGCTGGCCCATGGATTGCGGCCCCTGCGCGCGATCGCCGCCCACGCCACCCTGGTGCGGCCGGGGCGGCTCGATAGCCAGCTCGACAGCGCAAACGCACCGAGCGAGCTGCGCCCGCTGATCCTTGCCCTGAATGCGATGCTGGTGCGCCTGCACGATGGCTATACGCGCCTGTCGGGTTTCTCCGCCGACCTTGCACACGAGTTCCGTACCCCGGTCAACAACCTGCTGGGCCAGACCCAGGTGGCGCTGGCGCAGCGGCGCAGCGCGGACGACTACGAGGATCTGCTGGCATCGAACGTGGAAGAACTGGAACGCCTGTCGCGCATGGTCGACAGCATGCTGTTCCTGGCGCGCGCCCAGCAGGAAGACGTGGCGCCGGTGCGCCAGCCGCTGGCCATCGAGGAGGAGTTTGCACGCATGCGCGAATTTTTCGAGGGCATGGCCGAGGAGCGCGGTGTGACCCTCTACTGCGACGGCAGCGGCGCCGTGCAGGCCGATGCCCAACTGCTGCGCCGGGCGCTGGCCAACCTGCTGTCGAATGCGATCCGCCATGCGCAGCCCGGCAGCGTGGTCACGCTGGCGGGAGCCGCGAACGGCGACTGGACCGAGCTGTCGGTGACGAATACGGGCGATCCGATCGACGCGCGCGACCTGCCGCACTTGTTCGAGCGCTTCTACCGCGCCGACGCAGCGCGCAGCGCGGGTGCCGGATCGACCGGACTGGGACTATCGATCGTGCGTGCCATCATGGGGCTGCACGGTGGCCGCGCCGAAGTGCGGCAGACACCCGGCGCGACCACTTTCGTGCTGCTGTTTCCGCTCGCGTAGCGGCGCTGGCCCGGTTCGTGTTGGCATCATTCTGCAATTGCCGTTAAACTTTTGCCATGAAAACGCGACTTTTTTAGCAGATCGGCACGGCGCTTGCGAGGTATCGGCGTCCTGTTTGATCTGGATTAAGGGCTACTCGCGCTCGGACCAGATAGCTCGTATGATGGTCTCAGTGCGCTCCATCACAAGGTAGAAACCATGCGCCCCATCGTCATTGTTCCAGCTTGCACGCGTGACTTCGGCGAACACCCGTATCACGCGGCCCAGCACAAGTATGTCGACGCCATCGTCCTCGGCGCCGACTGCGCGCCCATGATCCTGCCCTCGCTTGGCAAGGACCTCGATCTGGAGACCATGCTGCAGCTGTGCGACGGGATCATGCTCACCGGTTCTGCTTCGAATGTGCACCCCAGCTATTACTCGCAAGAGGTGCTCGACCCGTCCCTGCCGCAAGACCCTGCGCGCGACGAAACGACTTTGCCGCTGATCCGTGCGGCAGTCGGACGGGGCATTCCGATCATCGCGATCTGCCGCGGTTTCCAGGAGATGAACGTGGCGCTCGGTGGCTCGCTGCACCAGGCGGTGCAGCTGGTGGAAGGCAAGTTCGACCACCGCGAAAAAGCCGAACTCGGCATGGATGAGCAATATGGCGATGCCCACAAGATCACGCTGACCCCGGGCAGCATGCTGCACGGGATTATCAAAGCCGATGAAATTCCCGTCAATTCGCTGCACGGGCAGGGTGTCAACGAACTGGCGCCGGGACTGATCATCGAAGCGGTCGCCGAAGATGGCCTGGTCGAAGCGTTTTCGGTCGGCGCCGCGCCCGGCTTCACGCTGGCGGTGCAGTGGCACCCGGAGTGGCGCATCACGCACAATCCGTATTCCATGAAGATGTTCGGCGCCTTCGGCCAGGCCTGCCGCGACTACCGCGCCAAACGAAAACAGGGACGCTCATGACCGCCTGCACAAATCGGGTGGCGCGATGGGCGGCTGGCGCCGTTCCTTAGCTCTGCCTCGTTCTCTCCCTACCTACGTGCAGGTGCCGCGTTGCGCCCCTGCGACCCCGAACTGATCAAGAGGCAATGATGGCAATCCGCGAGAATTTTTCCTATACCGACATGGACGAGTGGCTCAATGCCAAGCGCGTCACCGAAATCGAATGCCTGGTCCCCGACCTGACCGGCGTTGCCCGCGGCAAGATCCTGCCGCGGACCAAATTCACCGAAGAGCGCGGCATGCGCCTGCCGGAAGCCGTGCTCGGCATGACCGTCACGGGCAACTCGCCGACGGATGACGAGGCCTACGACCGCGCCATTTCCGCCACCGACCGCGACATGATCCTGAAGGCCGACCCGACGACCATCACCATGGTGCCGTGGGCGGTCGACCAGACCGCGCAGGTGATTCACGACTGCTATTTCGCCAACGGAGAACTGGTCGATTTCGCACCGCGCACGGTGCTGCGCCGGGTCCTCAAATTGTACGAGGACAAAGGCTGGAAGCCGCTGGTCGCGCCCGAACTCGAGTTTTATCTGACGGCCAAGAACATCGACCCCGACCTGCCGCTGGCCGCACCGATCGGCCGCAGCGGGCGCGCCGAAACCAGCCGCCAGGTCTACAGCATCGATGCCGTCAACGAATTCGATCCACTGTTCGAGGACATCTACGATTACTGCGACCTGATGAACCTCGACGTCGACACCCTGATCCACGAGATCGGTGCCGGCCAGATGGAAATCAACTTCCAGCACGGCGATCCGCTCGGCCTGGCCGACAAGGTGTTCTATTTCAAGCGCACCCTGCGCGAGGCTGCGCTGAAACACGACATGTACGCCACCTTCATGGCCAAGCCGATGGCGGGCGAACCGGGTTCGGCGATGCACGTGCACCAGAGCGTGGTCGACGCCACGACCGGACGGAATATCTTCAGCGACGGGGACGGCAACGCATCGCCGCTGTTCCACCAGTACATCGGCGGCCTGCAGCGCTACATGCCGTCGGCCATGGCGATCATCGCGCCTTACGTCAACTCGTACCGCCGCATCGTGCGCCACACGGCCGCACCGATCAACCTGCAATGGGGCATCGACAACCGCACCGTGGGCTTCCGCGTGCCGGTATCGGGCGCCCAGGACCGCCGCATCGAGAACCGCATCATTGGCGCCGATGCCAATCCCTACCTGGCGCTGGCCGTGACCCTGGCCTGCGGTTATCTGGGCATGGTCGACGCGTTGGCACCAACCCCGATCGTCGAGGGCAGCGCCTACAAGATGCCGGTCGAACTGCCGCAAGGCTTGCCGGAAGCGCTCAATCTGTTGCGCAACGAGGCACGACTGCGTGAAGTGCTGGGCGACCGCTTTATTGATGTGTATTCTGCGATCAAGGAACTCGAGCACCAGGAGTTCATGACCGTCATCAGCCCATGGGAGCGCGAGCACCTGCTGTTGCACGTTTGACCAAGCTTTTTTAAACCAAAAAACGAGGTGCCATCATGGCAACCGACGATACGGCGGTCCTTGCCGCCAGCATGATCTGCGCGGGTGTACCGGACGTGGAAACGTTCGACACCCGCGCCATCCAGGAACTCGACGCGGCGCATTTCCTGCACCCCTTCACCGACCATGCCGCGCTGCGCGAGAAGGGCGTGCGCGTGATCGTGCGCGGGCAGGGCGTTCACTTGTGGGATTCCGAAGGCCGCCAGCTGATCGACGGCATGTCGGGGCTGTGGTGCGTGAACGTGGGCTACGGGCGCACCTCGATCTCGCAGGCGGTGTACCGGCAGATGGAAACGCTGCCCTTCTATAACAGCTTCTTCAACACCACCAACGTTCCGGCCGTGCAGCTCGCGGCCGAACTGGTGGCGCTCGCGCCGCCGCAGTTCAGCCACGTGTTCTTCACCGGCTCCGGTTCGGAAGCGAACGACACGATCGTGCGCATGGTGCGGCGTTACTGGGACATCCTCGGCCAACCCGAGCGCCAGGTCATCATCAGCCGCAAGAACGCCTACCACGGCAGTACGGTGGCAGGAGCGTCCCTGGGCGGCATGGAGGGCATGCATGCCCAGGGCGGCCTGCCGATCCCGGGCATCCGCCACATCGACCAGCCCAGCTATGCGCAGCACGGCGCAGGACTCGACGAAAACGCGTTCGGGCTGGTGGCGGCAGGCTGGCTGGAGGACGAGATCCTCGCGCTCGGCGCTGACAAAGTGGCCGCCTTCATCGGCGAACCGGTGCAGGGCGCCGGCGGCGTCATCATCCCGCCGCCGACCTACTGGCCGGAGGTGCAGCGCATCTGCGACAAGTACGGCATTTTGCTCGTGGCGGACGAAGTCATCTGCGGGTTCGGGCGGCTCGGCACCTGGTTCGGCTCGGAACTGATGGGGATGCGTCCCGACCTGATCAGTTTTGCCAAGGGCGTCACGTCCGGCTATATACCGCTCGGCGGCGTACTGGTCGGCAAACGCGTGGCGCACGCGCTGGTCGAACAAGGCGGCGATTTCAATCACGGGTTTACCTATTCGGGCCACCCCGTCGCCTGCGCCGCGGCGCTGGAAAACCTGCGCATCCTGAAGGGCGAGCGCCTGGTCGAAAAAGTGGCGCTCGAGACCGGGCCGCATTTGAAGGCGGCGTTCAACGAGCTGGCGACGCATCCGCTGGTGGGACACGCCGAGAGTTGCGGCATGGTGGCGGGACTGAACCTGGTGCGCGAGAAGGGGCCGACCGTGCACGCCTGCGTGCCGTTCGACCCCGCGTTGCAGGTCGGGATGCTGTGCCGCGGTCACATGTTCGACAACGGCGTCATCATGCGCGCCGTCGGCGACCGCATGATCGTGGCGCCGCCGCTGGTGATGACGAAAGCGGAGATCGACGAGATGGCGGCGCGGATCCGGACTTGCCTGGATTTGACGCTGGCCGATGTGAAGGCCCGCGGCTGGATCTAATCCGTCAAGCACCCACCCCAATCGTCTTCGACTTCTCCGTCCGGTTTTTCAGCACCTGCGGCGCCAGCGAGCCAATGAACATGCCCGCAAACGCCGCGATCAGCCCCGCCAGCTGGCCCGGGAACGCCTCTCCCAGCGAAGAGATCTGCGGGAAGAACAGGATCCACACGAACAAGCCCGCGCCGATCGACAGGATCGCGCCCTGGGTCGTCGCGCGCTTCCAGTACAGGCCCATCACCAGCGGCACGAACGCGGCCACCAGCGTCACCTGGTAGGCCGACGACACCAGTTCATAGATCGAGGTGCCTTCCATCGCGATCGCATACGCCAGCACCAGGGCGGCGAAGACGACGATGGTGACGCGCATCGCGAACAGTTGCTGCTTGTCGTTCATGCCCGGGCGCAGGTTCTTCAGGATGTTTTCCGTAAAACTGGTCGATGGCGCCAGCAGCGTGGCCGACGAGGTGCTCTTGATGGCCGAGAGCAGGGCGCCGAAGAACAGGATCTGCATGATGAGCGGCATCTTGGTCATCACGAAGGTCGGCAGCAGGCGCTGGTAGTCGTTCTTGGCGATGTCGAGCGCATTGTCGCCCATCACGACGACCGCGGCGGCGACGATGAACATCGGCACGAAGCCGAAGATGATGTAGCTGGCGCCGCCGATCACGGCGCCGGTGCGCGCGGTCGGCGCATCCTTGGCCGACATCACGCGCTGGAACACGTCCTGCTGCGGGATGCTGCCGAACATCATCGTAATCGCCGCGCCGATGAAGAACGCGATATCGGTGAAGGTCGGTTCCGGCCAGATGCGCCACAGGTCGGCGTGCGTGGCCATGTCGAGCACCCGGCCGGCGCCGCCGGCCAGGTCGGCGGCGAACAAGGCGATGATCGACATGCCGACCACCAGCACGATCATCTGGATGAAGTCGGTGAGCGCCACGGCGAGAAAACCGCCGACCACCACATAGATCAGCACGGCGAGCGTGCCGATCACCATGCCCACGGCGGGCGCCATCGCGCCGTTCGTCAGCACCGAGAACACGAGACCGAGCGCCGTGATCTGGGCCGCAACCCAGCCGAGGTAACTGAGGATGATGGCCACCGAGCAGAAAATCTCGATGCCCTTGCCGTAGCGCTCGCGGTAATAGTCGCCAATGGTCAGCAGATTGAGCTTGTATAACTTGGTCGCGAAGAACAGGCCGACCAGGATCAGGCAGGTGCCGGCGCCGAACGGGTCTTCGATCACGGCGTTCAGGCCGCCCTGTACGAACTTGGCGGGCACGCCCATCACGGTCTCGGCGCCGAACCAGGTGGCGAAGGTGGTGGTAATCACCATGATCAAGGGCAGGCTGCGTCCGGCAACGGCGAAGTCACTGGTATTCTTGATGCGCGTACCCGCCCAAACCCCCAGCGCCAGCGTGCCCAGCAAATAGATCGCGACACAGGTAATCAAGGTGTAGTTCATGGTGGTGACTGCTCCGGGGCTACGAGGGCCTGACAAAACTTCCATGGCAACGTTGCATCGTCTCTCCGTACCAGCGTACTGTCTTCGACGATGCGCCTTGCCCTGAAATTTTTGTCAGGCCCTCTAAATATTATCGGGCGGAAAAATGGGCGATTATAGCGGCAGAACTCCGGCGCCGGCTCACGTCGCCGCCGTTTTTCCGCGTGTTTTACTCACTTTGGAAGGAACACTGGCATGTCAACAACACCATGGCACGAACGTGCCGCCCAACTGGCGATCGACGGACGCGCTTTCATCCATGGCGCGCGGATTGAGGCCCGCTCGGGAGCGCGTTTCGATTGCCTGTCCCCGGTCGACGGCCGCAAGCTGGCAGAGGTTGCGCGCTGCGACGGCCTCGACGTTGACGCTGCCGTGGCTAGCGCCCGCGCGGCCTTCGAGGACCGGCGCTGGGCCGGCAAGGCGCCGGCCGAACGCAAGAAGATCCTGATCCGCTTCGCCGACCTGATGCTGGCCAACCGCGACGAGCTGGCGCTGCTGGAAACCCTCGACATGGGCAAACCGATCCGCTACAGCCGCAGCGTCGACGTACCGGCGGCGCAGAACTGCATCCGCTGGTATGGCGAAGCGATCGACAAGATTTACGACCAGGTCGCGCCCACCGGGGAGCAGAGCCTGGCCCTGATCACGCGCGAGCCGGTCGGCGTGGTGGCGGCCATCGTCCCCTGGAATTACCCGATGCTGATGGCATCATGGAAGATCGGCCCGGCGCTGGCCGCCGGCAACAGCCTGGTCCTGAAACCGTCGGAAAAGTCGCCTCTCTCCGCACTGCGCCTGGCCGAACTGGCGCTCGAGGCCGGCGTGCCGGCGGGCGTCTTCAATGTCGTGCCCGGCTTTGGCGAGGAGGCAGGGCGTGCGCTGGGGCTGCACATGGATGTCGACTGCATCGCGTTTACCGGTTCCACGCGCACCGGCAAGCAGATTCTGCAAATGGCGGGTCAGTCGAACCTGAAACGCGCCTGGACGGAGCTGGGCGGCAAGTCGGCGAATATTGTCTGCGCCGATTGCCCGGATCTTGATGCGGCCGTATCCGCCGCCATCGGCTCGATCTATTTCAACCAGGGAGAAAGCTGCAACGCACCTTCGCGCCTGTTCGTCGAAGCGTCGATCAAGGATGCCTTCCTGGACAAGGCTTTAACAATGATCCCGGACTTCGCCCCGGGCGACCCGCTCGATGAAGCGACGGTGATGGGCGCGATCGTCGACCCGATCCAGATGAAGACCGTGCTCGGCTATATCGAAGCCGGCCAGGCAGAGGGGGCACGTCTGCTGGCCGGCGGGCGCGCGGCCCGGGTGGACAGTGGCGGGCTGTACATCGAGCCGACGCTGTTCGACGGCGTCGACGCGTCGATGCGCATCGCGCGCGAGGAAATCTTCGGGCCGGTGCTGTCGGTGCTGTCGTTCACCGAGCTGGACGAGGCGGTACGCCAGGCCAACGCCACGCCCTATGGCCTGGCGGCAGGGATGTGGACGGCGGATATGAATAAGGCGATTCGCACGTCGCGCGCATTGCGGGCGGGTACGGTGCACGTGAACACGTACGACAACGACGACATCACGGTGCCCTTCGGCGGTTATAAACAGTCGGGCAACGGCCGCGACAAGTCGCTGCACGCGTTCGATAAGTACACCGAGTTGAAGACGACCTGGATCCAGGTGGGGTGAAAGAGGAAAAGCGAAAAAAGCGGGATCGCGTCGGCGATACCCGCGTCGGTGGGTGAAGTCAGCCGGTTATGGCTTGTAGTACTTGACGGTGCTCATCGCCGCGCCGGGGCCGGTCAGCGTGATCTTCTAGCCTTCGGGGAAATAAAAGGTGTTGGCCGAACCGGTGACGGTCGCGGTGGCAGGCGTCGCGCTCGGTTTGAAGACGAAGGTGTTCGAAGCACCCCCGACCGTAACCGTGCCGCCGGCTTGTGCAGCGCCGACCCAGAAATTGTTGAGGTTGCCACCAACGGTCAGGTCGGAATTGCAGCAGACATCCGGTGCGGCGTGAATGAAACGGTTTGTTTGAAGCCCACCAGTCCATCGCATAAATTGTGTTCGTAACGCAACTCTGCGATCAGTATTGCTGCAATACCGTATAGCCCCCGCCATCACCAGGCGTCGACTCCACCAGCGCATAGCCGCCGATCTTCCAGATCAGCGGTTCGGCCTCGGACGGTACGACCGCATTGCTGGCGCGCCGCGCCAGCGTCACGTGCGGTTTGTAGCTGCGCGCTTCGGGCTGCACGCCGAGCGCCCCCAGGGCAGAGGACAGGTTCGCGTGGAGTTCCAGCAGTTCGGGCGGTTCGGTATGGGGCTCGAGCACGGCGATCCCGTGCGGCCAGAGTTTTGGCGCCCTGATCGACAAGGTAAATGGCGTGAACGGCACGGCGAAGCCACGCCGCAGTGCCGGCACCCGTTCGCTCGGCACCGCGCCGAGAAAATGCAGCGTCAGGTGCAGCTTGTTGGTGTGGACCGGGCTGGCGCCGCGTGGCCAGTCCCAGGCGTCGCGCCGCTCGCGCAGTAGGTGGCGGATCGCGGGATCCGGCCACAGCGCCAGGAACAGCCGAGAGTTCGCAGCGCTGTCCATTTTTTAAAAACAGTGTTCCTGTGCCGGGAAGCTGCCATCCTTGACGCCGCCAACGTAGGCACGCACAGCCGCTTCGACGCTCGTTTGGCCTTCCATGAAGTTCTTCACGAAGCGCGCCTTGTGGCCTGGGAAAACGCCCAGCATGTCATGCATGACCAGCACCTGGCCCGAGCAGTCGGGACCGGCGCCGATGCCGATCGTCGGCACTTGCAGCAATTCGGTCGTTTCCTTGCCCAGCGCCGCAGGCACCGCCTCTAACAGCACGATCGCCGCGCCCGCTGCCTGCAGGGCCAGCGCATCGTTCTTCAGGCGCTCGGCACCTTCGTTGGTCTTGCCCTGCACCTTGAAGCCGCCCAGCTGGTGCACGAATTGCGGGGTCAGGCCGATGTGGGCGCAGACGGGAATGCCGCGCTCGGAGAGGAAGGACACGGTCTCGGCCAGCCAGGCGCCGCCTTCGATCTTGACCATCTGGGCGCCGGCGCGCATCAGCGCGGCGGCGCTCTCGAAGGCGATTTCCTTGGTGGCGTAACTGCCGAACGGTACGTCGGCCACCAGCAGCGCGTTCTTGTTGCCGCGTGCAACCGAGGCCGTGTGATAGGCCATGTCGGCCAGCGTGACCGGCAAGGTCGACGAGTGGCCGGCGCAGACCATGCCGAGCGAGTCGCCGACGAGCAGGATGTCGACGCCGCAGCGGTCCATCAGGGACGCGAAGCTGGCGTCGTAGCAGGTCAGCATGGCGATCTTGGTGCCGGCCGCACGCATCGCCTGCAGCGCTGGAATCGTCACCGCCTTGGCCACAGGTTTCACCGGCGCAGCTGCTTCGCTGCCCGTCATTTCCTTGCCCTGCAAATAAGCGCTCATGGTGATCCTTTTGAAAACAAATAATTCGACGAAACAGTGTAATGCGGTGGCGGAAATCGTGCCGAACTTACCACTTTTTAGCTCGGAAAAATAAATTCCATGGCGTTCCGGACAAATGGGCGCGCATCTCAACTACTTAGCCGAGGCGGACGATGGCCTGGTCGGCCACGCCTGCCAGAAAATCGGCGGCGCGGCCGCGCCCCGGGATCGCGATGTCCGGCGCAAGTTCGAGCAGCGGCGCCAGCACGAAGGCGCGCTCGTGCATGCGCGGGTGCGGCACGCTCAAGCCCGGGGTATCGATGACCTGGTCGCCGTACAACAACAGGTCGAGGTCGAGCGTGCGCGGGGCATTGCGGTAGGGCCGTTCGCGGCCGTGGGCCGTCTCGATCGCCTGCAGGCTTGCCAACAAGGCATGCGCCTCGAGTGTGGTATCGACCAGGGCGACCGCATTGATGTAGTCATCGCCAGAGGAATCGATCGGCGCAGTGCGCCACAGGCTGGAAGAGGCGACCAGGCGGCAGCCGGGCTGCGTCTCCAGGCGCGCAAGGGCATCGGCCACGTTGGCGCCTGCATCGCCCAGATTGGCGCCGATGCCCACGAGCGCGATCACTCTTCGGCTACCCCCGCGCCTGCGCCTGCGCCGGCCGGCGCGTTGGTAGCGTCGGCAGTGCGGCTGCGCGGCGCGCGGCGCGGTGCACGCTTCTTCTTTTCGCCGGCAACCGGCGCCGGACGGTTGGCCTCTGTGATCAGGCGTTCACGTTCGCCCGCTTCGGCTTCATAGAAGGCAGTCCACCATTCGCCCAATTCCATGTCCAGCTCGCCCGACTCGCAGCGCAGCAGCAGGAAATCGTAGCCGGCGCGGAAGCGTGGGTTTTCCAGCAATTTGTGGGGCGCCTTGCCGTTGCGGCGCTCGAAACGCGGCTGCATGGCCCAGATGTCGCGCATGTCGGTGGCGATGCGGCGCTGCAGGGCCAGGTTGTCGGTCTGGGTGTCGAGCACCGCGTCGGCGGCCAGGTGCAGGGCCGGGATCGGCGCTTCGCCGGCGGCGCGGTAGGCATTCCACTTTTCCAGCACCTGATGCCACAGCAAGGAGGCGAACAGGAAGCCCGGCGACACACCCTTGCCGGCTTTGACACGCGAATCCGTGGATTCGAGCGCCAGCGTCACGAACTTCATGCCGATCGGCTGCTCCAGCACGACGTCGAGCAGAGGCAGCAAGCCATGGTGCAGGCCGGCCGAACGCAGCTCTTTCAGACAAGCCAGTGCGTGGCCCGACAGCAGCAATTTCAGCATCTCGTCGAACACGCGCGCGGCCGGCACGTTGTCGATCAGCGGCGCCATCACGGGAATCGGCGCGCGCGTGGTCGGCTCGATGGTAAAGCCGAGCTTGGCGGCGAAGCGCACCACACGCAGCATGCGCACCGGGTCTTCGCGGTAGCGCGCTTCCGGCACGCCGATGATGCGCAGGATTTTTTCGCGGATGTCGGCGATGCCGCCGTGGTAGTCGAGCACGATCTGGTTGGCCGGATCGTAGTACATCGCGTTGATGGTGAAATCGCGGCGCGCGGCGTCTTCGTGCTGCGGACCGAAGTTATTGTCGCGCAGGACGCGGCCGTGTTCGTCTTTCGGTGCGTTGTTGCTGCCGTTGCCGCGGAAGGTCGTCACTTCCAGCAGCTCCTGGCCGAACATCACGTGCACGATCTGGAAGCGGCGCCCGATGATGAAAGCCCTACGGAACAATTTCTTGACTTGTTCCGGAGTCGCATCGGTGGCGATGTCGAAGTCTTTCGGTTTTACGCCCAGCAGCAGGTCGCGCACGGCGCCACCAACCACAAAGGCTTTGAAACCGGCTTCCTGCAGGGTTTGCGTGAGGCGGATCGCGTTCGGCGACACGAGTTTCAGGTCGATGCCGTGTGCCTCCGCGCCGAGGATGCTCGGCTGGGTAGGATCGCGCTCGTCTTTCACGCCAAGGATTTTACGAATGAATTTTTTAATCATTGAAGAGATGGAGTAAAGGCCAGCCTTGGGCGTTTGCGTGAGTGGCGAGCGCGGCGCTCGGGTTGGTCGCGACCGGGTGAGACACGCTGGAGAGCAGCGGAATGTCGTTGTGCGAATCGCTGTAGAAATGGCTGCTCTCGAAACTGTCGAACGGCCGACCGAGGGAGTCGAGCCAGGCGTGCATGTGCACGACCTTGCCCGGACCCGAAGTCGGGGTGCCGGCCAGCCGGCCGGTCAGCTTGCCGTCGGCATCGGTTTCCGGCATGGCCGCGATATGGTGTTCGACGCCGAACAGCTTCGCGATCGGCGCGGTGACGTAATGGTTGGTGGCGGTGATGATCGCCACCAAGTCGCCGGCGTCGAGGTGGCGCTGCACCAGTGCCAGCGCCGCCGGACGCACGGCCGGTTGAATGACTTCCGCCATGTAGTGCGCGTGCATCGCTTCGAGTTCGCGGCGCGGGAAACGCGCCAGCGTGCCGAGGGCAAATTCGAGGTACTCGACCGGGTCCAGCGTTCCGGCCTGGTACTGGGCGAAAAATCCGTCGTTGCGGCGCGCATATTCAAGCGCGTCGACCGCGCCGATGCGCACCAAAAACTGGCCCCACTCGTAATCCGAGTCGATCGGTAATAAGGTGTGGTCGAGGTCAAACAGGGCGAGCTTGTTCATTCTTTGGATTCCGACTGCGCGGCATCGGCCGGCGGTTGTGCCAGCAGCAGGTCGCGCAGCAGCGGCAGCGTGACCGGACGCTGGGTTTCAAGCGAGTACTGGTCGAGTGCGTCGAGCATCGTCGCCAGCGAGCGCATGTCGCGCTTGAAATGGGACAGCAAGTAGGGTAACACGCTGGCCGACAGGGTCAGGCCGCGCGCTTCGGCAGCCTGGGTGAGGGCAGCGATCTTCTGGTCGTCCGACAGGCCGTGGATCAGGTAAATCAGCCCCCATCCCATGCGCGTGCGCAGGTCTTCGCGCACCGGCAGCACGGCTGGCGGCACCGGACCCGTGGACACCATGTAGGCGCCGTGCTCGCGGATCTGGTTGAACAGGGCGAAGGCGTCGATCTGGGCGCCTGGTGCAAGGCGGTCGCAGTCGTCGAGCAGATACAGCGTGATATCCGGGGAAAAGACGAAGTCGGCGCCTGGGGCGTCGGCGGCGATGTAGCGCGAACGGGGCGTTGCGGCCAGCGCTTGCAGCAGGTGGGTCTTGCCGGCGCCCGTATCGCCCCACAGGTAGGCAAAATGCTCGCGCGATGCGCGCTGCGCGAACTGATGCATCAGGTGCGCCAGTTCGGCGTTTTCCCCGACCTGGAAGGTATCGAGGCTGTGCGCCGGATCGGCGCCTAAGTCGAGCACCAGCTGTTTCATGGCGATCGTGTCATCCTGGAAGTATGGTACGCATCCTGCATTATAGATGCGCTTGCGCCAGTGCCGCCGGAAGCGCCGGCGCGGTCGCCGGCAAGATGTGCTCCGGATGGCGGGAATGAGGGCATGTTTTTATTGTTATCTCGGTTTAGCGGGTTCGGGCCGGGCCGTTTTGTTAGAATAGCGAATTGACTGGAATCAGCGATTGAATCACGCTTGATCCAGTGCACGCCTTCTATTTTACCGCCTCCGCTGCCAAATACCATGAGCCAACCATCTAATGTTTCTCTCTCCTACCGCGACGCGGGTGTCGACATCGACGCCGGCGACGCCCTGGTCGAAGCAATCAAACCGTTTGCCAAGCGCACCATGCGGGAAGGCGTGCTCGGCGGGATCGGTGGTTTCGGCGGGCTGTTCGAGATCAGCAAGAAGTTCAAGGAGCCGGTGCTGGTGTCCGGTACCGACGGCGTCGGCACCAAACTGAAACTCGCCTTTGAGCTGAACCGCCACGACACGGTCGGCATCGACCTGGTCGCGATGAGCGTCAACGACATCCTGGTGCAGGGCGCCGAACCGCTGTTCTTCCTCGATTACTTTGCCTGCGGCAAGCTCGATGTGCCGACCGCCACCGCCGTGGTCAAGGGCATCGCCCAGGGTTGCGAACAGTCCGGCTGTGCCCTGCTCGGCGGCGAGACCGCCGAAATGCCGGGCATGTACCCGGATGGCGAATACGACCTGGCCGGCTTTGCGGTGGGCGCGGTGGAAAAATCGCAGATCATCGACGGCAGCAAGATCGCACCTGGCGACGTGGTGCTGGGCCTGGCCTCGTCGGGCATCCACTCGAACGGCTACTCGCTGGTGCGCAAGATCATCGACGTGGCGAAGCCCGACCTGGAAGCCGATTTTCATGGCCGCAAGCTGTCGGACGTGCTGATGGCGCCGACCCGCATCTATGTCAAGCCGCTGCTGGCCTTGATGGCATCGATGGAAGTCAAGGGCCTGGTGCACATCACCGGCGGCGGCCTGGTCGAAAACATCCCGCGCGTGCTGCAGGATCACCTGACGGCCGTGCTCGACGGTAAATCCTGGACGATGCCGCCGCTGTTCCAGTGGCTGCAGCAGCACGGCGGCGTGGCTGACGCCGAAATGCACCGCGTCTTTAACTGCGGCATCGGCATGACCGTGATCGTCTCGAAAGAGGACGCGGATACGGCCATGGCCCAGCTGCAGGCGGCCGGCGAGACCGTCTACCGCATCGGCGAGATCCGCGCCCGCGAAGAGGGACAGGCGCAGACCGTGGTGCTGTAAGGGCAGCGCGTCATGGCAATAAAAAGGCGCCCGCAGGCGCTAATGCCGTTCAGTTAAGACTGCGGCGGCTGTCTCTCTGCACTGGGCCGTGCAGCGCACAGTTCGATATTCGTAGGGCGGACTCTTGAGTCCACGCGGTACTAGTTCAGCATATCGAAATGAACCACGCAGCCCGACGCGCATATGCACACGCATAGACATAGCGTTGTCCCCAAGCGCTGCGGTATGCAGAGGTATGATAGCGTGGACTCAAGAGTCCACCCTACAGATCGAGAAACTCGCGCTGCGCGACATGGCTCGACACTAGTTTCAATGCGTCGCGTTACGCTTAACTGAACTGCATTAGCCCGCAGGCGCCTTTTTTATTGCCATGAGCGATTACTGCGTCTTCGCCTGCGCGCCGTTGCCGATATGCTTGTCAAGGAATCTCTCGACCCGGCTCCAAAAATCGACCCGGTTCTTCGGCAAGCCCCATCCGTGGCCTTCTTCCTGGTATGCGATCCATTCGACCTGTTTGTTGTGTGGCTTGATCGCCTCGCGGAAACTAAGGCCGTGCGCCATCGGTACGCGGCGGTCGGCGCCGCCGTAGGCCAGCAGCAGCGGCGCCTTGATCTGCGCCACCTGCTGAATTGGAGACGTGGCCTTCAGCTGGGCCGCGTCCTTGACCTGGTCGCCGATCAGTTCCGGCATGCCATATTGCTTCCACTGGTCCGACAGGTCCGAGGTGAAATTCCAGCTGTCGGTATAGAGAACGTTGATGTCGGTCACGCCGGCCCAGCTGACGCCGCATTTGTACAGGTCCGGATCCTTGGCCAGTCCCATCAGGGTGGCATAGCCCCCGTAGCTCGCGCCGGCGATGCAGATGCGCTTCGGGTCGGCGTAGCCCTGGGCAACGGCCCAGCGCGCGCCGTCGGCGATGTCGTCCTGCATCGCCAGTCCCCACTGCTTCCAGCCGGCGCGGAAATGCTTGTTGCCGTAACCTGTGCTGCCCCGATACTCGGGCTCGAGCACGGCGTAGCCACGCGACGCCAGGAACTGGGTAGCCGGATTCCAGCCCCACTGCGTGCCTCGCACATACGGGCCGCCATGCACCAATACCACCAGGGGCGCGTTTTTCGCGCCATTCGCAGGCAGCGTCAGCAGCGCCGGGATTTCCATGCCGTCGCGTGCCTTGTAGCGCACCAGGTCCTGGCGGCCCATGCGCGCCGGATCAATATTCGGAAAGGCGTCGCCGACTTTGTCGATCTCGCCGGTCTTCAGGTTGAACAGGTGGTAAGTGCGCGGCTTGACATCGGAGTAGGACAGCACGAGGGCCCAGTCAGACATGGCTTGCGATGGAAAGGACATCAGGTTGAGCATGCCCGGCAGGGCGGCATCGAGCTTCTTCTGGGCCGCCTGCATGGCGGGGTCGAACCAGGCGATGCCTTCGCCATCGGTGCGCAGGCGTACGCCCAGGATCCGCTCGCCGCTGCGCACCAGGGCGCCGTTGAAGTCGTAGCCCGGCGTCGAGACCACGGGCTCCGGATTGAGCGCGCCGGTGGCGAGGTTGACGGTGTAGAGCGCACTGGTGTCCTTGCCATTGTCGGCCGTAGCGTACAAGGTGCCGTCCTGGCCAAAACCGAGCGGCAGGTATTCGCCGGCGCCGCCCTTGTAGGTTGGGAAACTGGTCAGTACCCGCCACGCGGACGTAGCCGGGTCGCGGTAATGCAGCGTGGTCACACCTTTGTCGCTGAAGCTGGCCAGGCGCGGTTCGCCGTTCTGGTCCAGCATCCAGTCATCGACCCGCCCCGGCCGGGGCACGGTCTGGACCGCACCGCTGAGGGTGTTAAGTCGCAGCAAATTGACAGTGTCGAGTTTGCCGGAGCTATCGTCGAACTGGTAGCTGCTGACATGGATGGATCCGGACTTCTGGTCGCCATGCTGGCGGAGCATGAAGGTATGCCAGGGCTGGATCTTGCGGCTGATCCGGCTGTCGGCTTCGGTTATCAAGGCGGTGCCGCGGCGCTCGGCAAGCTGACGCAGGTTGCCGCCATCGCGGTTGACCGCATACAAGCCGGCGGCCATGAAGCGGCCACCCTGTGCAACTTGCTTGTCGGTGACGTTGAAGACCAGGCGTTCGTCGTTGACCCAGTCGAATTCGAGAATGTCGGCGTCTTCGTAGCCGGCGACCAGCTTGGCCGTCTTGCCCTGCAAATCGATGACGACCAGGTAGTCGCGGCGGCCGGCGGCACCGGAAATGGCGGCAAGATAACGCCCGGTGGGCGAGAGCTCGGCGTTGGCGATGACGGGATTGATGAAGAAGCGCTCAATGGGCAGCGCGGCCGCATCAGGCGCGGCATGCAGCGAAGTGGCGGCGCACAGCAACAGCAGCGCGGCGCCCCGGCGGGCAGCATTGTGTCGGAACATGGACTCTCTCTCGATAGGAACAGGGATGCAGCCACGCTGCGTCGCCTGTCGAGCATAGCAAACCCGGCGCCCTCAAATCTATTGAATTGTCACAACATATTGTCCGACACAAGGCAACCAGTGGGACTGGACTCCCGCTCAGTTCGTCGCGCCGCTGCCGATATGTTTATCCAGGAATTTCTCGACCTTGCCCAGAAATCGACCCGGTTTTGCGGCAGGCTCCAGCCGTGGCCCTCGTCCGCATACTCGATCCATTCGACCTGCCCGTTGTGCGGCTTGACTGCGTCGAGGAACTTGCGGCCGTAGTAGGTAGGCACGCGGCGGTCGCTGCCGCCGTAGGCCAGCAGCAGCGGCGCCTTGATGCGTGGCGCCTGCTGGATCGGGGAGGTGGCTTTCAGCTGGGCCGCGTCCTTGAGCTGGTCGCCGA
This sequence comes from Massilia sp. CMS3.1, assembly GCF_051262535.1. Lineage (NCBI taxonomy): Bacteria > Pseudomonadati > Pseudomonadota > Betaproteobacteria > Burkholderiales > Oxalobacteraceae > Massilia > Massilia sp. CMS3.1. The sequence continues at coordinate 434,801 of NZ_JBIMES010000002.1, read as the reverse complement.
CCAAGTCCGGCATGCCAGGAACTGGGTTTGCCCATTCCAGCCCCATGCCTTGCCGCGCACGTAAGGGCCGCCGTGCACCAGCACCACCAGCGGCGCATTCTTCGCGCCGCCCTCCGGCAGCGTCAGCAGTGCTGGAATCTCCATGCCGTCGCGCGCCTGGTAGCGCACCGGATCCTGCTGGCCCATGCATGACGGATCGATACGCGGGTGCGATTCGCCCACCTTGTCGATCGCGCCCGTCGCGATGTTGTACACGCAGTAAGTGACCGCGTCAGGCTTTGTCCGGATGCAGCACCTTCGCCACCCGCGCCCCGCGCAGGCGGAAGGCATCCGGCATGCGTGATCCGAGCAGCGGGCGCAGGTAGAGGCGGAAGGCGTCGGTCACGTCGGTGCCGCTCTCGCTGATGAATTCGTCTTCCATGGTGCGCGTCTTGCCGGCGACCTGGTCAAGCGGCAGCAGTTCGTAGTCGACCGAATAAAAGCCTGTGCGCCGGATCACGACCGAGCCGTCACTGTCTCCCCACATGGCGAACTGTACCGCCTTTTCCCCGACTTCGCGCGCCTCGCGCTGGTCGACATCCGACACGCAACCGATGAAGGAGCGCTGCAGGTAGCCGAAGGTATCGCCGCGCACGCGCTTGATGCCGAGCCGTGCCTTGATCTCCTCGCACAGCAGGTCGGCAAGCGCGCCGGTGCCGGACAGCTGCACATTGCCGTGCGCATCCTTCTCGATTTCCTTCGCCAGCAAGGTCACGATCGGCTCGCCCGCGGCGTCGTGCACGCCCTCGGAGACGGCGATCACGCAGCGTCCGTAGCGCGCGTAGGTCGCCTTGACGTCGGCGAGAAAACGCTCCAGCTCGAAGACGCGCTCGGGCAAATAAATCAGGTGCGGGCCATCATCGGGAAATTTTTTACCCAAGGCCGAGGCAGCGGTGAGAAAGCCCGCATGCCGGCCCATCACCACGCCCACATACACGCCGGGCAAAGCCGCGTTATCCAGATTGGCGCCGGCGAAGGCCTGGGCGACAAAGCGCGCCGCCGATGGAAAACCCGGTGTGTGGTCGTTGCCGACCAGGTCGTTGTCGATGGTTTTCGGGATGTGGATGCAACGCAGCGGATAGCCGGCCGCGCGCGCTTCCTGGCTGACGATGCGCACCGTGTCGGCCGAGTCGTTGCCGCCGATGTAGAAGAAATGTTCGATCTCGTGCGCGCGCAGCACGTCGAAGATGCGGTGGCAATAGGCCATGTCCGGTTTGTCGCGGGTCGAGCCCAGGGCCGAGGAAGGCGTGGCGGCTACCAGCTCGAGGTTGTGGCTGGTTTCCTGGGTCAGGTCGAGGAAGTCTTCGTTGACGATGCCGCGTACGCCATGCAGGGCGCCGTAGATGCGCGTAACGTTCCGGAAGCGCCGCGCTTCGAGCGTCACGCCGACCATCGACTGGTTGATGACGGCGGTCGGGCCGCCTCCTTGTGCAACGAGGATTTTGCCGGACGACATAGAACCTCCTTCACGCGTGGGCCTTCAGGATAGCATCGGCATCCGGGCGCGGCCATGCGGGCCGGATAACGTCGCTTATCTGCTACTCCGGCGCCCGGATATAGTCGACCAGGCCATTGCTGCCGCGTGCCGGCGGGGCCGTCAGCAGGCTGGCGACGACGACCGCGATGATGCCGGCCGGGACCCCGAAGATACCGGCCGACATCGGCGCGATGGCGAACCAGGCGGCGTCCATCTGCCCGCCCAGCATCGGGTGCGCGCGGATCATGTAATACAGGCAGACCAGGAAGCCCACCGTCATGCCGGCGATCGCCCCGACGTGATTCGCCCGTTTCCAGAACACGCCCAGCACCAGCGGCGGGAACAGGGTCGATGCCGCCAGGGAGAAGGCGGCGCCGACGAGGGACAGGATGTCGGCCGGCTTTTGCGAGGCGGCATACGCCGCAATGAAGGCCACGGCCAGCAGCAGCAGTTTCGAGATCGTCACGCGCTTCTGGGTCGAGGCGCCCGGATCGACGATCTTGTAATACACATCGTGCGAGAGGGCGTTCGAGATCGCCAGCAGCAGGCCGTCCGCGGTAGACAGGGCTGCCGCCAGGCCGCCGGCCGCCACCAGTCCCGAAATCACGTAGGGCAGGCCGCCGATCTCGGGCGTGGCCAGCACCAGCACGTCGCCGTCGATCGCGATTTCCGCCAGCTGCACCAGGCCGTCGCCATTGATGTCGACGACTTGAATCAGGGGATTCACCTTGTCGATGTTGGCCCAGTACGAAATCCAGGTCGGCAGGGATGAAAAGTCGCTGCCGACCAGGCTCGTATAAATATCGTATTTCGCCAGCACGGCGAGCGCCGGAATGCTCAGGTAAATCAGCAGGATGAAGAACAGGGTCCAGAACACCGAGACGCGGGTTTCGTGCACCGAGGGCGTGGTGTAGGAACGCATCAGGATGTGGGGCAGGGCGGCGGTGCCGAACATCAAACAGAACACCAGTGCCAGGAAATTATTCCGGCGTGCATTCGACTCCGCCTCGGTCGCGCCCGGGAAGGGTGTCGCATGCGGCTGCGGCGGCTGGGCCCGTGCCAGCAGGCGCGCGCGCTGTTCGCGCCACAGGCTCTCGGCATCGTCCGCGGTCTTCGGATAGGCCGCCAGCGCGCGCTCGGCGCTGCGCACATCGGCCAGCGACAGGTTGCGCAGGCGCGCCGTGTCGAGGCCCCGCTGCGCGTCGAGCTTGCCCTGTTCCCATGACACAGGCAGGCGGGCGAGACGCTCGCCATAGGCATCGGCCTGCAGCTGGAAGGTGGCCCGCACCTCGCGCTCGCGCGGGTCTTGCGCCAGTTGCGCTTCGCGCTGGGCCAGCTTCGGCAGCACCGAGCCGTAGGCCACCTGGGGAAGGGGATTGTCGGCGTGCTTGACCGACAGCCACATGGTCGGGATCAGGAAGGCGACCAGGATGATGATGTACTGCGCAACTTGCGTCCAGGTGATGCCGCGCATGCCGCCCAGGAACGAGCAGACCAGGATGCTGGCCAGTCCCAGGAAAATGCCCACCGAGAAATCGACGCCGGTAAAGCGGGAAGCGATCAGGCCGACGGCATAGATCTGCGCCACCACGTAGACGAACGAGACGATGATCGTGGCTCCGACCGCTAATGCGCGCACCGGCCCACCGCGCCCACCCGCGCCGCCGCCGTAGCGTACGGCCAGAAAATCGGGAATTGTGTACTGGGCAAACTTGCGCAGGTAGGGCGCGATCAGCAGGGCGACCAGGCAATAGCCGCCGGTCCAGCCCATGATATAGGCGAGGGCATCGAAGCCGGACAGGTACAGGCCGCCTGCCAGGCTGATGAAGCTGGCCGCCGAAATCCAGTCGGCGGCGGTGGCCATGCCGTTGAACAGGGCCGGCACGCGGCGTCCGGCAACGTAGTATTCGGTCACGTTCGAGGTACGGCTGACGACGCCGATGGTGGCATACAGGACGATGGTGGCGAACATGAACAGGTGGCCGATCCACAGGCGCGGCATGCCTTCGTTTTCCAGGATCGTCAGGGCCAGCAGGAAGCCGGCGAAGCAGATGCAGAACCAGGCGTAGTAGCCGGACAGGCGCCGGAAATAGCGCTTCTGGCCGCTCATCCGGCAACCCCGCCGCCGCCCATCGTGCGCGCGTACATGCGGTCAAATTGGCGCATGCGCCAGGCATAGACCCCGATGATGGCCAGGCAGATCAATGCCGCGCCTTGCGCCGCCATGTAGAACGACAGCGGCCAGCCGAAGACGGTGATCTTCGCCAATTCGCGTGCGAAAAATACGGTGCCAAAGCCGGTGGCCAGCCACAGCGCCAGCAACACGAAGGTGAGCCGGCGCGTCCGTCGCCAGTGCGTGGCGCGCGCGGCGATCAGGAGACGCTGGCGCTGCAGCTCGGGGTCGAGCGGGGGCGCGGGAGGTGGAGCGGACTCAGGTGGCATCAAGGTCGTCGTTGACAGGTGGCGGGAAGGTCAGCCGGAACAGGCTGCCGGGGAATTTGGCCGAATCGCTGCGCGGATTGTTGAAAATGTCGACTTCGGCGCCGTGTTGCCCGGCGATCTCGCGCACGATCGCGAGGCCCAGGCCGCTGCCGGGCGTGTTCGAACCGAGGATGCGGTAGAAGCGTTCGAACACGTGGGCGCGCTCGTGCGGGGCGATGCCGGGACCGGTGTCCTCGACTTCGAGCAGCGCATACGCGCCGTCGCGCCGCACCCGCACCGTGACGCTGCCCCCGGCCGGGGTGTAGCGCAGCGCATTGTCGATCAGGTTCGACAGCAGTTCGCGCAGCATCAGGGCATTGCCGGCAATCGTCACGCCTTCGTCCTGGGCCTCGTACCCAAGGTCGATCTGGTGGGCGAACGAGGCCTGCACCCAGTCCTGCACCACGCCGCGCGCCATGAGCGCCAGGTCGATTTCTTCAAACGCCAGGCCGGCATGCGGCTGGTTTTCCGCGCGCGCCAGGGCAAGTAGCTGGTTCACCAGGCGCGTCGCCGATTCCGAACTCTTCGCCAATTGTTCAAGCGAACGGTGAATCTCGTCGGGATCGAGCTGGCGCAGGGCCAGCTCGGACTGCATGCGCATGCCGGCCAGCGGCGTTTTCATCTGGTGCGCGGCGTCGGCAATGAAACGCTTTTGCATGTCGATGGTCTGGGAGAGCCTGCCCAGCATGTCGTTGAGCGAACCGACGAGGGGCGAGATTTCCTCGGGTACCTGGCGCGAATCGATGGGAGACAGGTCGTCCGAGGAGCGCGCGCGAATCCGTTCCTGGAGTTCGGCCAGCGGCGACAGGCCGCGCGAGAGGGCGAACCAGACCAGGGCCAGGATGATCGGCAGGATGATAAACTGGGGCAGGATCACGCCTTTGATGATCTCGTTGGCGAGCAGTGCCCGCTTGTCGAGCGTTTCCGCCACCTGCACCAGGGCCTTGCGCGGGAAGGCGGGCGAGGTGCTGCCGGGTGGCGCCAGCGGGTCGAGGTTGATGTACAAATAGGCCACGCGCAGCGGATTGCCGTTCAGGGCGGCGTTGCGGAAGTGGACCGCGCCATCCTTGTCGGCCTCGTCGTCGTGCGGACGCGGCAGTTCGCTGTCGCCGTCGACATGGCGCCCGGCGGCGTCCAGCACCTGGAAATACACGCTGTCGATATCGTCGGCGCGCAGGATGTCGCGCGCGCTCCCGGGCAGGCGTGTATTGATCGCCCCGTTCTCTTCGCTTACCTGCTGGGCCAGCACCGTGACGCGGTCTTCCAGCGCATGGTCGAACGGTTGATTCGCAATCGATTTCGCGACCAGGTAGGTGATCGCAATGCTCATCGGCCACAGCAACAACAGGGGCGCGAGCATCCAGTCGAGGATCTCGCCGAACAGCGAATGCTGGATGTTTTCTTCGGGCTCGGGATTCGGCGGCACGTACAGCGGCTCGGGCAGCCCGGCCTCAAACCCGGCCAGGGTGCTGTCTTTCAGCCGCTCTTGCTCCTTCGCGCGCTCGGTCACTTCTGCTCGGCGGACTGCCCGGTGCCGGCGCGCGCGGCGTCGGAGTATTTTTCCAGGCAATAGCCCAGGCCGCGCACGGTGGCGATGCGCACCCCGCCGACCTCGATCTTCTTGCGCAGCCGGTGCACATAGACCTCGATCGCGTTGTTCGACACTTCCTCGCCCCATTCGCACAGGTGGTCGACCAGCTGTTCTTTCGAGACCAGGCGTCCGGTACGGGCCAGCAGGATTTCCAGCAGCCCGAGTTCGCGCGCCGACAGGTCGAGCATCTGTTCGTTGATATAGGCGCTGCGTCCGACCTGGTCGTAGACCAGCGGGCCGTGGCGGATCACGGTCGGGCCGCCGCCGGCGCCGCGCCGGGTGAGGGCGCGCACCCGCGCCTCGAGTTCCGACAGGGCGAACGGCTTGGCCATGTAGTCGTCGGCGCCCAGGTCGAGGCCCTCGACACGCTGCTCGACGGAATCGGCCGCGGTGAGGATGAGCACCGGCAGCAGCGAAGCGCGGGCACGCAGGCGGCGCAGCACTTCCAGGCCCGACATCTTCGGCAGGCCGAGGTCCAGGATCAGGAGGTCGAATTCCTGGGTGGACAGGGCCGTGTCGGCATCCTCTCCATTGCGCACGTCGTCGATCGCGTAACCCGACTGGCGCAGTGAGCGCGTCAGTCCATCCGCGAGTACGCTATCATCTTCAGCAAGCAAAATTCGCATAAGATCACCCTGTTATCAATTAGACCTCCCGGCTGTCCTCATTGTGTTTGATTTGGCGCAACAATGCGAGCGTTCCTTTAACAGATGGGCAAAATCACGCTTGCCAGAACCACTGTATTTCTATACAGTGTTACCCTTGTAAAGCGTGAGGGTGCCCACACCTTGGTACCTCCAAGACTGAGAGAAAATTATGGACGACAAGAAAGTAGTACACAACGCTGCTGAAAAAAGCAAAGCACTGGCTGCCGCCCTCGCGCAAATTGAAAAGCAGTTTGGCAAGGGTTCGGTCATGCGCATGGACGCGAACACCCCCGTCGAGGAGGTGCAGACCGTCTCCACCGGCTCGCTGGGCCTGGATATCGCACTCGGCGTCGGCGGCTTGCCGCGTGGCCGTATCGTGGAAATCTACGGTCCGGAATCGTCGGGTAAAACCACGCTGACGCTGCAGACCATCGCGCAAATGCAAAAAATCGGCGGCACCTGCGCCTTTATCGACGCCGAACACGCGCTCGACGTGGGTTACGCACAAAAGCTGGGTATCAATCTGTCGGAGCTGCTGATCTCGCAGCCGGACACCGGCGAGCAGGCGCTCGAAATCACCGACGCACTGGTGCGTTCGGGTTCGGTCGACCTGGTGGTCATCGACTCGGTGGCGGCACTGACGCCACGCGCCGAGATCGAAGGCGACATGGGCGATTCGCTGCCGGGTTTGCAGGCACGTCTGATGTCGCAGGCACTGCGCAAGCTGACCGCCTCGATCAACCGCACCAACACGCTGGTCATCTTCATTAACCAGATCCGCATGAAGATCGGTGTGATGTTCGGCAGCCCGGAAACCACGACCGGCGGTAATGCGCTGAAGTTCTACGCCTCCGTGCGCCTGGACATCCGCCGTACCGGTTCGATCAAGTCGGGCGACGAAGTGATCGGTAACGAAACCAAGGTCAAGGTCGTCAAGAACAAGATCGCGCCGCCGTTCCGCGAAGCGCACTTCGACATTCTTTATGGAGAAGGCACGTCCCGCGAAGGCGAAATCCTCGATCTTGGCGCCGACAACAAGATCGTGGAGAAGTCCGGTTCCTGGTACAGCTATAACGGCGAACGTATCGGCCAGGGCAAGGACAATGCCCGTCAGTTCTTGAGAGACCGCCCAGCATTGGCGCGCGAAATCGAGAATAAGGTACGTACGGCACTCGGCGTGCGCGAGCTGCCGCCGCCTGTCGGCGGTGATGCGGAAGACAAGGCGCCGAAGCTGAAGGCTGTTGCAGAGTAATTGGATGGGGCCGTCCTGCGGCCCCGTTCGATGCATTTCATCGCCATGCGTGGACCTCCGTTAAGCTTGAAAGGTCGGGCCCTGCGTTTCCTCTCCATGAGGGAGCACAGCAGGCTCGAGCTCAAGCGCAAGCTGGCCCGCCATGCGGAGGAGGGCGACGACATCGACGCTCTCCTCGATTTTTTAGAGAAGAACAACTGGCTGTCGCAGGAGCGCTTTGCCGAATCGCTGATCAACCGTAAGGCTGCGCGCTTCGGCAACAGCCGCGTTTTCGCCGAACTGCACAGCCATGGCGTCACCGGAGAAGCGCTGGCCGAACTCAAGCCGGGCCTGGCCGACAGCGAAGCCGCACGTGCGGTGGAGGTCTGGCAGCGCAAGTTCGGTAGCGTCGCGCAAGACGCGGCCGGGCGCAGCAAGCAGATGCGGTTTTTGATGGCGCGCGGCTTTTCCAGCGGCGCCGTGCGTACTGCCCTGAAGGGCGCGCCCGAAGAAGACGACTTTTGACGGTCGTTCCTCAGCCGCCTCAAGGCTGCTCCAATACTGTAACAACATTCCAGGCGCCAGCGCGGAGCGCCATCCGGCGATATGCGTTCGCATATTCCTCAACGACGGATGGCGCTGCACGCTGGCGCTTGTTGTTTCATCGACCCTCATGTTGCAGTGCACCCCAACCCCCGCGTGTGCTAAACTTTCACGGTTTAAGCAGCGCCGCATGAGCGGTTGTTGCCGCAGAAGCTGCGGTGACGTGCATCAGCACACCGGCTGCCCCCATTGATTGCCGCTCCATCGGCACCCGTTTTTATGCCTCTGTCCTCTCCCGCTCCGCGCTCGCTGCGGCACACGCGCGCCATTACCGTCGAAGCGTATGCGCGCGACGATGGCCTGTGGGATCTCGACGCGCGTATCCGCGACATCAAGGCACGCGACATCCTGCTCGCTTCCGGTAACCGTCCGGCCGGCGCGGCCGTGCACGACCTGAGCCTGCGCATTACCATCAACACGGATCTCGAGATCGTCGACGCCGAAGCCGCGTCCGACTCGGTGCCGTATCCTGGGTATTGCGATGTGATCGGGCCGGCATACAAGAAGTTGATCGGGCTGTCGCTCGCCAAGCATTTCCGGTTGCACCTGAAAGACCGCCTTTCGGGCGTGCTCGGCTGCACCCACCTGACCGAACTGGCGCAGGTTTTGCCCACCGCGGCAATCCAGGCCTTCGCCGATGACGCATTCGAGATACGCAACGCCGCCAATGACGTCGACGTTGTGCGTCCGTATGAAATCGACCGCTGCCATGCGCTGCGCGCCGACGGCCCCGCTGTGGCAAAGTATTATCCGCGCTGGGTAATCAAGGCCGTGCAGGGTTGAAACCGATGTCGAAGTACTTCAATAAACCATCTAAATCAGTAACATAAGAAGGGAAGCCAGCATGAAAATCCATGAGTATCAGGGCAAAGAAATCCTCCGAAAGTTCGGAGTGACGGTTCCGCGGGGCATTCCTTGCATGTCGGTCGAAGAGGCCGTCAAGGCAGCTGAAGAGCTGGGCGGTTCGGTCTGGGTGGTCAAGGCCCAGATCCATGCTGGCGGCCGTGGTAAAGGCGGCGGCGTGAAGGTTGCCAAGTCGCTGGAACAAGTGCGCGAATACGCGCAGCAGATCATGGGCATGCAGCTCATCACGCACCAGACTGGCCCTGAAGGCCAGAAAGTGCGCCGCCTGCTGGTCGAAGAAGGCGCCGACATCAAGAAGGAACTGTACGTCTCGATGGTCACCGACCGCATCTCGCAGCGCGTCGTGCTGATGGCCTCGTCGGAAGGCGGCATGGACATCGAAGAAGTCGCGCACAGCAACCCGGAAAAAATCCACTCGATCGCCATCGATCCGGCCGTCGGCCTGACCGACGCCGAAGCCGACGACATCTCGACCAAGATCGGCGTGCCTGCCGAATCGCTGGCCGACGCTCGCGTGCAACTCAAGGGCCTGTACAAGGCGTACTGGGAAACCGACTCGTCGCTGGCCGAAATCAACCCGCTGATCCTGACCGGTTCGGGCAAGGTCATCGCCCTCGACGCGAAGTTCAACTTCGACTCGAACGCGCTGTTCCGCCAGCCTGAAATCGTCGCCTACCGCGACCTGGACGAAGAAGATCCAGCCGAAGTCGAAGCATCGAAGTTCGACCTGGCTTACATCTCGCTCGATGGCAACATCGGCTGCTTGGTGAACGGCGCCGGTCTGGCCATGGCCACCATGGACACCATCAAGCTGTTCGGCGGCGAGCCGGCCAACTTCCTGGACGTGGGCGGCGGTGCAACGGCTGAGAAAGTCACCGAAGCATTCAAGATCATGCTGAAGAACCCTGGCCTGAAAGCCATCCTGGTCAACATCTTCGGCGGCATCATGCGTTGCGACGTCATCGCCGAAGGCGTGATCACCGCATCGAAAGCTGTCTCGCTGCAGGTTCCGCTGGTCGTGCGCATGAAGGGCACCAACGAAGACCTGGGCAAGAAGATGCTGGCCGATTCCGGTCTGCCGATCATCGCCGCCGATACGATGGAAGATGCAGCCAAGGCCGTCGTCGCCGCTGCAGCTGGTAACGCCTAATTCGAAGGAATAAACAAATGTCGATCCTGATCAACAAAGATACAAAAGTCATTACCCAGGGTATTACCGGCAAGACCGGTCAGTTCCATACCCGCATGTGCCGCGACTACGCGAACGGCAAAGCTGCCTTCGTCGCAGGCGTGAACCCGAAGAAGGCCGGTGAAGACTTCGAAGGCATCCCGATCTACGCCAACGTGTCGGAAGCGAAAGCTGCCACCGGCGCCACCGTGTCGGTCATCTACGTTCCGCCGGCAGGCGCAGCCGCTGCAATCTGGGAAGCTGTCGAAGCCGACCTGGATCTCGCGATCTGCATCACCGAAGGCATTCCAGTGCGCGACATGATGGCCCTGAAGGACCGCATGGCCAAAGCCGGCTCGAAGACCCTGCTGCTGGGCCCGAACTGCCCAGGCCTGATCACCCCGGACGAAATCAAGATCGGCATTATGCCGGGTCACATCCACCGCAAGGGCCGCATCGGCGTCGTCTCGCGCTCGGGCACCCTGACCTACGAAGCAGTCGGCCAGCTGACCGCACTGGGTCTAGGCCAATCGTCGGCAGTCGGCATCGGCGGCGATCCGATCAACGGCTTGAAGCACATCGACGTGATGCGCATGTTCAACGACGATCCTGATACCGACGCGGTCATCATGATCGGCGAAATCGGCGGTCCGGACGAAGGCAATGCCGCCTACTGGATCAAAGAGAACATGAAGAAGCCAGTGGTCTGCTTCATCGCTGGTGTGACCGCTCCTCCAGGCAAGCGCATGGGCCACGCCGGCGCGCTGATCTCGGGCGGTGCAGATACCGCGCAAGCCAAGCTGGACATCATGGAAGAGTGCGGCATCAAGGCCACCAAGAACCCGTCGGAAATGGCACGCCTGTTGAAAGACATGCTGTAATACTGGACAGTTCTTGTTCTTGTACTGAAGAGAGGAGCCCGCGGGCTCCTCTTTTTTTATCCGCCTCGGCTAATGTGACAAATTCTGTCCGCATAATTTATTTCCGGACGGAAATTGCACATCAGGTGACAAAAATTGTCATTACAAACCGCTGAGCTGACGCATTTCGTCGCTTTTGTTGTACTCCAACTATCGATTTCAGGGGTAAATGGCCTGGCACGGCGCTTGCAATATGTAGATCGTGGCACGAAGCAATACCCGAACAGATAACCCAACACCCCCTGGAGAACCACCATGAAATCGATGAAAATTGTTAAAAAAGCACAATCCGGCTTCACCCTGATCGAATTGATGATCGTCGTTGCGATCATCGGCATCCTGGCCGCCGTGGCAATCCCGAACTACCAGAATTACACCGCCAAGTCGAAGTTCGGCGCGGCGCTGGCTGAAGTGTCGGCAGGTAAGATTGGCTTCGATGCCAAGCTGAATGACGGCGAAACCGTTGCTGAGCCGGAAGATGCCGGTCTGGCGAAAACGGCTAACCCGACTGCCAACTGCGTTTTCGAGGCAAGCGCCACTAGCCTGACCTGTAAAATTGTCAACGGTCCATCGAGCGTGGCTGGTCAGGACATTATCTTGAGCCGTGAACCAACAACTGGCGCCTGGGCCTGCGCAGCTGCAACGGTCGATTCCAAGCTGATCGGCAAAGGCACCTGCGTCGGCAAGCCTTAAGTTCGGCTGATCTGATCTAAACAACCCCGCTTCGGCGGGGTTTTTGTTTTTGGCTGAGCTAGCGCAATCGCGCGTCGAAGGTCACGGTTATCGTTCCGGTCTGCTCAATCTCACCGGAGGATTACTATGTCAGTCAGGAAATTTTTCAAGAAAGCGGAAGCCGGCTTTACCCTCGTTGAATTGATGATCGTCGTTGCGATCATCGGTATCCTGGCAACGGTCGCCCTCCCGGCCTACCAGGACTACATGGCGAAATCGAAGTTTGGCGTCGCGCTGGCGGAAGTATCGGCAGGCAAAGTGGGGATGGACACCAGGCTGATCGACGGCGAGACCGTTACCAGGCCCGAAGACGTCGGCCTGGCTGCTGTCGACAAGCCGAGCGCCAACTGCAAGTTCGGTGCCAGCGCCGACGCTGACGCGGCCAGCCTGACGTGCGAGATCGTGGCCGGCCCGACCAGCGTCAAAGGCCAGACCATCACGCTAACGCGTGACGCCAGCGGCGCCTGGAGCTGCAGCGCCGCCACTGTTTTGCAGAAGCTGATCGGACCCGAAGGCGTTTGCAAAGGCAGGGCCGCATAACCGGTGCTCGTGAAAGGAGAAAACCCGCATCGGCGGGTTTTCTCATTCAAGCATCGACAGCGGTTCAGACGATTTTCAACGCTTCAGCTGCTGGTCGAGCCAGCCGATGACCGTGTGGTGCCACAGCAGGGAGTTGGCCGGCTTGAGCACCCAGTGATTCTCGTCCGGGAAGACCAGCAGCTTGCTCTCGACGCCGCGCCGCTGCAGGGCCGTGAAGGTCGACAGGGCCTGGGCGGTCGGGATCCGGAAATCGAGGTCGCCCTGGATCACGAGCATCGGCGTCTTCCATTTATTTACATGGTGCACCGGGTTGAAACGCTCATGCTGCTGGGGTACGGCAAAATAGGGTCCGCCATTTTCCCAGTCGGTGAACCACTGTTCTTCGGTCGAATACGCCATGCCGCGCGTATCGAACACCCCATCGTGGTTGACGAGGCATTTGAAACCGTCTGGCCAATTGCCTGCGATCCAGTTCATCATGTAGCCGCCGTAGGAGGCGCCCAGGGCGCAGCTGCGCTCGCGGTCCAGCCACGGGAATTTCTTGACGGCTGCCGCCAGGCCTTTCTGCAGGTCGACCAATGGTTTGCCGCCCCAGTCGCCGCTGATGGCATCGGTGAACTTCTGGCCGTAGCCGGTCGAGCCATGGAAATCGATGAAGACGGTTGCGTACCCGGCGCCGGCATACACCTGCGGATTCCAGCGGTAGCTCCAGGCATTGCCGAAGCTGCCTTGCGGGCCGCCATGCACCAGGAAGGCGATCGGGTACTTGGCGCCCGGGGTCGCGTTCCACGGCTTCATGACGTAACCGTGGACCGTGTCGCCATTCGCCCCGGCGAACGAGAATTGCTCGAACTCGCCGAAACGCACGTCGGCTAGTTTCTCGGCATTGTTGTCGGTCAGCTTTTTCGGTGAGGCGCCGGAGAGTAGCGTCGTGTACAGCTGGGCCGGCGAGGACAGGGTCGCTTGCGTGTAGGCGATCGTATCGCGGCGCATATCAAACCCGCCGATCGACCCCTTGTCGGTCAGCGCAGTAAGCTTACCGCTGGCGACATCGATCGAGAACAGGCGATGCTGGCCGACGTCTTCGGCATCGACGACGAGCGTCCTGCCGTCCGCGCTCCACTGCAGGGCGCCTGCGGAGCGGTCCCACTTTTCGGCCAGCTTGCGTTTCTTGCCGCTGGCAACATCCATCAACATGATCTGAAAGCGGTCGGCCTCGAAGCCGGGACGTGCCATCGCCAGATACGCCAGGGTCTGTCCGTCGGGCGAGAACACGCCCTTGGTGTCCCAGGCCGGATTGGCCGCCGTCAGGTTGCGCGGCGCGGCATTACCCACCGCCGGCACGCTGTACACATCGAAATTGGTCGACCAGGCCTCGGTCTTGCCTGCGATGCGTGCCGAGAAGACGATCGTCTTGCCGTCCGGGCTGAAGCGGTATTCCTCGCGGTCGCCGAACGGTTTCGAGGGCACATCGCCGTCGAGCGTGCCGGACAGGCTGACTGGAGCCGTACCGACGCGGCCGTTCGCATCGAGCGGCGCAGAGAACAGCACGGCATTGCGGCCATCGGCCCAGGTATCCCAGTGGCGCACGAACAGGCGGTCGTAGACGCGCCCGCTTGCCTTGTTTTTCGACTGCGCGTCCATGCGCTCCCTGGTGCAGGCGAGGTCAAGGCAATCGCGGAACACGGCCATGCTGAACGCGATGCGGTCACCGATCGGCGAGACGCGGAAGTTGTCGACGTCGAGCGGAAGATTCGTCACCTGTACCGGCTCGCCACCGCCGGCAGCCTGGCGCCAGACCTGGGAGCTGCCCGAGCGGCTCGAGAGGAAATAGACGGCGTCGCCCGAGGGCGACCATTCGGGGTCGGTGCTGCTGCTGTCGTGGTCCGTCAATGCTTTCGGCGCAGTGGCGCCTTTCACATCGGCGAGCCACAGGCTGGTATGGCCCCGGTTCTTGCCGAGATCGGTGCGGCGCACGGTGTACACAACGCGGCTGGCATCCGGCGACACGGCCGGGCTGCCGACGCGTTCCAGGTTGACCAGGTCTTCCACCGTAAAACCGCGCGGCGCGGCAACGGCGCTGGAGGCGGCCATGGCCGCGCCCAGCATCAGCAAACGTAATTTCATTGATTCCTCGTGAGGCGTGTCTCGGGATTGTCTTGTTTGGCGCAGCCAGGAGCATGCGCGAAGCCAGCAATTTAACACGGCGCCACAAGAGGGCGATGCCAGGAACGTGCCCGCAGCTTCAACGCCGGTCTTGCCGGTGACAATGCCGAAGTTGATAAATAGTTACTCTGAGTCCATACTCTCAGTCACGAGGTCAATACCGTCGTCGTCGTAAACAATCGCAAGGCTTCAGGAGTCCGTAAATGCATAGTGTTCTTCCGACAGTCGTCGTTCTGGCATCCTTGGCCGCTTGCGGCGGTGGAGAGCATGACGCCGGCAGCAAAGTCTTCAAATCGATGGGATCGCTGCAGTGCAGTGGAGGTGGCATGCCGCTGGCGGCCCTGCAAGCCCAGCTGGCAACGGCTAACGTGCAGGTGCAATCTGCAGCCTGTGGCACGAATGGCCTTGCCAGCGCGGCGGTATGCGGTGTTCCGGATGGCAAGATCGGCATCTTCGAGATTCCGTCCACCCAGGCCGCGGCAGCAGCAGCAGCAGGCTTTACCCCCTTGAATACCTTGCCAAGCGCCAGGACGATTTCTTGCACCTGAACGGCGTTCTACCGTGACACCACGCGCGCCTGCGCCAGCGGGCGGACGAATCGATACGCCAGCGCTCATGCGCACGGTTGATCTGACACAAATCGACCAGCGCCTGTATGCGGGTAGGGTGGAGCTTGCCATCGCCTGCCTGCATCAGGCCATTTTGCGTGGCGGGCGCACGTGGAGATTCCCATGAACGGATCAACTGAACCACCGGAAGACCGGTTTTGCGACCTGGTCATGAAGGGTGGTCTCACCAGCGGCATTGTGTATCCAAAAGCAATTGCGTTATTGGCGCAACGATACCGATTCAGGAGCATCGGTGGCACGTCGGCAGGGGCAATCGCGGCCGCCATCACGGCCGCTGCCGAGTTCAACCGAAGAAAGACCGGCACGCGCGACAGCTTTACTATTTTGTCCGGGTTACCGGAAGAACTTCAGGAAAAGGTACCTGGAACGAATAAAAGCAAACTGCTCAGCCTTTTCCAGGCGCAGCCAGGAACAAGGCGCCTGTTTACCACGCTGGTTTTCTCGCTCAACAGCCAGGGAACCTGGCGCCGTGTTGGTGCTGTCGTCCTTGGATTACTGCTGGCCTACTGGCCGGCGACGCTCATCAGTATGCTCGCCGCGGGCGTATTCCAGCTGCAGGCCGGTTGGCTTGCTGCCATGCTGTTACTGCCCATCGCACTGACACTGAGCATCGGCGCTTGGGTGTATCTCGACATCACCAGGCGAATACCGGATAACGGATTCGGCTTGTGCACTGGTCTGGCGAGTAAAGCGGGAAGCATCGCCGTGACCCCCTGGCTGCATGCGCTGATCCAGCGCGCCGCCGGATTGGCGCCTGATGATCCGCCCCTGACGTTCGGCATGTTGTGGAAGGCGCCCGGATTTCCTCCGCCATGGTTGGATTTGGCGGGGAAACCCAGACCGCGCTCGATCGACCTGCAAATGTTTGCCACGAACCTCGGGCATGGACGGCCCTATATTTTTCCGCTGCACGAAGAGGAGGACGGCGTTTCCCGCTTCCGCAACCGCGACCGGCTTTTCTTTCGTCCACACGAACTTGCACACTACCTTCCGGCCGATGTCCTCCGATGGATGACCTCGTGTGGGAAGCCCTACAAGCTCGAGCCTGGCCGTGAAGAAAAAGACCCGCCAGAAGCGGAAGCCAGCGCGCTCGGTTTGCTGGAACTGCCGGCGTCAAGCGAGCTTCCCGTCATTCTTGCCGCCAGGATGAGCCTGAGTTTTCCGCTCTTGTTATCGGCAGTGCCACTGTGGGCGATCAATCATGATGCCCCACAGTCAGCGCGCCACTTCCGGTGTTGCTGGTTCTCCGACGGTGGCATCAGCTCGAATTTCCCCATGCACTTGTTCGACGGCCTGGTGCCTCTTTGGCCAACCTTCGGCATCAACCTGGAGCCGAAGGTCGAAGGGCGGGACAATATGGTGTATTTGCCCAAAAAATATACAGAGGGGTATGGAGAGCGGTGGAATCATTTTGATGAAGGATCATCCGCGTCCAGATTCGGGGGTTTTATTGCAGCCATTGTACGAACGATGCAGAACTGGAACGACAATTCGCTGTCGCGAATGCCCGGTGTGCGAGACCGTATCGCCAGAGTCAGGCTGGAGAAAGACGAAGGCGGCATGAATCTGAATATGGACCGTAGCACCATCGATGAGATCAGCGGGCGCGGGGAGCTGGCCGCGAGACAGCTACTGGAGCGCTTCGACAGCGCGTCGCCTGCCGATTCCGCCGCCGCAGGTTGGGATGAGCAACGCTTTGTCAGATTGAGTGTCCTTCTCAAAATGATCGAGGCCAGGATTCCCGATATTGCAAATGCGCTCGATCCGGACTGTCCGTATGCCACGCCATTCAGCACCTTGATCGAGCGCGCAATGCGCCAGGCAGGCCCGGATGGGTCGACTCCGCAGCGCCGGGATACGAGCACGCGCTTACGCCGCAGCAGGCGGCGGCGCTGCGCCAGACCGTGGCGGTGTTGGAGAAGTTGGCGACGTATGGGGAGGGAATGAAAACCGGGTTCAAACCAGTGCCTGCGCCGGAACTCCGGGTCAGGCCTCCGTTGTAGCGCGATTACTACTGTTTGCATGCACAGATGGCGGCTTGCTCGAGCGGCGAGTAGACTTGATGGTGCGCCGCACAATTCGGCATCCTGCCGATCCGGCCATTCACCAGGAGGCATCATGTTGACGATAAGCGCATACCCGATCCCGGCATTCCCTACCGTAAGCATGGCCCCGCTGTTTGCTACCTGGTCCAATATTGCTGGCTTGTACAGAGACGCCACGCAAGCCAGCACGCAGCAATTGCTGCAGAGCTCAGCGAGCATCATCCAGGAACATACCTTGCGCGCATTCATATCTGCATCGAATTCCTGTGCCGACGCATTGGCGAAGAACGCGCTGTCCGTGCAGCAGCAATCGCTGGGACGCTTCGTCGATGCGAATCAGAAGGCGATGGGGGTCATGGGCCGGGCGTTCATGCAGCCGTGGATAGGGATGATGCAGCCGGCGAAATAAGGGGGGAAGGTCTTTTTGAGTCGCCCTCGGTAGCGAGAAACGTTTCCGTTTCAAGCACGGAAAACTGCAGTCTGTCGCAAACAGGCAGCGAGGACATGCCTGTTCGATAACATCCCCGCTACTGGCCTGTACTCAGCCGAGACCGAGGCCTGACTCTGGAGGAACCCTATGCACACCAGGAAAAACCTTTCCCTGATGCTGGCAGCGCTGGCCATGTTTGCTGCAGCGGCACTGCATGTCGTGGCCCTGCTCGCCGGACCCGAGATGATCGCGGCCTTGGGCGCGCCGGCAAGTATCGTGGAATCGGCGCGCCAAGGAAGCTTGCTTGCGCCGCTTGCGACCCTCGGCATTGCCCTGGCACTCGCCGTGATCGGCCTGTACGCGTGGTCGGCTGCAGCAACGCGCAGCCTGCCGTTCCAACGGTTTGTGCTCGGCGCCGCAGCTTGCGTCTTCATCCTGCGCGCCGCAGCCTTGCCGGCAGTATTATTCATTGCACCTGCAGCACGCGATCAGCTCTCGCTGTTCGAGGTTGCGACCTCATTACTTTGTTTCCTGATCGGAATAGCGTTCCTGCCCGCTGTGCGCAAGCGAGTGGAGCATTCGTCCAGGGTGAACGCTGCCTGAGGGGGCAGTGGGGGCTAGGTCGCGGCCGTCCAGTCCCCGCTCTTGCCCCCATGCTTTTCCAGCACCCGCACATTCGTTATCACCATCCCGCGGTCGACCGCCTTGCACATGTCGTAAATCGTCAGCAGCCCGATTTGCACGGCGGTCAGCGCTTCCATCTCGACCCCGGTCTTGCCGTGCAGCTCGACCTGGGCGCGGCAATGCACGCTGCTGGCGGGCGCGTCGATCTCGAAATCGACCGCCACGCGCGTGAGGGCCAGCGGATGGCACAGTGGGATCAGGTCGCTGGTGCGCTTGGCGGCCATGATGGCGGCGATGCGGGCGATGCCGAGCACGTCGCCCTTTTTGGCGTTGCCGGACTGGATGAGTTCGAGCGTTTCCGGCTTCATGCGGATGGTGCCGGCGGCGACTGCGACGCGGTGCGTCTCGTTCTTGGCGCCGACGTCGACCATGTGGGCTTGTCCAGTGGCGTCGAAATGGGTCAGTCCTTCAGGGCCGGACGAGGGATCGGATGGGGTCATGGTGGTGTCGGTATGGATGGGTAAGAAAGTGTTTCAGGCGTCAGCGAAGCGCCTGCGGATGGGGTTATCATAGCATCGTGAAACCGTTGACCCCTCCCGCATTGCCGCCCGCCCGCGCCCGCTGGCGCCGTTCGCTGGCCGTCCTGCTCGTGTCGGCCGCGACCGCTGCCACTCCGGCCGTGGCGCCCGCCCAGTCATTCAATGCGCTGCCCAATACGGCGCGCCTGCCGACGCTGGGCGACGCCTCGCGCGAGGACCTGTCGCCGATCGTCGAGCGTAAACTCGGCGAGGAAATCATGCGCGAGATCCGGCGCGACCGCGATTACCTCGACGACGATGCGATTGCCGAATACCTGAACAATTTCGGCGGGGCGCTGGTCGATGCCGTGCCGGGTGCGCGCGGCGAGACGAATGCCGACTTTACGTTTTTCCCGGTACGCGACGGCGCGATCAACGCCTTTGCGCTGCCGGGCGGTTTTATCGGCATTCATTCCGGCCTGCTGCTGGCGGCGCAAACCGAATCCGAACTGGCCTCGGTCGTCTCGCACGAGATCGGCCACGTCTCGCAGCGCCACATCGCGCGCATGCTCGGCCAGCAGCGCCAGGACGTATTGCTGCCCCTGGCCTCGCTCATCCTGGCGGCGCTGGCGGCCAAGGCCAGCCCGGACGTGGCCATGGGCGTGCTGATGGGCGGCCAGGGTCTGGCGGTGCAGCGCCAGCTCAATTTCAGCCGCGACGCCGAGCGTGAGGCGGACCGCGTGGGCTTCCAGATCATGGGCGCCGGCGGCTACGATACCTCGGGCATGGTGGCCTTCTTCAAGCGCCTGCAAAGCGCGAACAAGGTGTATGGCGAGATTCCGGCCTTCCTCAGCAGCCACCCGCTGACGAGCGAGCGCATCGTCGACATCCAGTCGCGCATCAAGGAAACGCCCTACCGCCAGCGGGTCGACACGATCGAGTTCCACCTCGCCAAGGCGCGCGCGCGGGTGCTGCAAAACATGGGCACGACGGCACGCCGCGATACCCGCATCACGTTCCAGACGCAGCTGGCCCAGCAGCACCGCCAGCAACAGGTGGCGGCGCAGTACGGCTTGTCCTTTCTGGCGCTCAAGGAAGGCGATCTGGCCGGGGCGCGCAGCTGGTTCGACAAGGCGCGCGCCACCGTGAAGCCGAAAGAGAGCGCATTCTCGGCCGCGCCGGCCAGCGACGGCGGCGCCATGTTCGCGGTGCTCGACCTGGAAATCAAGTTGGCGTCCGGCCAGCCGAAGGAAGTCGCCCAACAAGCATTGAAGGACGCGCAAGGGGCGACCAACCGCTATCCGCTGTCGCGCGCGCTGGCGCGCCAGTATGCCGATGCGATGATCAGCGCCGGCAAGCCTGAAGAGGCGACGCGCTACCTGCGCGAGCAGGTGCAGCTGTACCGCGAGGATGGGAAGCTGTACGACCTGCTGGCGAAGGCTTATTCGAACCAGGGCAAGATCGCGCTGCAGCACATGGCGCTGGCCGAATCGTATGTGCTGGCCGGGGCGCTGCCGGCGGCGGTCGCCCAGCTGAACTTCGCGCGCAAGGCGAGCGACGTGTCGTTCTACGAGCAATCCGTGATCGATGCCCGCGAGCGCGAGCTCACGGCGCGCCAGAAAGAAGAAAAAGAAGAAGAAAAGGGCAGGTAGGCGCGATGCGTCCGGTCCTGCTTCCCATCAAGCTGACGCGGCAAGTGGCCGGCGCGACGGTCGAATACATCCTGGCCGGCAGCGGCGCGCCCGCCGTGGTGCTGGTCAACGGCGCCGGCGGACCGGTGGAAGGCTGGTTCAAGGTGTTTGCCAGACTGGCCAGCAGCCGCTGCACGGTCGCCTGGAACCGGCCCGGCATCGATCAATCGAGTAAACCCGCGGTGCCGCAGACGGCGCTGGAGGTTGTCGAGTCGCTGCGCGAGCTCCTCGACGCGCTGGCCGTGCCGCCGCCGTATGTGCTGGTCGGGCATTCGCTGGGCGGCTTGGTCGTCAATCTGTTTGCGCGCCTGTATCCGGAAGAGGTCGCAGCCGTGGTGATGCTGGAAGCGACCGCGCCAGAGGATGTGCGCGTTCTGCCGCGTTTCGAAAACGGCGTGCAGCGCTGGCTGAAACGCGTCACCCGGCGCCTGCTGCCGCCCCATCCCTTCGACGAGACCGAGCAGCTCGACGCCAGCCTGGCCGAACTGGATGCGGCGCCGCCGTTTCCGGTCATCCCCCTGCTGGTGGTGACCGGTGCGCGTCCTGCGTTGCCATGGGCGACGCCTCGGGCGCTGCTCGATGCGCGGGCGCGTCATCAACAGGCAGTGGTGCGCTTGTCGCCGCTGGGCAGGCAAGTCATGGCGCTGAAAAGCGGACACTTCCCGCAATTTTCGGAGCCCGAACTCGTGTGCGCGAAGATCGAGGACGCCGTGCGCGAAGGCATGGCGCGCTTGCGCCACATTTAAGCTGCTACGCGTCTGGCGCCGGCGTACGCACGAAGCCGAAGCGCTGCGGCAATTCATCGCGCACGAGGCGTTCGGCGGGGATGGTGTTTCCGCGCCAGCGCAGGGTGAATGTGCCCGCGCCGCCATCGAGCCAGCGCATCAGGGCGGCGTCGCCGGCCGGTTTGCCGTCCAGCTCCAAGGCCTCGAACAAGGGTGCGACGTCGCGATCGTCGACCTGGGCGACGATGTCGCCGGCCTGCACGATCACGACCCCGACTTCCGTCAGGTAGAGGCGCTCGATGGTCTCCATGGGCGCGCCGGTCTGCAGCACCAGTCCCAGGGCGGGGTCGGTGCGTGCGATATACGGCGTCGCTTCCAGGTTCACGTACACGCGCTGCGGCCCGTTCTGGAAATACCAGCGGCCGGCGTCGTCATGCCCGTAGTTACGGTTGATGAAGCCGATCAGCGTGGCATTGTTCAGCTTGTCGCCGGGTGCGTCTGCCCGCTGGGCCTCCTCGTCGCGCATGCGCCAATTGCCGCGCGCATCGAGTGCGAGCCAGCCGTAGCAATGCGGCACGTTCGGCCATTTGGCCACTGCCTGTTTTACGATGTCATCCATGGGTGCCAGCTTCGCATAGTTCGGGTGCCTCCGGCGCGCGCGTGATGCCGTCGAAAAAGGAGAGGATGCGGCGCGGCAGCCAGTCGATCCGTCCCGGGAAGGGACCGGCGGGAAAGCCGACATGGCCACCCTCATCCGGATACTCGAGCGTCACCGCCTTCGATGCGCTGCCAGGCAGGTGCTGGCCCGGCAGGAAGGGATCGTTGCGCGCGTTCAGGACCAGGGTCGGCACCGTGATCTCGTGCAGCACGTGGCGGGCGCTGGCGCGGTGCCAGTAGTCGTCGGTGTCGCGGTAGCCGTGCAGCGGTGCGGTGACGACGTTGTCGAAGGCGTACAGGTCGCGCGCGGCGAGCAGGGCCTGGCGGTCGAACAGGTCGGGGAACTGTTCCAGCTTGGCCAGGCATTTCGGTTTCAGGGTCTGCAGGAACATGCGTGTGTAGAGCATGTTGAAACCCGAGGACAGGGCTTCGCCGCCGCGCGCCAGGTCGAGCGGGGCGGAAATCGCGGCGGCGGCCGTGACGAAACCGGCTTTGCTGCCCGATTCGCCGAGCCAGCGCAGCAGGGCGTTACCGCCCAGCGAGACGCCGGCCGCATACAGTGGGCCGGGGGTGCGTGCACGCAGGCGCGCCATGATCCAGTCGACTTCAAGCGAGTCGCCGGAATGGTAGAAGCGCGCTGTGCGGTTCGGTTCGCCCGAGCAGCCGCGAAAATGCGGCACCGCGCCCGACCAGCCGCGCTCGTGGAGCGCCGCCATCAAGCCACGGGCGTAGTGGCTGTTCGACGAACCTTCCAGTCCATGGAACAGCACCACCAGAGGTTGACCGGGCTGGCCGTCGACGAAATCGACGTCCACAAAATCCTCGCCGAGGGTGGGGTGCTGCACTTCCCAACGTTCGCGCCGGTACGCCACCGCTGGTTTTCTGACAACCGTGGCCGGATGGATCGTTTGCAGGTGGCCGCCCGGCAGCCACCATGGGGCGCGGTAGGTCTCCAGATTAGTGGTGCTTGAAGGCCACGCCAGGGGCCAGGCGGTAGCGGGTGCCGCAGTATGGGCACTTGGCTTCGCCGTCATGGTCGAAATCGAGGAAGACGCGCGGGTGCGACGACCAGAGTGTCATGGCCGGGTTCGGGCAGTGGGCCGGCAGATCCTTGGCCTCGAGTTCCACCGCAGGCATCGTCTTGTCAGTCATTCAAATTCTCCGTCACGCAAAGTTGGGCAAAGCAGGATTTTAACGGATAAGAGCGGCGCTTCGGAATGATCGGTAGAATGGCTCCGCCCTACAACACCAATTCCTCGTTTCATGTTGCTCAGCCTCCGCTTGACCTCTCTCGTTCTCTTTTTAGTCTGTTGCAGGAAGGCGACATGAACGCGCCTGATCCTGTCCAGCACACTTCCGCCATCATTGAGCGTCACGATCCGGCCCTCTGGCAGGAAGGACTGCGCACCGGCTTGCCGAGCCTGTTCGGGATCGCGGCCTGGGGCCTGGTGGTGGGCATTGCGATGGTCAAGACCGGGCTGACCCCCTTGCAGGCCTGCGGTATGACACTGCTCGTGTTCGCAGGTTCCGCGCAGCTGGCCTCGCTGCCCCTGATCCTGGCGCATGCCCCGATCTGGGTGATTTTTGCCACCGCCATGGTGGTGAACCTGCGCTTCGTGATTTTTTCTGCCTTGCTCGCGCCCCATTTCACGCACCTGCCATGGCGCCAGCGCCTAATGTACGGCTATATCTCCGGCGACATGACAATAGCGATGTTCCTGCAGCGCTTCCCGACCGCGGTACCGGTGCCGGGCAAGCTGTCCTATTTAAGAGGGCTGGTGCTGCCGAACTGGACGGCGTGGCAGGTCGGTTCGCTGACCGGCATTTTCGTCGGCAGTGCGATTCCGGCCGAATGGGGCCTGGGTTTTGCCGGCACGCTGGCGATCCTGTGCATCACGGTGCCGCTGGTAGCGAACAGTGCCGCCCTGTGCGGCGTGCTGGTCGCCGGTGCGGTCTCGGTGCTGGCCTACGGCTTTCCGTACAAGCTGGGCCTGCTGGCGGCCGTGTTGGCCGGCATGCTGGCGGCGATGGCGACCGAAGCGGTCATTGAAAAACGAAAGGCAGGCCATGGCTGATTGGGAAATCTGGGCCACCATCGTGGCGCTGGCGCTGTCGACGGCGATCACGCGCAGCGGTTTCTGGCTGATCGGGCACAAGGTCGCGATTCCGCCGCGCATCCAGGACATGCTGCGCTATGCGCCGGCCTGCGCGCTGGCGGCGATCATCGGGCCGGACTTGCTGCAGGGCGGCGACGGCCAGGTGCACCTCGAATTGGGTAATCCGAAGCTGCTGGCTGGGCTTGCCGCGCTCGGCTTCTACCTGTGGCGAAGAAACATGCTGCAGACCATCGTGTTTGGCATGCTTGTCTTCACACTGTTGCGGATCATGCACGTTTTTGGTGCTGCTCAATAAGAGGCGTGCGGTAGAATATCGTTTTTTCACTATTCACTGTTGAGCCGACATGGACGCCGTTCTCAGTTTCACCCGCTTGCAAGACCTGATCGATCGCGATGCCTTGAAAGACAAGCGCGTCTTCATTCGCGCCGACCTGAATGTGCCGCAGGATGACAACGGAAACATTACCGAAGACACGCGCATCCGCGCCTCGATCCCCGCGATTCAGGCTGTGTTGAAAGCCGGCGCCGCCGTCATGGTGACCTCGCATCTGGGCCGTCCGACCGAAGGCGCGTTCAAGCCGGAAGACACGCTCGCGCCGGTCGCGGCGCGCCTGTCCGAATTGCTCGGCCAGCCGGTGGAACTCAAGCAGGACTGGATCGATGGCGTCGATGTCGCCCCGGGTCAGGTTGTGCTGCTGGAAAACTGCCGCGTCAACAAGGGCGAAAAGAAGAACGCGGATGACTTGGCCCAGAAGATGGCGAAGCTGTGCGACGTGTACGTGAACGATGCCTTCGGCACTGCGCACCGCGCCGAAGCGACCACCCACGGCATCGCCAAGTTCGCACCAAGCGTCTGCGCCGGCCCCTTGCTGGCCGCGGAACTCGATGCACTGGGCAAAGCCCTCGGCCAGCCGGCGCGTCCGTTGCTGGCAATCGTCGCCGGCTCGAAAGTGTCGAGCAAGCTGTCGATCCTGCAAAGCCTGGCCGGTAAAGTGGACAACCTGATCGTCGGCGGCGGTATCGCCAACACCTTCATGAAGGCCGTCGGCCTGAACATCGGCAAGTCGCTGGTCGAAAACGACCTGGTCAACGAGGCGAAACGGATCATCGACATGATGAGCGCGCGCGGCGCTTCGGTGCCGATTCCTGTGGACGTCGTCTGCGCCAAGGAATTCAGCCCGACTGCAGCGGCCACCGTCAAGGATGTGGCCGATGTCAGCGACGACGACATGATCCTCGATATCGGCCCGAAGACGGCCGCCATGCTCGCCGCGCAGGTCGCCACGGCCGGCACCATCGTCTGGAACGGCCCGGTCGGCGTGTTCGAATTCGACCAGTTCGCCGAAGGCACGAAAACGCTGGCGCTGGCAATCGCCGATTCGAATGGATTCTCGATCGCCGGGGGTGGCGATACGCTGGCGGCAATCGCCAAGTACAACATCGGCGACCGAATTGGCTACATCTCGACCGGCGGCGGCGCCTTCCTCGAGTTCCTCGAAGGCAAAACCTTGCCGGCAGTCGAGATCCTGCTGCAGCGTAATGGCAAATAAGGCCAAGTAATATCCAGCGCAGCCTCCAGGCTGCGCTTCTCTTTTCAAGATCAAGGATTACTATGTATTGCGCCACCAAGATCGTTGCCACCATCGGCCCTGCCTCGAGCGACTTCGACATCCTCGTCAAGATGATCCGCGCCGGCGTCGATGTCGTGCGCTTGAACTTTTCGCATGGCAAGGCCCAGGACCACATCGACCGCGCCATGCTGGTGCGCCGCGCCGCCGAAGCCTGCGGCGTCGAAGTGGCGATCATGGCCGACATGCAGGGTCCGAAGATCCGCGTTGGCAAGTTCGAAGAGGGCAAGATTTCCCTGAACAATGGCGACAGCTTCATCCTCGACGCCAAGTGGGGCGATAACGGCGAGCTGGGTAACCAGGAACGCGTCGGCCTCGACTACAAGGCGCTGCCGCGCGACGTCAGGCCGGGCGACAAGCTGCTCTTGAATGACGGCCTGATCGTGCTGGTGGTCGACAAGGTGGCTGGCCACGAGATCTTCACCACCGTCAAGGTCGGCGGCGAGCTGTCGAACAACAAGGGCATCAACCGCCAGGGTGGCGGCCTGACCGCACCCGCGCTGACCGCGAAGGACATGGAAGACATCAAGACCGCGATGAGCTTCCAGGCCGACTATCTCGCCATTTCCTTCCCGAAAAGCGCGACCGACATGGAAATGGCACGCCAGTTGGCGAATATCGCCGGCGAGCCCTACCACCACAAGCCGCTGATGATCGCCAAGATCGAGCGCGCCGAAGCGATTCCCGTGCTGCAGGAAATCCTCGACGCCTCGGACGGCATCATGGTTGCGCGTGGCGACCTGGCTGTGGAAGTGGGCAACGCCGCCGTGCCGGCGCTGCAAAAGCGCATGATCCGCATGGCACGCGCCTCGAACAAACTGGCGATTACCGCGACCCAGATGATGGAGTCGATGATCGTCAACGCCGTGCCGACCCGCGCCGAAGTCTCGGACGTGGCGAACGCCGTGCTGGACGGCACCGACGCCGTGATGACCTCGGCCGAGACCGCATCGGGCAAGTACCCGATCGAAACCGTCGAGATGATGGCCGCGATTTGCCTGGAAGCGGAACAGTCCGAATACTACAACAAGCTCGATACCGACTTCCTGAACGTGCAGTTCACCCGCATCGACCAGTCGATTGCTTACGGCACGCTGTTCACCGCGCACCACCTGAAGGTGAAAGCCATTGTCGCGCTGACCGAGTCCGGATCGACGGCACTGTGGATGAGCCGTCACAGCATCGACACGCCGATTTTTGCGCTGACCCCGTCACGAACGACGCAGCGCAAGGCCTCTTTGTACCGGAACGTGCGAGCATTCCCTCTGCATCAGGAAGGCGGCAGCCACGCGGTGCTGCGCAAGGCCGAAGAGCTGTTGATCAAGGAGGGCATGGTCAGTCCGGGCGACACCATTGTCGTGACTTGGGGTTCGCCGATGGGCGAGGCCGGCGGCACGAATGCGCTCAAGATCGTGCGCGTCGGCGAGACCTATAAAGAATAAAAGGCTGCTTCGCGTTGTCGAAGTTCCTAAACAGGAGGCAACGGTTTGCGGCCCTCCTTAAACGGTTTTTTTATTTAATTTATCTGGAGTACTACCATGGCACTCGTATCACTGCGTCAATTGCTGGACCATGCTGCTGAAAACGGCTACGGCTTGCCGGCTTTCAACGTCAACAACCTGGAACAGGTGCAGGCCATCATGGCCGCGGCCGACGCCACCAACAGCCCGGTGATCATGCAAGCCTCGGCTGGCGCGCGCAAGTACGCCGGCGAAGCTTTTCTGCGCCACCTGATCGACGCCGCCGTCGAAGCCTATCCGCACATCCCGGTCGTCATGCACCAGGACCACGGCCAGTCGCCCGCCATCTGCATGGGCGCGATCCGTTCGGGTTTCAGCTCGGTCATGATGGACGGTTCGCTGGAAGCCGACGGCAAGTCGGTCGCTTCCTACGAGTACAACGTCGAAGTGTCGCGTGAAGTCGTCAAGTTCGCGCACTCGATCGGCGTGACCGTCGAAGCCGAACTGGGCGTGCTCGGTTCGCTCGAGACGATGATGGGCGACAAGGAAGACGGCCACGGCGCCGACGGCGCCATGACCCGCGAGCAGCTCTTGACCGACGTCGCGCAAGCCGCCGACTTCGTCGCCCGCACCCAGTGCGACGCGCTGGCCATTGCCATCGGCACTTCGCACGGCGCCTATAAATTCACGCGCAAGCCAACCGGGGACATCCTGGCGATCGACCGCATCAAGGAAATTCACCAGCGCATTCCGAACACCCACCTGGTGATGCACGGTTCGTCGTCGGTGCCGCAAGAGCTGCTGGCGATCATCCGCGAATTCGGCGGCGACATGAAGGAAACCTATGGTGTCCCGGTCGAAGAAATCCAGGAAGGCATCAAGCACGGCGTTCGCAAGATCAACATCGACACCGACATCCGCCTGGCGATGACCGCCGCGATCCGCAAGTACCTGTTCCAGAATCCAGGTAAATTCGATCCGCGCGATTACCTCAAGCCTGCGCGCGAAGCGGCGACCGAGATCTGCAAGGCGCGTTATATTTCCTTCGGCTGCGAAGGCATGGCGGCCAAGATCAAGCCGATCCCGCTGGAAAAGATGGCCGAGCGTTACAAGGCCGGCGAGCTGGCCCAGGTCGTCAAGTAAAATAGTGTTTGGAACGGGCTGCTGCGGCAGCCCGGTTTTCTTGTCGGCGGCGAATTGACTCATTTCCCGCCGAGTTCGCTTAGTCCGTTTCCTCTGATAGTCCTCCCATGAACAGCCTCTACACAACCACGATCAAGTCCCTGCCACTGCTGGGTCACGGCAAAGTGCGCGACAACTACGCCGTCGGCGACGACAAGATCCTGATCGTCACCACCGATCGCTTGTCCGCCTTCGACGTCGTCATGAACGAACCGATCCCGGGCAAGGGAATGGTGCTGAACCAGATGAGCGATTTCTGGTTCGAGAAGCTCGGCCACATCGTGCCGAACCATCTCACCGGCGTGGCGCCGGAAAGCGTGGTCGCACCCGATGAAGTCGAGCAGGTGCGCGGCCGCGCGGTCGTCGCCAAGCGCCTGAAACCGATCATGGTCGAAGCCGTCGTGCGCGGATACATTATTGGTTCGGGCTGGAAGGACTATCAGGCGAGCGGATCGATTTGCGGCATCGCGTTGCCGCCGGGCCTGCGTCAGGCCGAGAAGCTGCCGCAGCCGATCTTTACGCCGGCCGCCAAAGCCGACCTCGGCGAGCACGACGAGAACATCTCGTTCGCCGACATGGAGTCGCGCATCGGTCCTGAACTCGCGGCCAGGATGCGCGACATCTCGATCGCCCTGTACAGCGCCGCCTCCGAGTATGCGGCCACGAAGGGCATCATCATCGCCGACACCAAGTTCGAATTCGGGCTCGACGACGACGGCGTGATGCACCTGATGGACGAAGTGCTGACGGCTGACTCCTCGCGCTTCTGGCCTGCGGATTCGTACGCGCCGGGCATGTCGCCGCCCTCGTTCGACAAGCAATTCGTGCGCGACTACCTCGAAACCCTCTCCGACTGGAACAAGACCGCGCCGGCGCCAACGCTGCCGGAAGAGGTGATCACGAGGACCCAGGCCAAGTACTTCGAAGCCATCGAACGCCTGACCGGCGAAAAGCTGAAAGCGTAAGATGACCGATCAAGCAAATGCGGCAAATGCGCCGCTGGTCGGCGTGGTAATGGGTTCCTCGTCGGATTGGGACGTGATGAAGAACGCCGTCGACATCCTGAAGCAGTTCGGCGTGCCGTTCGAAGCGCAGGTCATTTCCGCGCACCGCATGCCGGACGAGATGTTCACGTATGCGGAAACTGCGCGCGCGCGCGGCCTGCGCGCGATCATCGCCGGCGCCGGGGGCGCTGCCCACCTGCCGGGCATGATTGCCGCGAAAACAATCGTGCCGGTGTTAGGGGTTCCGGTGCCGTCGAAATACCTGCGCGGCGAGGACTCGCTATTGTCGATCGTGCAGATGCCCAAGGGCGTGCCGGTCGCGACCTTCGCCATTGGCGAAGCGGGCGCCGCGAATGCCGCGCTCACCGCCGTTGCCATACTGGCCGCGAACGACGATGCCCTGGCCGCGCAACTGGAAGCGTTCCGCGCGGACCAGACCGCCGCCGCCAAGGCGATGATCCTGCCTGTTTGAAGGCGCAGTGAGTAAACCCATGAGTAACGACAGTCATTCGCAGCAAGCGGCATTCCTGCCGGCCGCCAATCCGCCGACCTGGCTCGGTGTGATGGGCGGCGGCCAGCTCGGCCGCATGTTCGCCCACGCCGCCCAGGCGATGGGTTACAAGGTCGCCGTGCTCGAGCCGGCGTCCCGGTGCCCGGCCGGCGAGGTCGCCGAACGCCTGATCAATGCCGACTATACCGACAGCCTTGCGCTGGGCCAGTTGTCCACCCTGTGCGCCGCCGTCACCACCGAATTCGAGAACGTGCCGGCCGACAGCATGAATCTGCTGGCGCAGGGCAGTTTCGTCGCGCCAAACGGCGCCTGCGTGTCGATCGCCCAGGACCGCGTGCTCGAAAAACGCTTCTTTGTCGATTGCGCACCGCGGTCCGGCGTGATGCCGGCGCCGCACAAGGTGATCGCATCAAGCGAGGACATCGACGCCATCGATGATGCGCTGCTGCCCGGCATCCTGAAAACGGTGCGCATGGGTTACGACGGCAAGGGCCAGGTGCGCGTGAAAAGCCGGGAAGACGTGCGCGCGGCTTTTGAGGCCATGAACGGCGTGACCTGCCTGCTCGAGAAAATGCTGCCGCTCGCTTATGAGGTGTCGGTGCTGACGGCCCGTGGCGCGGACGGTGCATCGGTGGTCTATCCGATCGCCGAGAACGTGCACCGCGACGGCATCCTGTTCACGACCACGGTGCCGGGGCCAAATTTCTCCGAAGAGTGCGCGCAGCGTGCCCAGGATGCGGCGCGCGCCATCGTCGCCCAGCTCGGTTATGTAGGTGTGCTGTGCATCGAATTCTTCGTGCTTGAAGATGGCACGCTGGTCGTCAACGAAATGGCGCCGCGTCCGCATAACAGCGGGCATTACACGATGGATGCCTGCGTCACCAGCCAGTTCGCCCAGCAAGTGCGGGCGATGGCGCGCTTGCCGCTGGGAGATTGTCGTCAGCATTCGCCGGCTGTGATGCTCAATATCCTGGGCGATGTCTGGTTCGATGGCGACACGGTGCGCGAGCCAAGCTGGGACCGCGTACTGGCGCTGCCGGGCGCTTTCCTGCACCTGTACGGCAAGGACGATGCGCGCCGTGGGCGCAAGATGGGTCACGTGACCTTCGTGGCGCCGACCTTGCAAGAGGCGCAGGAACAATTGCTGGCCGCCTGCGCCATCCTGGGGATCGCGCCGTGAGTGTGCAGGAACTTGACCAGGCCGCCATCGATGCGGCCGCGCGTGCATTGGAGGCGGGACAACTCGTCGCGTTTCCGACCGAAACCGTCTACGGCCTGGGTGCCGACGCCGAAAATCCGGCCGCAGTAAGCGCCATTTATGCCGCCAAGGGCCGTCCGCAAGACCATCCGGTGATCGTGCACCTGGCGCCGGACGCCGATATGGCGCATTGGGCCTGCGAGATTCCTCCCGAAGCGCATGCGCTGGCCGAGGCCTTCTGGCCCGGTCCGTTGACGATGATTTTAAAGCGCGCGCCGAACATTCCGGACGCGGTCAGCGGCGGCCAGGACACGGTCGGCCTGCGTTGTCCCTCGCATCCGGTCGCGATCGCCTTGCTGCGCGCCTTCAAAGGCGGGCAGGGCGGGGTGGCGGCGCCATCTGCCAACAAATTCGGTCACGTCAGCCCGACGCTGGCGCAGCACGTGCGCGACGAATTCGGCGCAGATGGCTCGGTTGCCACGGTGCTCGATGGCGGCGCTTCGCAGGTGGGCATCGAGTCGACGATTGTCGACCTGTCGCGCCTGGCCACCCATGGCCCGGTGCTGCTGCGGCCCGGTCACGTGAGCGCGCAAGCGATTGCGGCCGTGATCGACCGCTTACCCGCCGCGCCGGACGTGGCCGCGCCGCGCGCTTCGGGCACGCTCGAATCGCATTACGCGCCGCACACGCCGGTGGCGATGCAGGACACCGGGACGCTGGCGCAGACGCTGGCGCGGATGCGGGACGCCGGGCGCAAGGTGGCGCTGATTCATTATTCCGAGTTGCCGGCCGCGCATGCGGCCACCCGCCTGCCGGCCACGCCGGAAGGGTTTGCGCATGCGCTGTACGCAGCCTTGCGCGCGATGGACGGGTACGGTGCCGACGTGATCCTGGTCGAGGCGCCACCGCAAGAGGGCGCCTGGCTGGGCGTGAACGACCGCCTGCGCCGCGCCGCGCATGGCTCGACCGGGATCGTGCACGGATTGCTCAACCACGAGGCAGGCCTTTGAGCGATGTAAGCCGACGCCAGGACCGGCCTGCCGGAGCGCTCGGATGCCGAGCGTTGTCTCCAGCGATCCGCCTGCCGCGCTAATCGATTTCACTTACGCCATTATTTCCCTTCGAACTGGAAAATCATCGCGTTTATCTTATGTGGCTCGCAATCTGTCTTATGTGGCGCGCATCTTCGTGGACTCAGGCGCGGAGAGCGTTCATAATTGCTTGCAGCAAGGCAGGCATACGTTTCGCGACCACATGAGGTTCGCCCTATGCAATTTGAAGAGTTCGAATTTTTTTCTTCCGACGCGTCCGGCGGGGCGCCAGCACCGGCCCATGAGGCCTCGCCTTTGGTCAGACTGCAGTATCTGATTGACAATACGCCAGCCATCATCTATTGCACCGTTCCCAGCGGCGATTTCAAGATGACGTTTGTCAGCAACAACGCCCGCAATGTGCTTGGATACCGTCCCGAGGAGATGCTGGCCGACCCCAATTTCTGGTTCGACCACATTCACCCGGACGACGCGCCCACCATATTTTCCAGCCTGGCCAAGGTGTTTACCGAGGGCCAGCGGGCCTATGAATATCGCTTCCGCATCCATGACGGTACCTATCTCTGGATGCACGATTCGCTCAGGCTGATCCGCGATGAGCACGGCGCCCCGCTCGAAGTGATTGGCGCGCTGACCGACATTACCGAGCGCAAGCATATGGAGGAAACGCTCAAGGCGCGCGGCATCGAGCAGCGCCGGCTGATCGGCGAGCTGCGCAGCGCTCATGAGCAGCTGCAGCAATCCGAGAAAATGGCCTCGATCGGTCAACTCGCCGCTGGCATCGCGCACGAGATCAACAATCCGGTCGGCTTCGTCAATTCGAACATGGGTTCGCTCAAAAATTACGTCAGCACCCTGCTTGACGTGATTGACGGCTACGAACTTGCGGCCACTGCGCACCCGGTGCTGGCCACCCAGATGGCGTCACTGCATGCGCAGACCGACCTCGCGTTCATCAAAGAAGACATCAACGACCTGATACGCGAATCGATGGACGGTCTCAAACGTGTCAGGGATATTGTCCAGGCGCTCAAGGATTTTTCGCACGTTGGCGCGAGCGAGTGGCAAGTTGCTGACTTACACCATGGGCTCGACAGCACGCTCAATATCGTCGCCAATGAGATCAAGTACAAGGCGCGTGTCGAGAAACAGTACGGTGACCTGCCGCCCGTAATTTGCCTGGCCTCGCAGCTGAACCAGGTTTTCATGAATTTACTGGTCAACGCCGCTCATGCACTGGGCGAGCAAGGGGTGATCCGCCTGCGTACCGGTGCGGCCGACGGCTGGGTGTGGGTAGAGATCAGTGACAACGGCAGCGGCATCCCGGCGGAAAACCTCAAGCGGATCTTCGAGCCGTTTTTTACGACCAAGCCGGTTGGCAGCGGTACAGGCTTGGGGCTTTCCTTATCCTACGGCATCGTCAAGCGCCACGGTGGCCGCATCGACGTCGCGTCGGTGGTCGGCAAGGGCACCCGCTTCACCGTCCATCTTCCGCTCGAACCGCCGCTGCCGGCAAAAGGCTGAACCGGCGATCAGAGGATGATCGAGCCATTCGCATCGCGCCGTACTTTCAGCAGGCCTGGCTCTTCGGCTTCAAGCCGTTCGGCTTCGAGTTCCTGCGCCGTCGGCACGGAAGGCAAGGCTGCCTGACCTCTTGCCTCAAGCAGCGCAGTTCGCAGCTCAAGCCCCAGGCGCACGCTCTCGGCCAGCTCGTCGGCGCCCCATGGCTTGCGCAGAAAGCGAAACGCCTGGGCTTCATTAATCGCGCTAAGCACGGTGTCGAACGCCGATGAGCCGCTCAGCATGATGCGCACCGTGTCGGGTGCCACCTCCGAAAGCGCCTTGAGCAGCTCACCCCCGCTCAGCCGGGGCATCATATAGTCGCAAATAACGAGGTCAAAGTCGCACGTGCAAATGCGGCCAAGCGCATCGAACGGATCGGTAAAACTTTCAATCTGTGGCCGTGTGGTGCCGGACCATTGCTGCACCAGCTCGCGCTGCAAGGCGCTCAGAATATAGGGATCGTCGTCGATCAGTAATATTTTACTCACTTGGCCCCCTTTGGATTGCGTACCCGGACGGTAAGCCGCCGGCCGCTCTTTTCCTCGAAATCCCGCACTTGTTCGATGATGCGTGCGTCCAGCACATGGTCGGCCGACAGCAGCATGAGGCCGTCGCGGCTGACCAGGTCGCGTGCAAGCACCATGCCCGGCAACAGCTCACCCGATAGTAGCTCGACTCCGCCCTTATCGGTACCGTCGCCATTATCGACAATTTGTCGGAACGCCGTTACGACGTTCGGATCGTAACGGGTCCCGCTCGCGCCGACGATCAGCGACCTGGCCTCGTCAGCGCGCAGATGACGTTGTACCGTTACCCCTTGCTGCAGGTTGTAGTAGTCGGCCGCCAGCGCCAGAATGCGCGCGCCAATGGGAATTGCCAGCCCGGCAGCGCCATCCGGGAAGCCGGTGCCATCGAATCGCTCATTCTGGCCGCGCAGGATGGCCGCGCTGCCGCGCAGCTCCTCGAGCGGCATCAGTAATTCCGCGGCGCGCAGCGGATGCTTGCGAAACTGTCCCAGGGCATCGCCATGCAGCAGCGTTAGCGGCGTGCTCAAGAGGGTATCGCTGAAGCCGATCTTGCCGATATCGTGAAGCAGCGCTGCAATAAACACATCCTGGACATCACGGGCGGCCAAGTCGAGCTTGACGGCGATCTGGCGCGCCATGTTTGCCACCAGGCGCGCGTGGCCGGGCTGGTTGTGCGCGCGCAGTTCGATCATGCTGGAAAAAATCTTGATCGTGGTGATGAAGTTCTGCTTGAGTTTGTTGTTGGCCGCTACCGTTGCCTCATGCTCTGCCTTGAGCTGGGCCGTGCGTGCCTCGACTTTCGCCTCCAGGCTCTGGTTCAGTGCTTTCAGCTCGTCATTCTGGCGCGCCGTCAGCACCTCAAGGCGCCGCTTGTCCAGTTCAAGCTGGCGCCGTTCCAATCCGTCCCGCACCAGCAGAACGATGTCGTGATCGTCCCAGGGCTTG
This sequence comes from Massilia sp. CMS3.1, assembly GCF_051262535.1. Lineage (NCBI taxonomy): Bacteria > Pseudomonadati > Pseudomonadota > Betaproteobacteria > Burkholderiales > Oxalobacteraceae > Massilia > Massilia sp. CMS3.1. Next base: position 399,836 of record NZ_JBIMES010000002.1, on the reverse strand, counting down.
TTGACGTAGCGGTAAATCTCGCCACAATTAATGGCGTCCTGGATAGATTGGACGTCCGAGTAGCCTGTCAGCAGTATGCGCACGGTATCGGGCCAACGCGCGCGCACTTGTGCCAGAAAGCGGGCGCCGTCCATTTCCGGCATCCGCATGTCGGAAATGACCAGGTCGATCGCTTCGCGCTCGAGAATTTCCAGGCCGGATGCGCCGCTGGTCGCCGTGAGCACCCGGTAACCGTTGCCGTGGAACAGGCGCCGCAGTGACGACAGAATGTTGGGCTCGTCGTCGATCAACAGCAGCGTGGGAACCACGACTGCAGCCTGCGCCGAAATGAGCGCCGGGTTCACGATTGCACCTCGTTTACGGCCGTTTGCTGGTAGATCGGCAGGCGTACGCGGAAACAGCTGCCTTGGCCAGGTTCGGACTTGACGTCAATGCATCCGCCGTGTTTTTGTACGATGCCGTACGACACCGACAAGCCCAGGCCAGTACCCTTGCCGACCGCCTTGGTGGTGAAAAAAGGATCGAAAATGCGCGACAGGATGTCGGGTGCGATGCCGCAACCGTTGTCGGCGACTTCGATCCAGACGTGCTCGTCGTCGTCCTGGCCGGTTGTCACCGTAATACGTCCGCGCTCGGCACCGAGGGCGTGCGCCGCGTTGACGACCAGGTTCATCACGACCTGGTTGATCTGTACCGGCAGGCACTGGATGTCAGGAATGTCGGCGTACTGTTTGACCACATCCGCTTTGTACTTGACCTCGTTGGCCACGATGTTAAGCGTTGAATCGATGCCCTGCCGGATATTTGCCCAAACCCATCCCAGGTTGGCATCCACGCGCGAAAAATCTTTCAGGTCCTGAACAATGTGGCGCACGCGCACGATGCCTTCGCGCGACTCGGCCATCAGCGCGGGAATATCCTGGCGCAGGAAGTCCAGGTCCATCTGTTCGCGCAGGACGCGCAGCTTCTCTGGCGCGGGCATCTGCGCCTCGGCTTGCTGGTAAGCGTCGAACATCGTGAACAGCTGGTCAAAATAACTTTGCAATGTGGTGAAGTTGCTGAATATATAACCGATCGGATTGTTGATTTCATGCGCGACACCGGCCGCCAGTTGACCGATTGAAGCGAGTTTGTCGGCCTGCACCAGTTGTTGCTGAGCATGTGACAATTGCTGATTGAGTTCGGTAAGCTCCAGGTTGCTGCGACGCAGCTCGGCCTCGGTCGAATGACGCTGGCGGATGTCTTCCTGCAACCGTTCGTTCATCTCGGCCAGTTGCGCGGTACGCTGCTCGACAAGTGTGCCCAGGTTGTCATACGCGCGACGCAGTGCATTTTCAGCTAGCCTGCGCTCGGTAACGTCGCGCAGCGTCTCGATGGCACCCACCACGCGGCCCCCATGGTCACGCAGTGGAGCGGCAGTGAAGTGCAGCCAGTGGCCGCAGGCGCCAATGCTCGGAAAGAAATCCTCGGCCTCGTAGGCGCCAGGAATCTGTGCCGAGCGTTGCCACTTGCCCGGGTACTGGTGCTCGATCTGATCGGTCAGCCCGGCGACGATCAAATCGGCCAGCAATGGACGCTGTTGCTGGTAGAACGGACGCCAGTGCTGGTCGGTGCCGACCATATCCTCCTTGTTCCAACCCAAGAGATGTTCGCAGGCGCGGTTCCAGTGTGTAATAACGTGCTCGGTGTTAATGGCGAACGTCGGCACCGGATTGCCGTCAAAAAATTCCGATACGGCGATGTTGGCGTTTGTCGCTGTCGTCGGCAGCGGGGCGGGGGCGGGGGGGGAGACGGTCATGGGGTCAGGATCTGGCACAGATCACGGTGAAGGTGTTCGGTTTCGCTGAACAGGCTGTCCCAGTCCTTGTCGCCGCGGTCCAGGGCGCGCCACATGGCCAATGACAGCGGCGGCGCCTGGTCGTTTTGTTGACCACTCAAGTCGAGCGCATGGGCCAGCACATTGGCGGCCATGATCACCGTCGTCAGGTCGCTTGGCGCGCTACAGTCGTCTGCGAGTTGCTCATGATGGCCGGCTACCGCCACGCATATCTGCTGCGGAAACTTCCAGTGGGCGGCAAGGGCGGCGCCGACGGCGGCATGGCTAGTGCCGAACACGGCTTCCTCTGCAGGCGAGATCGTGCAGTCGTGCTGGCCCTGCCAGGCCATGACCTTTTCGTAATCAACCGAGAAATGGGTGACCAGCACGAGGGTGCCGAGGTCGTGCAACAGGCCGGCTGTGAACGCGGTCTCCGGATTGACCTCAAAGCGCGGTGCCAGAATCCGCGCGCACGCCGCGCTGGCAATCGCGTGGCGCCAGAACCGTTCGAAGTCGAACCCGGCTACGGAGCACGGCGCGAAGCTGGCCTTTACCGAGCAGGCTGTCACCAGCGTACGGATGCTGTGAAAGCCCAGCACCGCAATGGCTTGGGTGATGGACGTTACCTTCGACTGCAGTCCGTAGAAAGAGGAATTCGCCAAGCGCAGCGTCTTGGCCGTGAGTGCCTGGTCGAGGGCGATCTTGGCCGCCAGTGCGTGCGTGTCGAGGTCCTCCTGCTCCATTGTCATCAGTAGTTCAGCCACCACGGCCGGCAGCGAAGGCAGGTCGCGAACGCGCTTGATGACATCGTCAGCACTGGTCATGCGCTCTCCCGGCTGTAGTAGGCGCGCAACTGAGCCAGCAGCAACATGCAGCCGGCCTCGCTTCTATGGCGGAACAGCCATTCGAGCCGCTGCAGACGACACTCGCGCTCGCGCGCCAGCTCGGCGGGATCAGGGCCGTCGGCACTCCAGACCAGGCAGCGCTCCACACCGCGCCGGCGCAGGGAGGCGAGCATGCCCGTGGTCAGCGTGGCGTCCTGCGGTACCAGCACAGCGCCGTGGTCGTCGAGCAGGGCGGCAGCCAGGGCCATGCCGGCAATCGCCTGGTCGAGGCCAATTTCGCTGGATTTGGGCAAGCTCACGGCGGCCCTGCCATGCCAAGCGTAATAAGACTGCCACGCGAGGTCGAGTGCTCGCCCATGGGATATTCCACCACGGCATAACGCCTGCCGTCGATCTCGGCCAAATGCGTGTGGCTGGCGTGGTGCCCGCCGCCCATGGCCATCGCGCCGCAGCGAGCGTGGCTGCTTGACACAAACAACGCGGGCAACACGCTGGCAGCCTCGTTACCAAGCAGTTCGGCGCCGTGGCCGAACAGGCGTTCGGCCGCGCCGTTAATGAATACGATCACACCGGCATCGTCCAGCCCGATGACCGGCAGCGGCAGATGCTGCAGCAACTCACGCGCGATATTCAAGCTGATTTCGTCGCGGCTTATCTGGTGCTGCTTTTCGGTCAGGAGCTGCTCCATGCGACGGTTGGCCTCTGCCAGCTCCTGGTTGGCTGTGCGCACCTCGAGGTTCAGGCGCAGATTTTCGTCGGCGATCTCCTTGACCCGGAACGCCTCGGCGATATGGGCGCGCAGCTGCTCGTCGTCCCACGGCTTGGTCAGGAACTTGTAGATCGCACCTTCGTTGACGGCATCGGTGACCGATTGCAGCTCGGTATAGCCAGACAGCATGATGCGGATCGTTTCCGGATACTGCTGCCTGGCTTTGCGCAGAAAATCGGCGCCCACCATGCCCGGCATGCGCTGGTCCGAGACGATGACGTCTACCGGATGCTCCGCCAGCAAGGCCAGCCCTTCCTGGCCGTTACCGGCAGTGTAGATCTGATACTGCTCGCCGCGCAGCAGACGCTTGAGCGCAGCCAGGATATTCGGCTCGTCGTCGACCAACAGCAGCCGGCGCAGAGGCTTGCGCATGCGTAGCAGGTGCGGCGGTAGCGCGCGCCGCTCTGCCAGGAACCCATCGACCTGCTCCGGCGTGAGCGGCAGGGAGAAGAACGGACCCTGGATGTGGTCGCACATGTTTCGGCGCAGGAAATCACATTGAGCTTCCGTGCTGACGCCTTCGGCCACGACAAGCATGCCAAGATGGTGAGCAACCGCGATGATGCTGCGGCACATGGCTGCATCACTACTGTCGGTATCGACGTTGCGAACGACATGCGCGTCGATCTTGATGGCATCGAACGGATAGCGTTTCAGGTTGCTGAGCGAGGCATGGCCAGCGCCGAAGTCGTCGAGCGTCAGGTGCAGACCGCGTGCGCCAAAACCTGCCAGCAGCGCATCGCAGTCTGGACCGGCCCGGGTCAGCGCTGCCTCCGTGATCTCCAGCGACAGCATGGACGGCGCGATCCGGGATGCCTGCAGTTGCCCGGCGACGGCGATCCCGAAGCCGGGATCGCAGAATTGGCTTGGAGCCACATTGATCGCCACCTTCAGTCCCGCCCGTTCCTGGTCGCTCCAGCGCCGGGTATCCTGGCATGCGCGCTCAAGTACCCAGTGACCGACAGCACCGGTCCTCCCGACCGCATCAGCCAATGCGAAAATCTGCATTGCGTCCAGCATCCCATGGACAGGGTGAGGCCAGCACAGGACCGCTTCGAGGCTGCACACGGCCCCACTCTGCAGGTTGGCGAGCGGCTGATACAGCAAGGAAAGCGAATTCTCTGCAATGGCGGAATCGAGCGCAGCCCTGATGCCGTCAATGTCCCATGTGCGAAGCAGAGCCAGTGCGTGGCCGGCGTGATCGGGTGCAGGCGGGGGAGGAAGACTGTGCGATAAACGCTCGGCTGATATCATCGCGACCAGTCAAAAGGTTGAAAAATCTTAAAAAATCCGATTTTTTACCTCATTGATTGTACATCCCCTATGTTGGCGCAACATGCCTTGCCCAAATTTTTCCCGCGACTTGAACAGCGGCCACGCAGCGACCGATACCCTGGCGCCATGTCTTCGCCCCATTCGCTGTCGCGCGATTACATTCAGCCAAGCTTGTTATAGTTTGAAACTGTTGTTACCCTGAAACTGCCAGTCGTTTGAATGACATCGCGCCAGTAAAATTTCTAAAGAAACGAAAAAAACACTGGAATGTAAGTTCCGGGTCATGAATAGCACGGCCGCTTTTTCAAATAAGATATCCATTCCTATCAGGAGACACAATGCGTCAAATGAATTTCGCGCTCGCGCTGCTGACCGCAGCGACGCTGGCTGCATGCGGCGGCACCGGCAGCAGCGGTGGCGATCAAACGCACAAGGTTGCGTTCACCCAGCAAGTCACCTTCGGCGACAGCCTGTCGGACGTCGGCACCTATAACGTCGGCGCCATCACGGCCGCCGGCGGCGGCAAGTACACCATCAACGGCGACAACACGAGCGCGAACGCCGCCTACACCGGCCTGAACTGGACTGAAGTGCTGGCCGCGGAACTGAACCTGCCCAAGCCATGCGCCGCCCAGACCGGCCTGCTCGGCGCGGACAACGCCAGCCCGGCGCTCGACTTCAATGTCGCGATCGTCAACAACGCCAATTGTTTCAACTACGCACAGGGCGGCGCCCGCGTGAGCGATCCGATCGGCTCCGGCAACCGTGCCGTGAACCCGCAACTGGGCCAGATGACCCTGCCGGTCGTGAGCCAGGTCGCGAACCATTTGGCCAAGACCGGCGGCAAGTTCAAGGGCACCGAACTGGTCACCATCATGGCCGGCGGTAACGACGTCCTGATGCTGCTCGGCCAGCTGAGCAGCGGCGCCACGGTCGCCGGCACCCGCGCCGGCCAGACCGCATTCCCGACCCTGCTGATCGGTGGACTGGTTGCCACCGTGCCGGCCGCCAACCAGGCTATTGCCCAGCAGCGCATCGGCCTGGCAGTCCAGAACGCAGCGGCCGCAGGGGGCAGTCAGCAGGCTATCGCCGGCGCGGCCGCGATGGCAGCGATCCAGCTCGGCGCACCGCAAGACGTAGCGCTGGCCGCCGCCGCCAAGGCCGGTACCGACGCGCAAGCGGCCGGCGCCAAGGCAGGCGCCGACTACGCCGCCCAGCAAGGTCCGCTGATGGTCGCTGCAATGGGCAAGGCCGGCGTCGAACTGGCCGCCATCGTCAAGACCGAGCTGGTCGCCAAGGGCGCGAACTATGTGATCGTCAACAACCTGCCGGATGTTGCCAGCACCCCGTCGGGCAAGAAACAGAGCGTGGAGATCCAGGCGCTGATCAAGGCCATGGTCGACACCTTCAACGCACAGCTGAAGGCTGGCCTCGGCGACGACGCGCGCATCGCCTACGTCGACCTGTTCACGATCAGCCGCGACCAGGTGACCAATCCTGCGCCTTACGGCCTGACCAACACCGCGGTTCCGGCCTGCACCACCGAGTCTTCGCTCACCTGCACCAAGAGCACGCTGTCGGGTCCGGACGTGAGCCACTACATGTTCGCCGACGACATCCACCCGACTCCGTACGAGTACTGGCTGGTCGCGCGCTATGTCTTGTCAGACATGGCCAAAAAGGGCTGGCTGTAATCCTTATAAAAAATTGCTCGGCTGTACCGGCCTGCGGGCAGGCCGGTACAGCCGGTCGTCACAAGAATTCAGGAGAAAGTATGAAAGTACGTATGAATAGCGTCGCCAGGACCTTGATCGCCAGCGCCGCGCTGGCGTGCGCCGCGAGTGCATCGGCACAGTCGGCCGGCCAGTTTACGGCAAAGTTCGGCTTCAACCAGCTGACCCCGAAGGTCGACAGCGGCAACGTCTCCGCGCCGGCCCTGCCGTTCACCAAGGCCGATGTCGAGCGTGACATCCAGCCGGTGGTGATCATTGCCTACGGCCTGACCGACAACATCTCGCTCGAAGGCGCGCTCGGCACGCCGTACAAACACAAGATCATTGGTGCAGGTTCGATCGCCGGCACCGGCCAACTGGGTACGGTCGAGGCGCTGCCGCCGACCCTGTTTGCGCAGTACCGCTTCTTCGCGCCGACGGCCACCTTCCGTCCGTTCGTCGGCGTCGGTGCCACCTACGCCTTCTTCATGAAGGAACGCGGTTCGGGCGTATTGACCGCGTTGACCAACCCAGGCGGCCCGGCAACGACCTTCGAGATCGACAACAAGTTCACCTACACGGCTCAGCTCGGTGTGGCGATGAACTTCAGCGAGCGCTGGTTCGCCGACGTGACCGTCAACAAGAGCCGCGTGCGCACCGACGTGCACTTTTCGACCGGCCAGACCCAGCACATGAAGCTGGACCCGGTTGCCGTGGTGCTGGCGGTCGGCTACAAGTTTTAATACACTGCCTGCAGTGCGCGAAAAACCGGCGGGGCGCAGGCCCGGCCGGTTTTTTTTCGTCTCCGCATCTAATGCAATACTGCCGCATAAGCCGCGAAATGCTCGCCGCTCAATGCGCGTTCATAGAGAAAACCCTGGTAGACGAAGCAGCCGGCTTCGGACAGCCACTCGCGCTGGCCCTGGGTTTCGACGCCCTCGGCAATCACTTGCAGCCCCAGGCTGCCGCCGAGCGCGATGATCGAGCGCACGATCGAGGCGTCGTTGCGGTCGGTGAGCACGTCGCGCATGAAGGAATAATCGATTTTCAGCTGGTCGAGCGGCAGCTTGCGCAGGTAGGCCAGCGACGAGTAGCCGGTGCCGAAGTCGTCGAGCGAGAACGTGATGCCGAGGCGGCGCAGCGTTTCCATGGTCTCGACCGTGTGCGCGAAATCGGTCACCACCAGGGTCTCGGTCAGCTCGAATTTCAAACCGTGCGGATCGACGCCGGTGGCGGCCAGGATTTCCTGGGTCATGGCGACGAAATCGGGTTCGACGAACTGGCGCGCGCTCACATTCACCGACAGCGACAAGTGCTTCGTCACCGGATTACGCTGCCAGGCCGCCAGTTCGTTGCAGGCGGTGGCCAGCACCCAGCGGCCGATCTCGACGATCAGGCTGGTTTCCTCGGCTTGCTTGATGAAGTCGGTCGGATACAGGATTTCGCCGTTCGGCTGGCGCCAGCGCAGGAGCGCCTCGGCGCCGATCACGCGGCTGGCTTCGTCCAGTTGCGGCTGGTAGTTGAGCATGAATTCATGATTGCGCAGCGCCCGCCGCAACCCGTTTTCCAGTTCCGAACGGGCGTTCCACTTGGCCTGCATGTCGGGATCGAAAAAGCGGAAGGTATTCCGGCCGGCCGCCTTGGCCTGGTACATCGCCGTGTCGGCCTGCTTCAGGGCCGACTCCACCGTATCGAGCGCGCCGCTGATCATCGTCACGCCGACGCTGGTCGACACCGCATATGCGAAGTCGGCCAGCTGGAACGGCGTGCGCATGGCAGCAACCACCTTGGCCGCCACGGTTTCGGCCTGGTGCGCCGCCGCCTCTAGCGTGTCTTCCTCGGGCTGGACCAGGATGACGAACTCGTCGCCGCCGATGCGCGCGACCATGTCGGCTTCGCGCACGCTGTGCTCGAGGCGCCGCGCGACTGCCTGCAGCAGCATGTCGCCGGCCGCGTGGCCGTGCGTATCGTTGAGCGTCTTGAAGTTGTCGAGGTCGAGGAACATCAGGGCCCCGATCTTGCGCGAGCGCGCGCTGCCGAGCAGGGCGCGCCGCAGGTGGTCGAGCAGGCTGGCGCGGTTCGGCAACTCGGTCAGCGCGTCGAAATAGGCCAGGCGATGGATGCGCGCTTCGTTGTTCTTGCGCTCGCTGATGTCGGTGCTGATCACCAGGATCTTCTGCGGCACGCCTGACGCCGGGTCGGCCGGCACCACGGTCCAGCGGGTGTCGGCCTGCAGTTGCGTGCCGTCGCGCCGGTGCTGCAGCAGTTCGCCGACCCATTCGCCTTCGTCGAGCGCCGTCTTGTAGGCCTCGCTATAGGCCGCGTGGTTGTCGCACAGCATGTCGCACATGCGCTGTCCGATGGCCTGGGCCGCGTCCCAGCCATAGAGCCGCTCGGCGCCCTTGTTCCAGTAGATGATGCGCGAACCCGTGTCCATCACGAAGATCGCATCGCGCGCCTGGTCCAGCAGCGCCGCCTGTTCCTGCACCAGCAGGTCGGCGCGCCGCAGTACCGTGATGTCGGCAACGAAGCCTTCGAGCGCCTCGACATTGCCGTGTTCGTCGAAGACGGCCGAACCCTGCTCCCAGGCCCAGCGCAGCTTGCCGGACGCGGTCGTGATTCTGTAACTTAACTGGAAAGGACGACGTTCGCGGATCGCCGCATTGGTGTCGTCGACCACCCTGGCGCGGTCGTCGGGGTGGATCAGGCTGGCATACGACATCGCGTGCTCGCCAGTGAAGGCGGACGGCGGATAGCCGGTGAGCTTCTCGACCCCGGCGCTGAGGAAGATCATGGTCCAGCTGGGGTCGTTCACGCAGCGGTAGACGACACCCGGCAAATTGCTCAGCAATAGATCAAGCGACAACGCCGACGCATCGTGTGATCGCAAATTCGTCAATACTGGTTGGCCAGATGAGGGCATGTTCCTGCACTTGAGATAGGTGGAACACTAGCGGGACAACGTGTGATCTAGCACACATGGTAACGCGAAATATGCGTCGATTCGTTACTGTAAAGACAATTTATTTGAGTTGATGGCAAATCGATACGCTCAGCTAAGCTTTAACCCGGCTCGGGTAAGGAACCGGGGAAAACGCGCAGACTCTGTCAGAACGCGGCGATGCCCGTCTGCGCCCGGCCCAGGATCAGCGCGTGGATATCGTGTGTGCCTTCATAGGTGTTCACGACTTCCAGGTTGACCATGTGGCGGATGATCCCGAACTCGTCCGAAATGCCATTCCCGCCCAGCATGTCGCGCGCCACCCGCGCCACGTCGAGCGCCTTGCCGCAGGAATTACGCTTCATCATCGAGGTGATTTCCACCGCAGCGGTACCCTCGTCCTTCATGCGGCCCAGGCGCAGGCAGCCCTGCAGGCCGAGCGTGATCTCGGTCTGCATGTCGGCCAGCTTCTTTTGTACCAGCTGGTTTGCCGCCAATGGTTTGCCGAACTGGTGGCGATCGAGCGTGTACTGGCGCGCCGCGTGCCAGCACGCTTCGGCAGCGCCCAGCGCGCCCCAGGCGATGCCGTAACGCGCCGAGTTCAGGCAGGTAAACGGACCTTTCAAACCACGCACGTCCGGGAAGGCGTTCTCTTCCGGGCAGAACACGTTGTCCATCACGATTTCGCCGGTGACGGACGCGCGCAGGCCGAACTTGCCGTGGATCGCCGGGGCCGACAACCCTTTCGAGTCTTTGTCGAGCACAAAGCCGCGGATCGCGCCTTCGTCATCCTTGGCCCAGACCACGAACACGTCGGCCACCGGCGAATTCGTGATCCACATCTTCGAGCCGGTGAGCGAATAGCCGCCATCGACCTTGCGCGCACGGGTCACCATCGAACCGGGATCGGAGCCGTGGTTCGGCTCGGTCAAACCGAAGCAGCCGATCCATTCGCCGGTGGCCAGTTTCGGCAGGTATTTTTGCTTCGTTTCTTCGTTGCCGAATTCGTAGATCGGCACCATGACGAGCGAGGACTGCACGCTGGCCATGGAGCGGTAGCCGGAATCGACACGCTCGATTTCGCGCGCGATCAGGCCGTAAGCGACGTAGTTCAGGCCGGGGCCGCCGTACTGCTCGGGAATGGTCGGACCGAGCAGGCCGAGTTCGCCCATCTCGCGGAAGATCGAATTGTCCATTTTCTCGTGGCGGAAGGCCTCGAGAATGCGTGGCTGCAGCTTGTCCTGGCAGTAGGCGTTGGCCGCGTCGCGGATCATGCGTTCGTCATCAAGCAGCTGGCTGTTGAGCAGCAGCGGATCGTCCCAGTGGAAAGAGGCTTTACTTGGCGAATCGGCGTGGTGCATGGAGGTCCTGGTCTCGGTTCTTGTAGGAAGGCGAAGCGAACGATGCCGCTGCGCCGGGCCGAGCCATTATAAAAAGGACATGCCGGGGGATCTTTTCAAACTGCGACAGCCATTTTCATTTTTGTCCAACGTAAGGCCCGGCTTGCCTACTGCGTGAAGGAGACGGCATGTATCAAATCACCGTCGCGCAGGCGCGTCATGTCGCGCGTCGGGGGCGTGCCGAAGTGACGCGCATAGTCGCGGCTGAATTGCGACACGCTCATATAACCGACGCGCTGGCAGGCCAGGCCCGCATTCATGCCGGTGGACAGCATCAGCCGGCGCGCTTCCTGCAGGCGCAGCGTTTTCTGGAATTGCACGGGACTCATCGAGGTCAGCGACTTGAATTGCTCGTGCAACGAGGAAGTGCTCATGTGTGCCAGCGCAGCCAGCTCGTCGATGCGGATAGCCTGGTCGAAATGGGCGCGGATCCAGGCGACGACCTTGCCGATCCGGTGCGATTCGATGCGGCCGAGCTGCGCCAGCCGGGCACCGAACGGACTGCGCAGCAGCCGCAGCATGATTTCGTCGATCACCAGCGGCGCCAGCAGTGCAGCGTCTTCCGGCTGGGCCGCCAGCGCCATCAGGCGTGCTGCCGCGTCGATCACGGGTTCTCCCGCCTGGGCGACGTGCACGGCGCGGTTTTCGCGCAGGAGCGGCACGCCGTCGGGATAGACCTTCAGGATCAGTTCTCCCAGGCGCTCCTGGTCGAAATCGAGTCGGAACGACAGGTAAGGCGCCGCCGTGCTGGCTTGACGGATCAAGGCCGCAACCGGCAGGTCGAGCGAAAAGATCATCATGCGCGACGGATCGTAGTCGTAGGATTCGGCCCCGAGCATGACCGTCTTGGCTCCTTGTGCGACGATGCACAGCGCCGGCCGGTGCAGGCCATGCACCAGTTCCGTGCTCGCACTGCCGGCGCGTATCGCGTGAACGCCGGGAATGCAGGTCGCGAACGAACCGTCATGGGGCGCATGTGCGGCCAGCAGGCAGGCCAAACGCGCCAGGGCGGGTGCGCCGGTGCCGGCAGGGGGCGAATGGCCGAATGGTGTCATGATGCGGGCCCCTGGCTCATGCCTGGTGGTCGGTCGATGCCGATAGGGCCCGCCATTCCTGCAAATCGGCACTGCGCGCCTCCAGCGCTGTGCTCGTCATGGCGACGGCGTCGCTTCCCGCCAGGAACTGGGCAGGGGGCGCTTCCATCCCGGCCAGCCGGACGATCGCGGCGGCAAGCCTGGCCGGATCACCCAGTTGCTTGCCCCGGTACGGGCTGTAGGCGTCTTCGACCGAGCCCTGTGCGGCGTAATCGTCGATCACCCTCGTGCCGTAGCGGACTGAACTCTGTTCAAGGAATTCGGTGCGGAAGAAACCAGGCTCGACGGCCGTGACGTGGATACCGAACGGTTTCAGTTCGAGTGCGAGCGAGGCCGACAAGCCCTCGATCGCATACTTGGTAGCGCAATACACTGACGCGCCGTTGAAGCCGACCAGGCCGCCAACCGAACTGATGTTGATGACGTGGCCCGCGCGCTGGCGGCGCATGACAGGCAGGGCTGCCTGCAGCATGTGCATCACGCCATACACGTTGACGGCGAACTGGCGCCCGATATCGGCCATCGGCACCTCTTCCAGATTGCCCATTTGTCCATAGGCCGCATTGTTGACGAGCACATCGATACGACCGAATCGGGCGACGGCCGCCTCCACGGCAGGCAGGGCCTGGGCCTCCACGGCGACGTCGAGTTCGACCAGCATCAGGCGTGCCGGATCGGCAGCGCCGAAGCTTGCCTGTAGTTGTGCAAGATTGCGTCCCGTGGCGACCACCTTGTCGCCCTGGGCAAGGGCGGCACGGACGACGTCGGCGCCAATGCCGCGGCCGGCACCCGTAATGAACCAGACTTTACTCATGATTGCTCTCCATGTTGTGCCACGCGAGCGGCGTTGATGTGGAGAGCATGGTAGGGCGCGGAGCCGTGCGCAACTTGCCCGAAACTCCGGCAAGCTGGCGCAATCCTCGGCACATGCACGGCGTGCCTTCCTGGCGGGGCAGTGGTCAGGCCGGCCCGGTACTGCCGAAACGCCCACCATGAAACAGCAGGCCCGCCTGCGGCTGCACATTGCACTCCTCGACTTCGCCGACAAAAATCACGTGGTCGCCTTCCGGGTAGCGGCTGCGGTTGTGGCATTCGAACCAGGCGGCCACGCCCGTTAAAATCGGCAGGCCGGTGCGCGAGAGTTCGTAGTCGATGCCCTCGAAGGGATTGGTGTCGGTGCGGCGCGAAAAGCGCAGCGCCAGGTCTTGCTGGCCGGCGGCGAGCACGTTGATGACGTAATGCGAGTTGCCGGAAAAAACAGGCATGCTGTTGGCGCCCGCACCCAGGCTCCATAGCACCAGCGGCGGGTCGAGCGAGACGGAATTGAACGAACTGGCGGTCAGGCCACGAAAGCTGCCGTCGGCGAGACGCGTCGTGATCACGGTCACGCCGGTGGCAAATTGCGACAGCGCCTGGCGGAAATGCGCCGAGTCGAAACCGCGCGCGGCGGCGCGGGGGGAGCGTGTATTCATCGGTACCTTGGAAAGTTGCATGCACATTATGCCACCGCCGCTTGCCGGCCGTCGCCACGGGCGCATCACAGTCCCTATCGCGCCCCCATGAAGCGCCCCTTTGCGTTAGCATCGGGTCATTCAATGCAATGACGGGGCATGCGATGAACGAGCGAGGGCAGGGCGAGGTGGCAATTCTGGGCGGCGGATGTTTTTGGTGCGTCGAGGCCGTGTACCTTGAAGTGCGCGGCGTCACGCGCGTCGAATCGGGCTACATGGGCGGGCATGTCGTGAACCCGACCTACGAACAGGTCTGCGGCGCCGGCACCGGGCACGCCGAGATCGTGCGGCTCGAATTCGATCCATCCGTCATCAGCTACCGCGACATCCTGCAAATCTTCTTCACGATCCACGATCCGACGACACAAGACCGCCAGGGCAACGACGTCGGCCCGCAATACCGGTCCGTGGTCTTCTTCGAGAACCCGGAGCAGGAAGCGACCGCGCGCCAGGTGATCGCGGAGATGGCCTCGGTCTGGGACGCGCCGATCGTTACCCAACTTCTGCCGAGCGAGACCTGGTACAAGGCCGAGCAATATCACCAGAATTACTATGCCCAGCACCCGATGCAGGGGTATTGCGCGTTCGTTGTCGCGCCCAAGGTGGCGAAGTTTCGTAAAACGTTCACGCACTGGATGAAGTAGTGTGGTCGGCTCTACCCGGGAATGTGATCAGCCGCGACCCTGATGCCGCCCACGCGTTCATCCGGCTTCGTGATACCTCGCGACGCCGCAGACGTGCTTTGAACGCCCGCGTGGAGCCGACCGCTGAAGACGTCATTGAGGCCATTGGCCTAATGCCAGTCAGTTAAGCCTAGCGTCAACCGATGAGACAGGTGCTTACGGTTGCAGACGCTGCCTTGCCCAGCTTCCGTCTTCCTGCCGCGTGTAGACGATGCGGTCGTGGAAACGCGAGCGGCGTCCCTGCCAGAACTCGATGCGCTCGGGCACCAGGCGGAAACCGCCCCAGTTGGAGGGCCGCGCCGGCGCGTCGCCCGCAGTGGCGGCGACCGCTTCGTAGTTCCGTTCCAGGGCCGCGCGGTTGTCGATCGGCGCGCTCTGCCGGGAGGCGATCGCCGACAGGCGGCTCTTCAACGGCCTGCTGTGGAAATACTTGTCGCTTTCTTCAGCCGAGGTCGTTTCGACCCGGCCTTCGATGCGAACCTGGCGTTCAAGCTCGCTCCAAAAGAATAGCAGGGCTGCGTGCGGATTGGCGTGCAGTTCCTGAGCTTTCCTGCTGTCATAGTTGGAGTACCAGGTGAAGCCGCGTTCATCGAACTGTTTTACCAGCACGATGCGCGAACTCGGCCGGCCATCGGCATCGGTCGTCGCCACGTTCATCGCATTCGGCTCGTTCACTTGCGCGCTGATCGCCTGCTCGAACCAGCGCGTGAACTGCAGCATCGGGTCGTCCAGCACGTCGTCCTCGTTCAGGCTGGCCTGGCCGTAATCCTTGCGCAGGTCGGCCACCGCATCGCCGATCGTTGGCTGCACGGCGCTCGTTTCTTCACCGATGCCGCGGCGGCGCGCCATCGCCGTGCCGAGCTGCGTCATCTGGTCAGGCGAGAACAGGCGCATTGCCATCGGCGCCATCGTGCTTTCCTCGCGCTCCATATGGGCCAGGTAGCGTTGGCTAAAGCGCTGCACGCTCGAGCTCGACAGGGTGCCGGCGCCGCCGTCGGCAATCGCGGTCAGCTGCTCATGCAAATCCTGCCAGAGCGCGTCCATATCCTGGTGGTCTTGCAGGATCACAGGCGCCAGTGCCTGCAGCGTGGCGGCGTCTTCCCCTTGCGCCACGGCGCGCAGCATCGGAATCAGGTCTTGTTCCTCGTCGTCGTGGTGCAGGTGCGCGGCCTTCTCGAAATACTTCAGTACGGCGCTTGCCGCCTGGCGCGCGGCCTCATCAGCGCCGTGCTCGGGCAGGTGCGACAGCAGCCGCTCGAGGGTGCTTATTTGCTTGCGGATGCGGCCGTGGCAGTGCTTGAGCACGGCGATGGGCTGGTCGAAGCCGGGCGCCGTATCAGGAAGGAAATCGTTCATGTGCGTATTTTTGACAGTGGGAAGTTTTTTGATTGACTAAGCGTCATTTTAGAGCAGGCGTGAAAGACCGGTCCGGTAAAATGCCCGGATGACCTCGAACGACACCTTACTCCTTTCTCCGGCAATCGATGCCGACATCGACTTTGCGCGCCGCTTCGGCGGCATTGCCCGCCTCTACGGCGAGCGTGCACTCGAACGCTTCCGCACGGCGCACGTTTGCGTGATCGGCGTGGGCGGCGTCGGTTCCTGGATCGTCGAGGCGCTGGCGCGCAGCGCCGTCGGCCACCTGACCCTGATCGACCTCGACAACGTGGCCGAATCGAATGTCAACCGCCAGATCCAGGCCTTGACAAGCACGATCGGCCAGCCGAAGATCGAGGCGCTGCGCGACCGTATCGCCCAGATCAATCCGTTCTGCAAGGTGACCCTGGTCGAGGACTTTATTGATCCCGACAACATCCGGCAGATGATCGATGGAAAAGGTTTCGACTACGTCGTCGACGCCATCGACAGCGTCAAGGCCAAGGCCGCCCTGATCGCGTATTGCCGCGAGCACGCGCTGCCCCTGGTCACCATCGGCGGCGCCGGCGGCCAGATCGACCCGACAAAGATCGAGGTGCGCGACCTCGGCCGCACGGAGCAGGAACCGCTGCTGAAAAAGGTGCGCAAGCTGCTGCGCGCGCAGTATGGTTTTTCACGTGGCGAGAAGCAGAAATACGGTATCGACGCCGTGTTCTCGATGGAGCCGCTGCGCTATCCGGAAAGCGAAGACGCCTGCGAGATTGGGTCGAGCGTCACCGGCCTGAACTGCGCCGGCTTCGGTTCGAGCATGGTGGTGACGGCCAGCTTCGGCATGATCGCGGCCGCCCACATCTTGCGCAACATGGCCGGGGCGGCGCTTGCCTCAGCGCTCGCGCAGGAGCAGGCTGCCAAGGCCACGCAACCGGACTTTGTAACCACCTGAGTCCCCGCTGGGCATCGTGCCCCGGGCTTGCTATGATGGGATATCGCTTGAAACCCTGTCATTGAAAGAGCCCTCATGATGCGTCGTATCACTTTAGCCGCCCTGATGCTGGCGGCCGCTGCCGCCAACGCCCAGCAGGCCACTCCGGCCGCCACCCCGGCGAATGCCCCGCAAAACGCCCCCGCCGCCGACCAGGCAGCCAGCACCGTGCGCCAGCAGGGCGTCCAGAGTGCGGCCGACCAGGCCGCCGCCGCTTCTCAGCAGGCCGCCGGCCAGGCCGCCGCCGCCCTTGAACCCAGCACCGCCGCCCAGGCCGCTGCCGCCGCGCAGGCTGCGCAACCCGTGCCGCCACCACCATCGGGTCCCCAGCTCGAGACCATCGACCGCGTGGTCGGCAAGGGCCGCGAAGCAACGCTCGGCAGCCAGGTGCGGGTCAACTACACGGGCTGGTTCCACAAGCCGCTATCAAGCACCGGGCGTGGCCGCAAATTCGATTCCTCGCTCGACGGCGGCCGCGAGCCGCTCGAGTTCCGTCTCGGCGCCGGCCAGGTCATCAAGGGCTGGGAGCAGGGCGTGGCCGGCATGAAGATCGGCGGCAAGCGCACCCTGATCATTCCGAGCCAGCTCGCCTATGGCAAGCGCGGCGCACCGGGCGGCATGATTCCGCCGGACACGGATCTCATTTTCGATGTGGAACTGCTCGGCGTTAAATAAACGACACTTACTGGTGGGAGAACGGTTATGCGAATTGCGAACGATGTCACTGAACTGATCGGCAACACCCCGCTCGTCAGGATCCGCAAGCTGGCGCCGGGCGGGGCGGAAATCCTGGCCAAGCTCGAGTTCTACAATCCCGCGCACAGCGTCAAGGACCGGATCGGCCTGTCGATGATCGAGGCAGCCGAGCAGGCCGGCCTGATCGGCCCCGACACCGTCGTGGTCGAGCCGACCAGCGGCAACACCGGCATCGCGCTGGCCATGGTCTGCGCCGCGCGCGGCTACCGCTGCAAGCTTGTCATGCCGGAAACCATGAGCAACGAACGGCGCATGCTGCTGCGCGCCTATGGCGCCGAACTCGTGCTCACGCCCGGCTCCGAAGGCATGCTGGGCGCGATCCGCCGCGCCGAAGAGATCGTCGCGAGCGACCCGCGCGCCTTCATGCCGCAACAGTTCAACAATCCCGCCAACCCGGAAGTGCACCGGCGCACGACGGCCGAGGAAATCTGGCGCGACACCGACGGCAAGGTCGACATTCTGGTTGCCGGCATCGGCACTGGCGGCACGATCACCGGCGTCGGCGAAGTGCTGAAGGAACGTAAGCCCGGCTTCCAGGCCATCGCGGTCGAGCCGGAGGCGTCGCCCATGCTGTCGAAAGGTACCAAGGGCCCGCACCCGATCCAGGGCATCGGCGCCGGCTTCGTGCCGCAAGTCTTGAACACCGCGATCTACGACGAAATCATCACCGTCAGCAACGACAACGCCTTCGAGACGGCGCGCGCCGCCGCGCGCCAGGAAGGGCTGCTGGTCGGGATCTCGTCGGGCGCGGCGCTGTGGGCGGCGATGCAGGTGGCGGCGCGGCCGGAGAATGCCGGCAAGGTGATCGTGACGATCATCCCGTCGTTTGGCGAGCGTTACCTGAGCACCGCGTTGTTCGCCAATTTAGCTGGCTGAAACGTCGCGTGGGCACGCTGAAGTGCCCACGCGGTCGTGCTCTGCGTTATCAGGTCACCAGCGCGCAGCGGTGCTGCAAGGTCCCCTCTTCGACCTGCAGCGTGCAATGCTTGACCGCGAAATCGTGGCGCAAGCGCGTCACGATCTCCTCGATCGCCCGGTCTCCCGGATAACCACCCGGCATCACCAGATGGACAGTGAGCGCCGTCTCCGTCGTGCTCATCGCCCAGATGTGCAGGTCGTGCACCTCGGCCACGCCGGGCTGCCCGGCGAGAAATCGGTCGATCGCCACCGCGTCGACGCTCGCGGGCACGGCGGCCATCACCAGCCGCAGCGATTCGCGCAGCAGTGACCAGGTCCCAAGCACGATCACCAGCACGATCACCAGGCTCACTAGCGGGTCGAGCCAGGTCCAGCCGGTGCCCATGATGACCAGTCCCGAAATCACCACCCCCAGCGAGATCGCGGCGTCGGCCGCCATGTGCAGGTAGGCGCCGCGGATGTTCAGGTCGCCCTTGCTGCCGGCCATGAAGAGCCAGGCCGAGAAGCCGTTGATGGCCACGCCGATGGCCGCCACCACCGACACGGTCAGGCCTTCCACCGGGGCCGGCGCCGTGAAGCGGTGCACCGCTTCCCAGGCGATCGCGCCGCAGGCCAGTAGCAGCAGCATCGCATTGCCGAGCGCGGCCAGGATCGAGGAGCTGCGCATGCCATAGGTATAGCGCGCGCTTGGCGCGCGTTTCGCCAGCAGCGCCGCGCCCCAGGCCAGTATCAGCCCCAGCACGTCCGACAGGTTGTGTCCGGCGTCGGCCATCAGCGCCGTCGAGTTGGCGAGGAAGCCGTAGACGAATTCGATGGCTACAAAAACCGCATTCAGGGCGATCGCCAGCGCAAAGGCGCGCCCGTGGCCGGGTTCGGGAATGTGGTGATGGTGGTGGCCATGGCCGTGGTGGCCGTGACCATGCTGATGGTCGTGATCGTGGTCGTGGCTCATGGGTCGATTCCGGTGGTGGGTTCTGCGATGTGTTCGAACATGGTGGCGAGCAGGGTACTGATGTGGGCGTCGGCGGCGGCGTAGAACACCTGCTTGCCCTGGCGCTCGGCCTTGACGATGCGCGCCGCGCGCAGCAGGCGCAGGTGGTGGCTGACGAGGGAACTCGACAGTGCAAGCGTGGCGGCAATCTCGCCCACTGCGGTTGGCTGCCCCAGGCAGGCCAGCACGATGCGCAGGCGGGTCGGGTCGCCCAGCAGGTGGAACAGGTCCGCCAGCTGGTCGACCGCGTCATTCGGATAATCGGGTGTGTTCATTATAAACATGTGAATATTTGTTCATATGTTAGAGCAAGCCAGAAAATTACGCAACGCAATCATGCTGAAAGCCAGTGTGGAAGGGCGTTCCGGCCCCTTCCAATCGAACGGGGGTTAACCCGAACCCCATCATATAATTGTCGGTGTATTAATAAAAAGAACGACCGCGAACAGGCTAAGCGTCTTACAAGAACTGAAATTTACGCATGGGCGCAGGTCCGGTCAGCCGGTGGACCGCGCTCCCTGTGACCATCAACAATCAACAGTCAGGATAGATACACATGAACAAGAAAATCGCCATTGTCGGCGCTGGATTTTCCGGAGCTGTGATTGCCAACCAGCTCGCGCAAGCTGGTTACACCGTTGAAGTCTTCGAATCGCGCCCCCACATTGCAGGCAATTGCCACTCCGAACGCGATGCCGAAACCGGCGTCATGCTGCACGTCTACGGTCCCCACATTTTCCACACCGACAACGAGCGTGCTTGGGAATTCGTGAACCGCTACGCCGAGTTCAAGCCGTACGTGAACCGCGTCAAGGCAATCACCAAGGGGCAAGTGTTCACGCTGCCGATCAACCTGCTGACGATCAACCAGTTCTTCGGCAAGACCATGGGTCCGGCCGAAGCGGAAGAATTCCTGCAGTCGCTCGGCGACAAGACGATCGAAAACCCGACTACCTTCGAAGAGCAGGCGCTGCGTTTCGTCGGCCGCGAACTGTACGAAGCCTTCTTCAAGACCTATACCGTCAAGCAGTGGGGCCTGGAGCCGAGCGAACTGCCCGCCAGCATCCTGAAACGCCTGCCGGTGCGCTTCAACTACGACGACAATTACTTCAATCACAAGTACCAGGGCATGCCGGCCGACGGTTACACGGCGCTGGTCGAGAACATCATCACCGTGCCGGGCGTGACCGTGCACCTGAACACCCGTTTCGACCCGGACCTGAAATCGGATTACGAGCACGTCTTCTACAGCGGCCCGATCGACGCCTGGTTCAATCATGCCGAAGGCCGCCTGCCGTACCGCACGCTCGACTTCGAAACCTTCCGCGCCACCGGCGACTACCAGGGCAACGCGGTCATCAACTACTGCGACAACGAAAAGCCGTACACCCGCATCACCGAGCACAAGCACTTCTCGCCGTGGGAAAAGCACGAAAAGACGATCTGCTACAAGGAATACAGCCGCCAGTGCGAAGAGAAGGACATCCCTTACTATCCTATCCGCCTGGCGCGCGACAAGCAGCAGCTCGAGCTGTACGTGAACCTGGCGAACAAGGAGCCGAACGTCACCTTCGTCGGCCGCCTCGGTACCTACCGCTACCTGGATATGGACGTCACCATCAACGAAGCGCTGATGACGGCAGATAAATTCCTCGACTGCGCGCGGGACAAGGCGGCGATGCCGGCGTTTGTGATCGATCCGCTGGCGTAAGTCTGCCGGCGCTGCGGCGCCGCAGTCACGAAGCCCGTCAGTTGACGGGCTTTTTTTTGTCCTGCATGCCACTGCAAGTTACAAAAATGCTACTCACTGACGGGGCTGGGCGATAATGTCAAGATTCTCTTCCAGCTCATCCGATCAGAAAAGGAAATATGGCTTCGATGACCCGACGCAAGCGCGTCCGCTGGGCAGCAGCGGTCCTGATGTGCGCATGGTGTTTCCCCGGCACCGGCTGGGCTGCGGACGATGCCACGGCGCTGCGCGCCGCGGTCGATGGGGCGATCCGGCCCCTTATGGCCGAGCATGACGTACCCGGCATGGCCGTTGCCGTCACGGTCGATGGCCGGGTCAGCTTCTTTAACTACGGCCTCGCCTCGCGCGAGCAGAATTCGGCCGTCAGTGAACACACCTTGTTCGAACTGGGATCGATCAGCAAGACCTTCGCGGCAACGCTGGCGGCCTACGCACATGAGCAGGGCGCGCTGTCGCTCGCCGACCATCCTGGCACCTGGCTGCCGCAACTGAAAGGAAGTGCACTCGATCGCGCCACCTTGCTCCATCTCGGCACGTATACGGCAGGCGGGCTGCCGCTGCAAGTGCCTGAAGAGGTGTCGGACCTCCCCCAAGCGATGGCGTATTTCCAGAGCTGGAAGCCGGAGGCCGCACCCGGCACGGTGCGCCGCTATTCCAATCCGAGCCTGGGTTTGTTCGGGTATATCGCCGCGCTGGCCATGAAGAGCGATTTTGCCGGCGCCGTCGAAGGCCTGCTGTTTCCGCAATTTGGATTGCGCCAGACCTATGTGAAGGTGCCGGCCGGCGCCCAGGAAAACTATGCGTGGGGCTATAACCGTGCCAACAAGGCGATCCGGGTCAATCCCGGCGTGTTCGATGCCGAGGCCTACGGCGTCAAGTCGAGCACGGCCGACATGATTCGTTACGTGCAAGCCAATATCGATCCCTCCCGGCTCGCCGCACCGCTGCAGCGCGCGGTCGAGGCGACCCATGTCGGCCATTTCGACGTGGGGCCAGTGGTGCAAGGGCTAGGATGGGAACAGTATCCCTATCCGGTAACGCTCGGACGTCTGCTGGCCGGCAATTCGGACACCATTATCATGAACGCCAATCCGGTCCGGCCGCAGGCTTCCGGTGCGAAGCGCGGGCCGATCCTGTTCAACAAGACCGGCTCGACCGGCGGCTTCGGTGGCTATGTGCTCTTCGTGCCGGACAAGAAAATCGGCGTCGTCATGCTGGCAAACAGGAATTATCCGATTCCCGCCCGCGTGAAAGCGGGCTACGCGATCCTGGAGCAGCTCGCGCGCGCGGCGAAATAGGCGATTCGCGCGTGCCGGCCAGCCGGCTCAGCCCGGCAATTGCCCCATCAGAATCAGCGACACCGGCTTGCCGGTCTCCGGGTGCACCGGTTCGCGCAGCGACGTGATACGCAGGCCGCTGTCGATGAACAGCGCGACCCAGCTCGCCAGCGTGCGGAAATACCAGGGCGGGGCATCGGTAAAATCGGTGCTGAAACCGGCCCAGCTGCCTTCGCGCCAGCCATCGGCGTAGGGTGCGTCGCCGCAGGAGACGAGCGGGTGTACCGTCTGCACGATCAGGCTACCGCCCGGGCGCAGGTAAGTGGGCGCAGCGCGCAGCAGGCCGGCCGTGGACTCCTCGCCAATGAGCGAAAAATTGCAGATGGCGACATCGCTCGAGAGCTGCAGTGTGCCGGCGGCGATCTCTTCGTACGACATCACCCGGAAGTCGCCCGCGCTGCCGCTCGATGCCCGCGCCGCCTCGACCAGGCCGGAAATGGCATCGACCCCGACCATGTTTACTTCCGGCAGCGCGCGCACCAGCCAGCCTTCACCGCAGCCGAGGTCGACCCCAATGCGCGGCGTGCAAGAACGCACGGCGTCCACGATCGCCGCATCCGTCACCAGCGCGCGGCTGGCAATCTCCCGGCCGCGCACGGCGGCCACCCACGGGTCGCTGTTGCGCGACCATGATTGAACGATGCGTTCATCGGTCAGCTCGGCCATGCCCTCTCCTTGTCAACCTATCCGTCCTCAGGGACGCAGTTGCCCCTCGCTGTCGCGCAACTCGCTCGGGCCCAGTTTCAGTTTTTCCAGCTGCGGCGCAATCTTCTTGCGCTCGCCCACGGCGACAACCACCAGCTTGCCTGGATCGAGGTAGCGCTTCGCCGCCGCCTGGACGTCGGCCGCCGTGACGGCGGCCAGGCGCGCCGGCAGCTGGCTGTAGTAGTCGAGCGGCAGGCCGAAGACAAACGTCTCGGCCAGGCTGGCACCGATGTCGCTGTTGGTCTCGAAGCGGTTCGGCAGCGACAAGAGTTCCGCATTGCGCGCGCCGGCCAGTTCGTCGGGGTCCAGGGGTTTGTCGACCATGGCCTGGGCTTCCTTGAGCAGCTCGGTCACCGAGGCGCCCGTGACGTTGGCGCGCACGCTGCCGGCGATGATGAAGGGTCCCGGCGTGCGGTCGTATCTGAAACCCGAGTACACGCCATAGGTATAGCCTTTGTCTTCACGCAGGTTCTGGTTGATGCGGCTGGTGAACAGGCCGCCGAAGGCGGCATTCATCACTTCCAGCGCCGGGTAGGAAGGCGTCTTGCGATCGGCGGCGAGCGTCGTCAAGCGCAGTGCTGTCTGGCCCGCGCCCGGCTGGTCGACCAGCACCACGCGCGCTTTCGTCGTGACGGGCGTGCCGGGCACCAGCGGCGGCACCGGGGCGCTCTCCCAAGCGAGGAAGCGCGCCTCGGCCAGGGTTTCCAGTTCGGCGCGCGAAATATCGCCAGACACCACCAGCGCCGCATTGCCCGGCACGTAGTGGCGGCGCCAGAAGCCGTGCAGGTCTTCGCGCGTCACCGCGCGAATCGCCGGTTCGGTGCCCAGCTGGCCGTAGCCATACGGGTGGCGCGGGCCGAACAGGGCGCCGGCGGCGGCCAGTGCCGCGATCAGTTCCGGCTCGTCGCGCTGCTGCATCAGGTCGCCCAGGCGGCTGGCGCGCTGGCGCTCCACTTCCGCGGTCGGGAAGGCCGGGTTCTGCACGACATCGGCCAGCACCTCGAGTGCGGCGCCGAAATTGGCACGCAGCGACAGCAGCGAGACGGCGGACGCCGCGGTGCTGCTGTCGGCGTCCATGAAGGCGCCCAGCTGCGCGATGTCGTCGGCGATGCGCGGCGCGCTGCGCGTGGCTGTGCCTTCGGTAAGCATCTGCGCCGTGAAGCCGGCCAGGCCCGGCAGGGCAGGCGGGTTGGCGTCCGAACCGCTGCGCACGACGAGTTCGGCCGACACCAGCGGCAGCGCCGGATTGTAGTGGTGGATGACGGTCAGGCCGTTGGCCAGTGTGAAGGCGTCGCCTTGCGGCAGCTTCATGCGCGGCGCCGGCCCCGCTTTCGGCATCTGCGCGCGCCAGGCTTCGGCTTCGTTGATGCCGCCCGCGCCATGGCCGGAGCGCGCCTTCGGCGGCTTGGGTGCCGGCGGGTCGGGCGGCAGGTCGGGAATGCCGGGCACGCCGGCGACGACCACGCGCGATTTCTTTTGCAGCCAGGTGCGCGCGGCCTGCTTGACATCGGCGGCGGTGATGTTACGCAAGCGCGCGACGTCCTGCGCCAGGTAGCCGGGGTCGCCCGTGTACTGGTTGTAATGGTTCAGCTGGTCGGCCAGGCCGTCGCCGCCCAGTTTTTCCAGCGAGCTGACGATCGCCGTTTCGATCTGGTTGCGTGCGCGCGCCACTTCCTGTTCGGTCGGTCCATGGTCGCGCAGGGCGGCCAGTTCGGCGTCGATCGCTTCCTCGATTTCGGCCGGCGTGTGGCCGGCACGCGCGGTCACCTCGATCAGGAAAGCCGACGTCAAGGCGCGCGCATCCTGGTTGGCGTCGACGTCCTGGGCGATCTGGCGCCCGTAGACCAGCGATTTGTACAAACGGCTCGACTTGCCGCCGGCGAGAATCTGCGCGGCCACGGCCAGTTCGGCGTCGCCCGGTTGATACGCGGGGGGCGTGAGCCAGCCCATGTACACGCGCGGCAGTTCGACCCGGTCCGGCACCACCAGGCGTTTTTCAAGGGTGATCGGGGGCGTCGTCACCTTCGGGCGCACCACGGCCGGGCCGCGGCGCAGGCTGCCGAAATACTTGGCGACCAGGGCCCGCGTTTTCACCTTGTCGATGTCGCCGGCGATCACGATGCTGGCGTTGTTCGGGCCGTAGTAGCGGGTGAAAAAGTCGCGCACGTCCTCCAGCCTGGCGTTCTGGATGTCGGCGTGCGAGCCGATCACCGAGGCGCGGTACGGGTGCTCAGGCGGGAACAGCGCGTGGTTCAGCGCTTCCTCGACGATCCCGTAGGGTTCGTTCTCGACCGTGTCGCGGCGTTCGTTGCGCACCACGTCCTGCTGGTTGGTGAGCGACTTCTGGTCGAGCACGTCGAGCAGGTAGCCCATGCGGTCGGCGTGCACCCACAGCGCCAGCTCGAGCTGGTTCGAGGGCACGGTGTCGTAGTAATTGGTGCGGTCATAATCCGTGCTGCCGTTGCTGTCGCTGGCGCCGGCGCCTTCCATCAGGCGGTCGGCAAGACCGCGCGGCAGGTGCTTGCTGCCGGCGAACATCATGTGCTCGAACAGGTGGGCAAAGCCAGTCAGGCCCGGCACTTCGTTGGCCGGGCCGACGTGGTACCAGACGTTGACCGCCACCAGGGGCAGGCGCTTGTCTTCGACCAGGATCACCTGCAAG
Organism: Massilia sp. CMS3.1; assembly: GCF_051262535.1. Lineage (NCBI taxonomy): Bacteria > Pseudomonadati > Pseudomonadota > Betaproteobacteria > Burkholderiales > Oxalobacteraceae > Massilia > Massilia sp. CMS3.1. The sequence goes on along the minus strand of NZ_JBIMES010000002.1, from coordinate 374,312 downwards.
CCGTTGGGGAGCGTGTACTTGTCGAAGGCGATGGTCGGAATGCCGGGCAGGCTGGTGTCAGGCGCCGCGCTTGCGCTGACGGTGCTGCCCCCGCCGCCCTGCGCCCCGGCGCCGTTCAGGGCAGCCATCAGCAGCGATGCGGCAAACAGTGGGCGGGTTTTCATGTGATGCTCCAGAAAAAGAGGTAATGCTGAAATTCAGTGGCAGGCAGCGTTGCCGTGGTCGGGTGGCGAGGCGTTCGGTAACTGAGGTGGGGTCGCTTCCAGGAATTCCCAGTCGTAGCCACCCGCGTACAGGCGCAATCGCAGCACGCCGTTGCGGCTGGCGTCGCGCGTTTCGCTGTTTGCCAGGGGCAGCAGGAAGGGCGTCGGATAGGCGCCGCCGGTGCCGGCCACGAACTGGCGCGGGCCCTGCGGATCGAACTTTCCGTGTGCATCCTGGGGCGCGAAGCGCTCGTAATCGTGGTCGTGGCCCGACAGGACCAGCTCGGCGCCGGCTTCCCGCAGCAGCGCCCAGGCCGCGCGCATTGCCGGCACGCTGCCGTGGCCGCCCGAACTGTACAGCGGATGGTGCCAGAATGCCAGCGTGCAGGGCGGCGTGGCGCCTGGAGCGGCAAGGGCATCGCGTGCCAGTTCTTCTTTCAGCCAGGCCAGCTGCCTGGCCTGCGCGGCGCCCGCCAGATTGCTGTCGAGCGAATAAATGCGCCAAGCACCCAACTGCAGGCTGTAATGGCCACGGCCGGCACGCGCGCCGAAGTAGGCGAAATAAGGCGCCGCGTCCTTTGTATAGTATTCATGGTTGCCGGGAGAGGGCCAGGTGCGCTCCTTGAAGCGGCCCCAGGTAGGCCCATAGCACTGTGCGAATTCAGCAGCCGTGCCGCGCGGATAGGTGTGGTCGCCCAGGGTCAGCACGACGGCATCCGGGTCCGCTGCCAGGCCCGCCGCCACCACGGCGGCCGTGTCGGCGGCGCCCGACCAGCGCGGGTCGGGGTGGCTGCAACGGGCGATGTCGCCGACGGCGTACACGGTCTGGACCCCGGCCGCGGTGTTCGGAGAGGCGTCGCCGGCTGCATGGGCTGATCCCATCGCGCCGCCCAGCGCACAGCCGAGCAGCAGCGCGGCGCGCGGTGCCCTGGCAGGGCGCACTATGCGCGCCTCGCTATTCAATAAAACGCAGCAGGCCGCGCAGCGCATGCGCCACGCTCTGCTCGCGCACAGCCTGGCGGTCGCCCTGGAACACGAGGCGCTCGGTGTGGGTCGTGTCGCCGCGCGCCCAGCCGAAGCAGACGGTGCCGACCGGTTTGCCCGGCACCGCGCCGGTCGGGCCGGCGATGCCGGTGGTCGAGACGGTGACGTCGGCGTTGCTGTTGGCCAGCGCGCCCTCGGCCATTGCACCCGCGACTTCTTCGCTGACCGATCCGAACTGGGCCATCAGCGCCGGCGACACGTCGAGCATCTCGGCTTTCGAGGAATTCGAATAGGTCACGAACCCGCATTCGAACCAGCCGGTCGAGCCGGCGATTTCCGTGACGGCCTGCGAGACGCCGCCGCCGGTACAGGATTCGGCCGTCGCCAGCACCAGGCGTTTGGCCTGCAGTGCCATGCCCACTTTCGTTGCAAGATCGATCAACTCGTTCGTCACGTGCAGCTCCTTCAGGTAGCGCCGGGCGCACCCGGCGGCGGCGACAGCGGGTGGTCGCGCATGGTTCATTCTAGCGCGACGAGGCTTGGACGGGTGTGGCAAACTTGCTGCGCTCCGGACGCGCGCTACCCAAAGACCACGTGAGCGGGTAGAGTAAGTTCGATAAGTTCGTTAATAAATGTCCCGTGCGACACGACGACAATCCGGCCTGCTATTCTGCATCGCGGCGGTTTTCCGCCGCGTTTCTTTTTTTCAACAGACATCTCATGCCGCATGCATTTTTGACGTGCTCCCGGGTAGGGTCGGTCCGAGCGGCCTCAAAATCAGCGCGCGCCTGCTGGCGGTCGCCTTGCGCGTGACGGGGGCCTCGTGACCCGGCACTCCTCGATCCGCAAGAAGCTGGTGCTGGTCGTGATGGCCACCACCCTCGCCGCGCTGCTGGTGTCGGTCGGCCTGATCATCACCTACGACCTGCGCACTTACCAGCGCTCGCTGGTGAACGACTTGTCGACCCAGGCCGAACTGGTCGGGCACATGACCTCGGCCGCGCTGGCCTTCGACGACCCGCGCCTGGCGGGCGAAAACCTGGCGCTGCTGCGCACCCGGCCGATAGTCGGGGCGGCCGCGATTTTCGACGAGAACGGCCGCCTGTTCGCTTCCTATTCGGCGCGCGGGAAACCGGCGGTCTTCCCGCCACGGCCGCAAAGCGCCGGCGCGCGTACCGAGGGCGCGTCGCTCGTGGTGTTTCGCCCGATCGTTGAAAACGGCGAGACCATCGGCACGGTCTGGCTGCACGCCGAGAACCGGATGCTGGCGCGCACGCTCGACTATCTGGCCATTGCGCTTGGGGTGATGCTGCTGGCAATGGGCACGGCCTACCTCCTGATGCGCAGAATGGGACGCGTCATCACGGCGCCGATCGTCGCCGTCACCGAGATTGCGCGCGACGTCGTCGCCACCCGCGACTATTCGCGGCGCGCGCCGCGCGTCGGCAACGACGAGGCGGCCGAGCTGGCCGACTCGTTCAACGCGATGCTGACCGAGATCGAGCAGCGCACGCGCGAACTGGAAGACTCGAACGGCGAAATCGTGCGCGAAGCGCAAGAGCGCTCGCGCGCCCAGCAGGAAGTGATGCGCCTGAACGAGCAGCTCGAGCACCGCGTCGACGAACGCACGCTGCAGCTGGCGCTGGCGAACGCCGAGCTGGCCAACGCCATCGATGAGGCGCGCAAGGCGAACCAGGCGAAATCGGCCTTCCTGTCCTCGATGAGCCACGAGCTGCGCACGCCGCTCAACGCGATTCTCGGATTTGCCCAGATCCTGACGTCGCAGGCGCTGCCGACGACCGACGCGCAGAAGAAGGAATTCGCGAATCACATTTTGAAGTCGGGACGCCACCTGCTCACGCTGATCAACGAAATTCTCGACCTGGCGAAAGTCGAGTCGGGGACGATCACGCTGTCGATGGAGCCGGTCGGGCTGGGCGAGATCCTGGGCGAATGCCAGGGCATGATCGAACCGCTGGCGGCGGCGCGCGGCATCCGCGTGCTGTTCCCGCAGCAGGTCGACGCGGTGCTGATGGCCGACCGCACGCGCCTCAAGCAGGTGCTGATCAATCTCTTGTCGAATGCGATCAAGTACAACCGCGATGCCGGCGCCGTGGTGCTCGACTGCGTACAGGCGGGTCCCGAGCGCCTGCGCATCTCGGTGCAGGACACCGGCATGGGCCTGCGTGCCGACCAGGTGGAGAACCTGTTCCAACCGTTCAACCGGCTCGGCCAGGAAGCCGGCGCCCAGGAGGGGACCGGCATCGGCCTGGTCGTCACGCGGCGCCTGGTCGAACTGATGAACGGGACCATCGCCATGAGCAGCAGTCCCGGTGTCGGCAGCGTGTTTACGATCGAGCTGGGCACCACGGCGCCGCTGCCCTCGAGCGCCGGCGCCGGCATCGTGCCCGAGGCGGTCGAAGCGACGAGCGCGGAGGGCGCGCCCCACCTGCTGCTGTATGTCGAGGACAATCCGGCCAACCTGAAACTGGTGGAGGAAATCGTGCGCTTTCGCTCCGACCTGCGCCTGCTTGCCGCCGGCGACGGCCCGCTCGGCCTGTCCCTGGCGCGCGCGCATCGCCCCGAGATCATCCTGATGGACCTGAACCTGCACGGCATGAGCGGGCTGGAGGTACTGGCGCAGCTCCAGCGCGAGCCGGCCACGCGCGACATTCCGGTGATCGCGCTGACGGCCAATGCGATGGCGAGCGACATCGAGCGCGGCATCGCGGCCGGGTTCTTCCGTTATCTCACCAAGCCGATCGACATCGACCAGTTCAACGAGGCGATCGACACCACGCTGGCGCACCTGCGTGCGCCCAAGGGCGCCGGAGGGGCCGCGCCATGATCACGCCGGCCGATGTGCGCCGCGCGCGCGTGCTGGTGGTGGACGACCAGCCGGTCAACGTGCAGCTGCTGGAATACCTCCTGAAAACCACGGGCTACGAGAACGTGCACAGCACGACCGACCCGCGCCAGGTGGTGTCGCTGCACCTGAAATTCCGCTTCGATCTGATCATTCTCGACCTGCACATGCCGCACATGGACGGCTTCCAGGTGATGGAGGCGTTAAAACCGCTGGAGAGCGAATCCTGGCTGCCGGTGCTGGTGGTGACGGCCGAACCGGACAAGAAGCTGGCCGCGCTGGAAGCGGGCGCGCGCGATTTCCTGGGTAAACCGTTCGACACGGTCGAGGTCATGACGCGCATCCGCAACCTGCTGGAGGTGCGCCTGATGCACCGCGAGTCGCGCGAATACGGTGCGCGCCTGGAACGCACTGTGCGCGAACGCACCGCGGCGCTGGGGCGTTTTCGCAGCGCCATGGACGCCACCACCGACGGCATCTTCCTCATCGACGTGGCCAGCCTGGCGCTGGTCGATGTCAGCGACGGCGCCTGCCGCATGCTCGGCTTTTCGCGCGAGGCGCTCCTGCGCATCGATCCGGTGGCGCTGGGCCTGACCACCGGCGCCCAGCTGGAACGGCACTTGGCCACGAATGGCGCGGCGCACGAGGCCGACATCGCCGAGACCGAGCTGCTGCGCGCCGGCGGCGAAGGCGCAGTGCCGGTCGAGATCAGCTGGCAGTGGCAGGAGGCCGGTTCGAGCAAGTTATTGATTGCCGTGGCGCGCGACATCAGCGAACGCCTGCAGACGCAGCAGCACTTGCGGCACCTGGCCAGCTTCGACGCGCTGACCGGCCTGCCGAATCGCACGCTGTTTTTCCAGCACCTGCGCGAGACGATCGAGCTGGCGCAGGACAAGGCCTGGCGCGTGGCGGTGCTGTTCATCACGCTCGACCGCTTCAAGATCGTCAACGATTCGCTCGGCCCGAAGCTGGGCGACGAGCTGCTGCGCCAGTTCAGCGACCGGCTGGTGCGCGTGCGCGAGCAGCGCGGCGCGGTCGGGCGCCTCGGGGGCGACGAGTTCGCCGTCATCCTCAGCATGACGCGCGAGCAGCAGGAAGGGGCGGCGCACCTGGCTAATGAGATCCGCGAGGCCTTGCGCGCGCCCTTCGACCTTGAAGGCCAGCAGGCGGGCATGACCGCCAGCATCGGCATCGCCATGTATCCGGACGACGCGGTCGAGCCAGGCACGCTGGTGAAATATGCCGACACCGCGATGGTGCGCGCCAAGGAGGCGGGGCGCGACGGCTACCGCTTCTTCACCGCCGGCATGAACGTGCAGGTGCTGGCCCGCCTTGACCTCGAGGTGGCGCTGCGCGGCGCGCGCGAGGGGCATCAGTTCGTGCTGCACTACCAGCCGAAACTCGAACTCTCGACCGGCCGCGTGTGCGGGGTGGAGGCGCTGCTGCGCTGGCACCGGCCCGGCCACGGCCTGGTGTATCCGGCCGAATTCGTGCCGGTGCTGGAAGAAACCGGGATGGTGGTGCGCATCGGCGACTGGATCATCGACGAGGCGTGCCGCCAGATCGCCGAGTGGAACGACCACAGCGTGCGCGACCTGCGGGTGGCGGTCAACGTGTCGAGCCGCCAGTTCGTCGAGGGCGACCTGGAGGGCGTGGTGCGCGCGGCGATCGGACGCCACGGCATCGAGCCGGGCATGCTGGAACTTGAACTGACCGAAAGCGCGCTGATGACGAACGCCGAGCGCACCATCGAGGTGCTCGAAGGGCTGAAAGCGCTCGGCATCCGCATCGCGATCGACGACTTCGGCACCGGCTATTCGAGCCTGGCCTACCTGAAGCGCTTCCCGATCGACAAACTCAAGATCGACATCGCATTCGTGCGCGACATCGTCACCAGTCCCGACGACGCGGCGATCGCGCTGGCGATCATCAGCATGGCGCACAGCCTGCACATGCAGGTGATCGCCGAAGGCGTCGAGACGCGCGCCCAGATGGCTTTCCTGCGCCGCCACCGCTGCGACGAGATCCAGGGTTTTCACTTTTCGCGCGCGCTGCCGCCGGCGCAGCTGGCCCAGCTGGTGCGCAGGAACCGCGAGACGCCGGACCGCCCGAGCGCCGACGACAGCAATGTGCAGACGATCCTGGTGGTCGACGCAGACGTCAACACGCTCAGTGCGCTGCACCGGCTGCTACGGCGCGACAATTACCGCGTGCTGACCGCGGCAACGCCGACCGACGCGTTTGCATTGCTGGCGCTGTACCGGGTGCAGGTCGTGATGTGCGACCAGCGCGTGCCTACCATGAGCGGCACCGACTTCCTCAGCAAGGTCAAGGAGATGTATCCGGACACGATGCGAATCATCTTGTCCGGCCCCACCGGCGTGCAGACCGTGCTCGACTCGATCAACCGCGGTGCGATCTACAAGTTTTATACTAAGCCGTGGATCGATACCGAACTGCGCGAGAACGTGCGGCAGGCGTTCCGGCACTACTGGATGGAGCATGGGCCGTATGATGACCGCAAGGAGGAGCGGATGGGTCAGGGAACCATCATTCGCCAGTAAAATGATCCCATCCCTGCACATCCATCTCCACCGGCTCGCCCGCCGCATCGACCAGCCGTAAGCCCGGCTGTGCATCGATCGTCCCCACGCGCGTGACCGGCGTGCCGGCCGATCCCGCCGCCGCCAGCACGGCCGCACGGTCGGCCGCCGCGGCCGTGAAGCACAACTCGTAATCGTCGCCGCCGGCGAGGGTAAAACGGCGCCGCAGCGCGAGCGGCTGCTGCGCCAGCGCCGGGCCGGCCGGCAGCGCGTCGATGTCCAGGGTGGCGCCCACTTTCGAGGCGTCCAGGATGTGCCGGAGGTCGCCTGCCAGCCCGTCCGAAATGTCGAGCGCAGCATGCGCGATCGGCAGCGCGGCCAGCGCGCGTCCGAGTTCGACGCGCGGCGTCGGCAGGTGCATGCGCGGCGCGGCCAGTGCCAGCGCCCCGGCATCGAGCGCGATTTCCTTCCAGTAGCCAGCCAGCGCCAGGCGCGCGTCGCCCAGGGTGCCCGAGATCCAGATGTCGTGCCCCGCGCGCGCGGCAGCGCGCCGCAATGCGTGGCCGGGCGCGATCTCGCCGAACACGGTGATGCAGATCGCCAGCGGCCCGCGCGTGGTGTCGCCGCCGATCAGTTCGCAGTCGTGCAGGTCGGCCAAGGCGAACATCCCGTTTGAAAACGCTTCGAGCCATTCCGGGTCGGCGCCCGGCAGGGACAGGGCCAGCGTGAAGCCGACGGGTTTCGCACCCATCGCCGCCAGGTCCGACAGGTTCACGGCCAGGCTTTTATGGCCCAGCATGCCGGCGTCGGCGCCGGCGAAGAAATGGCGCCCTTCGATCAGCAGGTCGGTGGAAATCGCTGTATGCATGCCAGGGGTCGGGGCCAGCAGGGCGCAGTCGTCGCCGATGCCGAGGATTGCATGGCCGGCGCGGGCGCGGCGGAAGTATTGTTTGATGAGGTCGAATTCGGAAAGCATGGGCCAATTCTACCGTCCGGCGCCGCCGCGTGCGGCTGCGCAGGCTGCGCACCGATGTGAATTTATCGGTTTTGCTTATAAAGTAGCTCATCGTATAAGCAAAACTTATCGACTCCTCAGGCGTGGAAAATACGTAGCCGACTGCAATAGCCATTCTGATAAAATTGGAGGCTCCCCTCTAAGTTTCAGGAAGGCTGCATAGCATGGACTCATCGGACAAAAAAGAAGAACTGCGCCAACAACTGCGTGCTGCAGCGCTCGAGTACCACGAGTTTCCCCGTCCTGGCAAGATCAGCGTCACCCCGATCAAGGGCTTGCTCAATCAGCGCGACCTCGCCCTGGCGTACTCGCCGGGCGTCGCGGCCCCATGCGAAGAGATCGTCAAGGACCCGGCGGCATCGTTCAGATACACGTCGCGCGGCAACCTGGTGGCGGTGATCTCGAACGGTACCGCCGTGCTGGGCCTGGGTAACATCGGTCCGCTGGCCTCCAAGCCAGTGATGGAAGGCAAGGGCGTACTCTTCAAAAAATTCGCCGCGATCGACGTCTTCGACATTGAAATCGCCGAAAACGACCCCGACAAGCTGGTCGATATCATCGCCTCGCTCGAACCGACCTTTGGCGGCGTGAACCTGGAAGACATCAAGGCGCCCGAGTGCTTCTACATCGAGCGCAAACTGCGCGAGCGCATGAAGATCCCGGTCTTCCACGACGACCAGCACGGCACCGCGATCATCGTCGGCGCCGCCATCCTGAACGGCCTGAAGGTCGTCGACAAGGACATCACCAACTGCAAACTGGTCGTCTCCGGCGCCGGCGCGGCGGCCCTGGCCTGCCTCGACCTGATCGTCGATCTGGGCTTCCCGATCGAGAACATTTTTGTGACCGACCTGGCCGGTGTTGTTTATAAAGGTCGTCTTGAATTGATGGACCCGGACAAGGAACGCTTCGCGCAAGAGACGACGCACCGCACCCTGTCCGACATCATTCCCGGCGCCGACATCTTCCTCGGCCTGTCGGCGGGCGGCGTGCTGAAGCCCGACATGGTCGCCGCGATGGGACCGAATCCGATCATCCTGGCGCTGGCCAACCCGAATCCTGAAATCCTGCCGGAAGACGCGAAAGCCGTGCGCGCCGATATCATCATGGCCACCGGCCGTTCGGACTATCCGAACCAGGTGAATAACGTCCTGTGCTTCCCGTACATCTTCCGTGGCGCGCTCGATTGCGGCGCGACGACCATCACGCGCGCAATGGAAATCGCGGTCGTGCACGCGATCGCCGACCTGGCCCACGCCGAACAGTCCGATGTGGTCGCGACGACCTACGGCATCAACAACCTGTCCTTCGGCCCGGAATACCTGATCCCGATGCCGTTCGACCCGCGCCTCCTGACCCATATCGCGCCGGCGGTGGCGAAGGCCGCGATGGACGGCGGCGTTGCCGCCCGTCCGATCGCGGACCTGGAAGCCTACGCCGAAAGCCTGCAGCAGATCGTGTACCGCAGCGGCTCGTTCATGAAGCCGCTGTTCCAGGTCGCCAAGGCCACCCCGCCGGAACTCAAGCGCATCGTCTACGCCGAAGGCGAGGACGAGCGCGTGCTGCGCGCGGTGCAGGTGGTGGTCGACGAGCGGCTGGCGCGCCCGATCCTGGTCGGCCGCCCGGCGGTACTCGAGCAGCGCATCGAGAAGTTCGGCCTGCGCCTCAAATTGGGCGTGCATTTCGACGTCATCAACCCCGACTTCGACGAGCGTTACCGCGACTACTGGCAAACTTACCACCAGATGGTGATGCGCAAGGGCGTGACCGCGGACATGGCCAAGCTGGCGATGCGCCGCCGCCATACGCTGATCGGCGCGATGATGATCCACAAGGGCGACGCCGACGGCATGATCTGCGGCACCTACGGCACCACCTGGACGCACCTGGACTTCATCGACAAGGTGCTGGGCCGGCGCGCGGGCACCAACGTGTATGCCGCGATGAACTTCATCATCACCGAGGAACGCCAGCTGGCCATGGTCGACACCCACGTCAACGAGAACCCGACGGCCGAAGAGCTGGCCGAGATCACGATCATGGCGGCAGAGGAACTCGAGCGTTTCGGCATCACCCCACGCGTGGGGCTGCTGTCGCATTCGAATTTCGGCACGTCCGACAGCGAGTCGGCGCGCAAGATGCGCGCCACGCTGGCGCTGGTGCGGCAGAAGGCACCGAACCTGGAGATCGACGGCGAGATGCATGCCGACGCGGCGCTCGATTCGAAGCTGCGCGCCAAGATCATGCCGCAGTCGACCCTCAAGGGCGACGCCAACATGGTGGTGATGCCGAACATCGAGTCGGCCAATATCGCCTACAACCTGCTCAAGACGGCGGCCGGCAACGGTATCGCGGTTGGCCCGGTGCTGCTTGGCTGCGCGAAGCCGGTGCACATCCTGACGCCGTCGGCCACGGTGCGCCGGATCGTTAATATGACGGCAATGTGCGTGGTCGATGCGGTGTCGAACCGTTGAGATTAGGCAGTGCAGGCCTCCCGAAAGTTCGGGCTGCCTGACGCTTTCTTGCGATGGACCGACAGGCGAGCGTGCTCGCCTGTTTTTTTTGGATGGGACGAGTAACAATCCGTAAGCGCCTGCCTGGCGGCGCTGTGTTTCGGCGCACAATGCGCTGCCCTGCGGCCTGTTGTTATGCAGTACTGCTGCACCTGTACGGTGCAAGCGGCTCTGCTACAATGTGCGGTTGTCAGAAACGTATTCGCCGCGTACGCACTCATCCGGAATTCATATCATGCAGAAAACAACTAAACGAGCCGTTATCACCGGCATTACCGGCCAGGACGGCGCCTATTTGGCCGAATTGTTGCTGGAAAAAGGTTATCACGTCACCGGTACCTTCCGCCGTGCCAGCTCCACCAATTTCTGGCGTATCGAGGAACTCGGCATCCAGGCGCACCCGAACCTGGCGCTGGTCGAATACGACCTGACCGACCTGGCATCGAGCCTGCGCCTGATCCAGAACGCGGAACCGGATGAGGTCTATAACCTCGCAGCGCAAAGTTTCGTCGGCGTGTCCTTCGACCAGCCTCTGACAACCGCGTCGATTACCGGCCTGGGGGCCGTCAACCTGCTCGAGGCGATTCGTGTGGTCAACCCGAAGATCCGCTTCTACCAGGCGTCGACCTCGGAAATGTTCGGCAAGGTGCAGGCCATTCCGCAGGTCGAGGACACCCCGTTCTATCCGCGCAGTCCGTACGGCGTGGCCAAGCTGTACGCGCACTGGATGACGATCAACTACCGCGAGAGCTACGGCATCTTCGGTTCCTCGGGCATCCTGTTCAACCACGAGTCGCCACTGCGCGGCCGTGAGTTCGTCACGCGCAAGATCACCGATTCGGTGGCGAAAATCGTCCTGAACAAGCTCGACGTGCTGGAACTGGGCAACCTCGACGCCAAGCGCGACTGGGGCTTTGCCAAGGAATACGTCGAAGGCATGTGGCGCATGCTGCAGGCCGACCAGCCCGACACCTATGTGCTTGCTACCAACCGCACCGAGACCGTGCGCGATTTCGTCACGATGGCATTCAAGGCCGCCGATATCGCGATCGAGTGGAGCGGCAGCGGCGAGAATGAAACCGGCCAGTGCGCCAAGACCGGCAAGACCCTGGTGCGCATTTCGCCGAAGTTCTACCGTCCGGCCGAAGTCGAACTCCTGATCGGCGATCCGGCCAAGGCCAAGCGCGAGCTGGGCTGGGAGCCGAAGACGACTTTGGAAGAGCTGTGCCAGATGATGGTCGAGGCCGACCTGCGCCGCAACGAGCAGGGCTTTTCGTTCTGATATGAGTATCGCCATGGCAGATCCGCAGCAGGGCGCCGGCCCGCGCGAGGGCGAGGGCAAGCGCGCCCTGATCACCGGCCTGCGCGGCTTTACCGGGTATTACGTGGCGCGCGAACTCGAAGCGGCAGGGTACCGGGTGTTCGGCACCGTCATGCCGGGCAAGGACCTTGGTGAGGATGTGCTGCCGGTCGACCTGTGCGACCGCACAGCCGTCGCCGCGATGGTCGAGCAGGTGCAGCCGGACGTCGTGGTGCACCTGGCCGGCATCGCTTTCGTGGCCCACAGCGACGTCGAACAGATCTACCGTGTCAATGTGGTCGGCACGCGCAACTTGCTTGAGGCATTGGCCGCAGTTCGTCACCGGGCGTCAGCCGTGCTGTTGGCCTCGTCGGCCAACATCTATGGCAATGCCAGCGTGCCTGTCATCAGTGAAGACGTGGTGCCTGCGCCGGCCAACGATTACGCCGTCAGCAAGCTGGCGATGGAGTACATGGCGCGCCTGTGGATGGAGAAGCTGCCGATCATCATCGTGCGCCCGTTTAATTACACGGGCCAGGGCCAGGGCGACAATTTCCTGCTGCCGAAGATCGTCTCGCATTTCCGCCGCCGCGAGCCCCGCATCGAACTGGGCAATCTGGCGATCGCACGCGACTTTTCCGATGTGCGCATGGTGGCGCGCAGCTACCGCAGGCTGCTGGCAGCCGCGCCGAGCGGGGAAGCATTCAATATCTGTTCGGGCCGCAGTAATTCGCTGGAGCAAGTGATCGACATGGTGTCCGAGATCGCCGGTTACCGCATCCAGGTCGAAGTCAATCCCGCCTTCGTGCGCGCCAATGACGTGCTGACGCTCACTGGCAGCAACGCCAAGCTGGCGAGCGTGATCGGGCCGATCGAGCCGTTGCCGCTGTTTGACACCCTGCACTGGATGTACCAGGGGTGAGCATGCATCGGTTGACCGTGGGCCTGGGGACGACCACGATCGAACCCGGGCCTACCGGCGGCCACGTCGATGGCATCGGCGTGTACACCCGCGCGCTGCTGTCGCACCTGCCGCAAGCCGGATGCACCGTCGCACCGTATTCCTGGCCGCATGGCGCCGACCCGACCGTGGTCGGCCAGGCGCTGCCGCATTCGTTCGGGCGCGCCACCCTGGCTGATCTGGCCACGCCGCCGTGGCATCGGCTCCCCATGCCGGTCGACCTGTTCCACGCCACCGACTACCGGATCGTCCGCATGGCGTGTCCGGTCGTGGCCACCTTGCACGATGCATTGCCGATCAAATATCCCGAATGGTGCAATCCGCGCATGCGCCGCCTCAAGAATTGGCTGCAACGCAAGGCCGCCCGCAAGGCCGACCATGTGATCGCGGTGTCGCACTTTGCTGTCGATGAGCTGGTCGAGTGTTTCGGGATCGACCCGCAGCGTGTGTCGGTGGTCCACAACGGCGTCGACGACAGCTGGCTCGACGCTCCCGAGCCGCAAGCGATGGCTGCCACACTGGCGCAGTATGGCCTGCAACCAGGCTATTTTCTGTTTGTCGGTACTTTGCAGCCGCGCAAGAATGTCGAGGGTCTGCTCGCCGCCTGGCTGCGCCTGCCGCGGGCCGTGCGCTGCGAACGTGCGCTGGTGCTCGTGGGCGCTGCCGGTTGGCGGTGCGAAACACTGCTGCGCCGGATCGACGCGGCACGCGCGAATGGCGAAAACATCATCTGGCTCGACAAGCTCGGCGGCGCAGAAGCGCTGCGCCACGTGTATGCCGGCGCCGGCGTATTCGCCTTCCCCTCCCTGTACGAGGGTTTCGGCATTCCGCTGCTCGAGGCATTCGCCTCAGGCGTGCCGGTCGTGACCTCGAACACCAGTTCGCTCCCTGAAGTGAGCCAGGGGGCTGCGCTGGAAGTCGATCCGCTCGATGAGGGTGCGCTTGCCGACGCCATGCTGGCGCTGACGCGCGACGCATCGCTGCGCACGCGCTGCATCGACGCCGGGCGAGTCCGCGCCGCCGCCATGACCTGGCGCGCCACCGCGCATGCCACCGCCTCCGTCTACCGCACGCTCCTGGCGCGGTAACCTTTCCGCTTTCCGATACCTATGCGCGTTCTTCATTTCTACAAGACCTATTATCCCGACAGCGTCGGCGGTATCGAGCAGGTCATCCGCCAGATGTGCGTCGGCACCGGCCGCCTCGGCGTGACCAACACGGTGCTGTCGCTGTCGCGCGAAAAAAACCTGGTGCCGATCGCCTTCGAGGGCCATACCGTGCACCGCGTCCCGCTCGACTTCGAGCTGGCCTCGAATGCCTGCTCGGTGGCGTCCCTCGGCGCCTTGGCGCGCCTGTCGAAGGACGCCGACGTCGTGCACTATCACTTCCCGTGGCCCTTCATGGACCTGGCCCATTTCATCGCGCGCGTGAAGAAGCCGACGGTGGTGACCTACCACTCCGACATCGTGCGCCAGAAAAATCTGCTGCGCCTGTACCAGCCGCTGAAGCAGCGTTTCCTGCGCAGCGTCGACGCCATCGTCGCGACCTCGCCCAACTACATGGAATCGTCCCCGGTCCTGGGACGCTACCGCGACAAGACCCGCATCATCACCTACGGCCTGGACCGGACCACCTATCCGCAGCCCGACCCGGCGCGTCTGTCGCACTGGCGCAAGCGGATCGGCCCGAAGTTCTTCCTGTTCGTCGGCGTGCTGCGCTATTACAAGGGCCTGCACGTGCTGCTCGAGGCCGTGGCCGGAACCGATTACCCGGTCGTCATTGTCGGGGCGGGCCCGGAAGAAGCGGCATTGAAAGCGAAGGCGCGCAGCCTGGGCCTCGACAATGTCGTTTTTGTCGGCGCAGTCGGCGAGGAAGACAAGGTCGCCTTGCTGACCCTGTGCTACGCGCTGGCCTTCCCCTCGCACCTGCGCTCGGAAGCCTTCGGCATTTCGCTGCTGGAAGGGGCGATGTACGGCAAGCCGATGATCTCGTGCGACATCGGCAGCGGCACCACGTATATCAACATCGATGGCGAGACCGGGCTGGTGACGCCACCGGCCGATCCGCAGGCATTGCGCGCGGCGATGCGCACGCTATGGGACAACCCGGCGATGGCGCGCGACATGGGCGCGCGTGCCGCGGCGCGCTTCGAGGAAGTGTTTACGGCCGAGCAGATGGCGGCCAGTTATGGCGCTTTATACCGCGAAGTCGTGGCGCGTCGCGCCTGAGCCCTTTGTCAGGCGCTCCAGGGCAGTAGGGCCGGTCAGGCCGCTTCCGCCCAGCGCTCGCGCACGGTGCGGATTGCCGGCAGCTGGGCGACGAACAGGTCGATCAGGACCGGGTCGAAGTGCTTGCCCTTTTGCTGCACCATGTGGTCGATCGCTTCCTGTTCGGTCCAGGCGCGTTTGTACGGCCGGATCGAGGTCAGCGCGTCGAACACGTCGGCAATGGCCACGATGCGCCCGGTGAGCGGGATCGCGTCGCCGGCCAGTCCCTTCGGGTAGCCGCTGCCGTCGTATTTCTCATGGTGGGTCAGGGCGATCTCGCGCGCCAGCGCCAGCATGCCGCCGCCATGTTCGCCGATGATCTCGGCGCCGATCGTCGCGTGGCTCTGCATCACCTTCCACTCGTCCGGATCGAGCGGTCCTGCCTTCTGCAGGATGCGGTCGGGGATGCCGATCTTGCCGACGTCGTGCATCGGCGCCGCGTGCAGCAGGTCGTCTGCTTCCTGCTCGGTCATGCCGGCCGCCAGCCCCAGGATCTGCGAAAAATGGCTCATGCGGATCACGTGCAGGCCGGTCTCGTTGTCCTTGTACTCGGCCGCCAGGCCGAGCCGCTGGACGATCGCCAGGCGCGAGGCTTTCAATTCTTCCATCCGTACCAGCGACAAGTGGGTGCGCACGCGCGCGCGCACCACCGGCGGGCTGACCGGCTTGGTGATGTAGTCGACCGCGCCGGCTTCAAAACCCTCCAGCTCGTCGGCCGTGTCGGACAGGGCGGTCACG
This sequence comes from Massilia sp. CMS3.1, assembly GCF_051262535.1. NCBI lineage: Bacteria > Pseudomonadati > Pseudomonadota > Betaproteobacteria > Burkholderiales > Oxalobacteraceae > Massilia > Massilia sp. CMS3.1. The sequence goes on along the minus strand of NZ_JBIMES010000002.1, from coordinate 358,922 downwards.
AAAACCACGGGAATGGGCGCCGTCAGCGGATTGGCTTTCAGGGCCGCGCAGACTTCATAGCCGTTCATCCCCGGCATCATCACATCGAGCAGCACCAGGTCGGGGCGCTCTTTATTTGCCAGTTCGAGCGCTCGGGCGCCGTCCTTCGCGAACAGCAACCGGTAGTGGTCCTGCAGGATCTGGCGCAGCAGTTGCAGGTTGCTCGCTTCGTCGTCGACCGCCAGGATCAGCGGCTTGGTGCTGGTAGTGCTCATCACATCGTTTCCTGTGGCGCGAAGTTATCGTGTTCGTCATGCTCGCCGAGTGCGGCCAGCGCGGCATCAAGCTGTTGCTGGGCGAGGTCGAAATCGAAATCGGCAAGCGCGGCCTGCACCTGGGTGACGCGGGAGGCGACCGGGTGGCCGCACAGCGCGGCTGCCAGACCGGCCAGCGCGGCGTCGTCGAGCGCGCCGCGGGACAGCGCCGCGCGCAGCACCTTGCCGGCACGCAGGGCGCGCGGAAGATCGGCAGCGCCCGCAGGTGCCGTCTGCGCCGGCACCGCGGCCGGGCGCTCGGCGCGGATCATCAGGAGCGCCGCCGCATGCGCGGCCTCGGCACGGGCCAGGGCTTCCGGCAGCAAGGCCACGCCGGCCAACTGCTGGCCCTTCTCACCTTCGGCCAGCTGTTCGAGCTCGGCCAGCGCATCGGCCAGCAGTTCCAGGCCGATGTTGGCGGCCACCCCACGCGCCTTGTGCGCCAGCATGCGCAGCGACGGGTAGTCGGCGCTGGCGAGGAAACCTTGCAGGAACTGCGGCAGCATCGCGTGCTGGTTGCGGAAGTGTTCCAGCGCTTCGCGCCAGGCGTCTTCCTTGCCGCCCCAGCGCTGTACGCCGCCGCTGCGGTTGAGCACATGGCGCTCGAGTTGCGTCGCCGCGTCATGCCCCGTGTTGCCGGAGCCCAGGCCCAGCACGCGCGCAATCTCGTGCGACAGCGTGACCCAGTCGACCGGTTTCGAGGCGAAACCATCCATGCCCACCTCGGCGCTGGCACGGCGGTGTTCGGGCAGCACGCTGGCCGTCATCGCGATCACCGGGACGCGCGCGCGTCCCGCGGCCAGCGCCTGCGCGCGGATCAGGCGCGTGGCGGAGAGGCCGTCGAGCACCGGCATCTGGAAGTCCATCAGAACCAGGTCGAATTCCTGGCGCGCGGCCATCTCGACCACGGCGGCGCCGTCGGACACCGCCGTCATCGTGTGGCCGCGGCGCGCCAGCAGCAATTGCAGCAGCTCGAGGTTCTGCGGCACGTCGTCGGCCGCCAGCACGCGCAGCACCGGCAGGGCGGCGGCGGTGCGTACGCGTGCCTGCTGCGGCGCGAAGCGCGCGACCAGCAGCGGCAGCACCACGTGGAAAGTCGTGCCTTCGCCGATGGTGCTCTCGGCCCAGATCTTCCCGCCCATCAGCTCGACCAGCTGCTTGCTGATCGTGGTGCCGAGACCGGTGCCGCCGAAACGGCGCGTCATCGAGGCGTCGGCCTGGGTGAACGGGTCGAAAATCGCCTGCAGCCGGTCCTGGGCGATGCCGATGCCGGTGTCTTTTACGCTGAAATGAAGCTTGCCGTCCTGCTGCTCGGCGCGGAGAATGACGGTGCCGGCGGCGGTGAACTTGATCGCGTTATCCAACAGGTTGGTGAGGACCTGGCGGATGCGCAGCTCGTCGCCGCGCAGATTGGTCGGCAGGGCCGGGTCGTAATGGATGTCGACCTGCAGGCCCTTGGCGCGGGCGTTGGCGGCCAGCGTCGAGGACAGCTCGTCGATCAGGGACAGCAAATTGAAATCGTTGACCTCGAGTTCGACCGCGCCTTTTTCCAGTTTGGCGGTGTCGAGGATCTCGTTCAGCAGGCGCATGAGCGAGCGGCCGTTGCTGCGCACCGTGTCGAGGTGACGGCGCTGGTCCGGCGCCAGTTCGCCGTCGAGCAGCACGTCGGTGAAGCCGAGGATCGAGTTCATCGGCGTGCGGATCTCGTGGCTCATGTTGGCGACAAAACTGGCGCGCGCCGCGGCGGCCTGCTCTGCCGCGTCCTTCGCTTCGCGCAGCGCGTCTTCCATCGTGCGGCGCTCGCTGATGTCGAGAATCACGCCGTCGAGCCAGGTCAGCACGCCCGTCTCGTCGTGCACGCCGGCGCCGTTTTCCCACAGCCAGCGGGTCGACCCATCGGCATGCAGCAGGCGGTATTCGACCAGGTAGGGGCGGTCTTCCTGCAGCGCCGTCTGAATCGCTTCCGACACGCGTACGCGGTCGGCGGCATGGATCAGGGCGCCGAAGCAGCGCCGCGGCGGGTTGCCGGTGAAGTCGTGGGCCGGGTAGCCGGCCACACGCTCGACGGCGTCGCTGATGAAGATTATCGGATGCGCGCCTTCGATCCGGCTGCGGTAGGAAATGCCGGGGATGGTGCCGATCAGGGAGCGGAACTGCTGCTCGCTGGCGCGCAGCGCCGCCACCATTGCGCGGCGCTCGCTGATGTCGGTGACGAAGCAGACGAAGAGCTCGCGCTCGCCGAGGCGCGCATGGCCGACGGCGACGCGGATCGGCACCAGGCTGCCGTCGCGGCGCACCGCTTCGACTTCGGCATTGTTCGGCGCGGCATGGGCGCCGCTGTCGCGCAGGTAGCCGAGCAGGCCGCCTTCGTTGTTGCGTTCGGCGTCCCCCATCAGGAGGCGGACATTCCCGCCGACGATGTCGTCGCGTTTCCAGCCGAAGATCTTCTCGGCCGATGCGTTGAATTCCTCGATCGTGCCGTTGCGGTCGACCGTGATCACGCCATCGACCGTGGTGGTGAGCAGGGCGCGCATCCAGGCTTCGCTGCGCGAGAGTTCGACATATAGCTGACGGTAGCGCAGCAGGCCGTTCGCGCCCAACACGACGAGCGTAAACAGGACCGTGATCAGCGAAATCGCCAGCGCCAGGAAGGTCGTGTCGGAAGCGACGCTTGCGTTCGGGTCGACCGTACCCACAAAACGCGCGGCGGCCATGCCGGTGTAATGCATGCCGGTGATCGCGCAGCCCATGACGATCGCGCCCAGCAGCAGGCGCTTGCCTTCGCTCAGGCGGCGCAGGCGGGTCAGGCCGAAGCGCACCCACAAGGCCAGCGTGGCCAGCACGACGGCCACCACGATCGACAGGCCGAAGGTAAATGGATCGTAGCGCAGGTCCAGGCTCATGCGCATGCCCGCCATGCCGGCGTAGTGCATCGCGCCGATGCCGGCGCCGACCAGCACGCCGCCCACGATCAGGCTGCCGGTGCCGATGCGCTCGCGCGCGATCAGGCTCAGCGCCACGTAGGAAGCGCCGATGCTCGGCAGGTTCGACAGGATCGTGATCATCGGGTCGTAATCGACCTGGGTGCACAAATTAAAGGCCAGCATGCCGATGAAGTGCATGGCCCAGACGCCGGCGCCGAGCGCCAGGCTGCCGGTGAACAGGAACAGGGTGCGTTGGCGCGTCTGCTGGCGCGCCTGGCCGGCGATCTGCAAGCCCATCCAGGAGGCGAAAATTGCCACCAGCAACGACAGCACGACCAGCTTCGGATCGTAGATTCCGTAACTGAGCAACGATGGATCGTCGGGCAACATGAAAAGCGACATGGGAATTCCGGCGGAAGAGAGCGCCCGGAACGGGCGGCGTTATCGTCAGTATGACATTTTCCACACGGAAAGTCTTTTTGGAATTGTTGAAATTGCTGAAGTCACAATTAATCTGTCGCGCAGTTGCCACCATATGGACGAGCACGAAAGCACAGCGGGTGGAACGGCTTGGCCGATGCGGTATGCTGGGCACATGCGGGGCACTTATGACGATGTTCCGGACGGGCGCGCTATGCTGATTCGACAAATTCAATGGACGGTGCTGGCAACGGTCCTGTTGCTTGGCGCCGCTTCGGCGCAGGCGGACATGCGCGCCGACACGGGCGGCCCGGCACGCCGTCCCGCTCCCCTGTACATCACGACCGAAACGGCCGCCCCGTCGAGCATGCAGGACAGCCAAGGGCAGGTGGTCGGCATCTCCACCGACAAGGTGCGCGCCGTCCTGGAGCGCGCCGGCCTGGCCTACACGATCGAACTGCTGCCCTGGAAGCGGGCGTACGCCGCCGCGCGCGAGCGCTTTGACGGCTGCGTCTACTCCACCACCCGCACGCCCGAGCGCGAGACGCTGTTCAAATGGGTTGGCCCGATCGACACCGCCGAATGGGTGCTGATGGCGCGCGCCAACCGCCGCTTCTCGCTGCGCACGCTGGAAGATGCGCGTCCTTACCGGATCGGTACCTACAACGGCGACGCGCGCGACGATTTCCTGCGCAGCCGGGGTTTTCGGGTCGACCCGGCGCCGAACGATCTGACCAATCCGCGCAAACTGCTGCTCGGACGGATCGACCTGTGGGCTGCGGCGCTGCGCGCGGGCAGTCCCGTCCTCGAGCAGAACAACTGGGCCGGGCAGATCGTGCCGGTGCTGGTATTCCACCGGCTCGACGTCTACCTTGCCTGCAACCGCGCGGTGCCGGACGACGTCATCGCCCGGCTCAACGGCGCTTTCTCGGCGCTGGAGCGCGATGGCACGATGGGGCGGATCGAGCGTTCGTACGACAGCTGGTCGGTGAGGGCGCCCGCGAAGTAAGCGCGCCCTGCACCCATGCATGCCGCATGGGGGGAGCGCCCGACGATACCTTGACGCTCGCCCGGCAGGACTTCGGATCGCGCTGTTGCCGCGCGCCGGTGGGTTTGCCAGGATGGACCCCGTTCATTCGCGGAGGTCCTCATGCGCCACCTACTTGTCGTTTCCCTGTTCAGCTTTGCCATCGCCTCCGGCACGGCAAGCGCGGCGCCAGACGGCGCCTCGTCCGCCCTGTCGCAGGCCAGCGCGAACCTCTCTGGCGTCGTCGTCGGCGGATCGATCCTGACCGTGGCCGCAGCCGGCAGTGTGCTCGTCGCCAGTGTGCGCACGGTCGGCGATGTGCTCGAGATCGTGCTGGAAAGCGCGGTCGACGCCAGCCGCACCACCGTGCGCGTATCGAGCGCCGCGGCGGGCGGCTTGTCGCTGGCCACCGGGACGGTGCTGGAAGTGGTCGCCGCTTCCACCGGTTATGTGCTGGTCATGTCGGGCAAAGCCATCGCCTTCCTGCCGAACGAAGCGGGCAAGGCGCTGCTGCACCATGCGCGGGCGGTCTAGCATGAAACGGCTGCTGCCAACGCTGCTGTTGGCGGGCGCGTTTGAAGCCCAGGCCGGCCAGGCCTGCGAGGAAAAGCGCTTGAGCCCGGACGAGGTCATCCGGTCGATGGACCTGGCCCAGCGCACCGTGCAGGCGTTGGAGGCCAGCGGCGCCCGGGTGGCGCTGGTTGCGCGCGCCGGCCAGGACCTGAGCCGCTATAAGGTGCGCTACTCGCACATGGGCGTGGTCGTGCGCGACCATCCGCGCGGCCGCTGGACGGTCGTGCACGAACTGAACGACTGCGGGACGGCATCCTCCGGCCTGTATTACGAAGGGATGGGCAATTTCTTCCTGACCGATCTGTACCGCTTCGAGGCGCAGCTGCTCATTCCGGGAAGCGCCATGCAGCACCGGCTGGCGGCGCTGTTCGCCACGCGCACGCCGCTGCGCATGCACGAGGCGCGCTACAACATGCTGGCCTACGTGTACTCGACGCGGTACCAGAATTCGAACCAGTGGGTGCTGGAAACGTTTGCCGCCGCCAGTGCGCCGCCGGGCGAGGTGGCAACCCGGGAGGAGGCGCAAGCCTGGCTGAAAGGCATGCGCTACCAGCCGCCGACCCTGGAGATCCCGGCCTCGGTGCGCCTGGGGGCGCGCCTGTTCCGGGCGAATGTCGCTTTTGACGACCATCCGTTCGATCGGAGGATGGCGGGGCAGATCGATACGGTGACGACGGATGCGGTGCGGCGGCTGGTGCGCGCCGTCGATCTGGAAATGAAGACAATGGTGATTGATAACTAAGCAGCTATCGAGAATGTTCCATGGATGAGCGTGGCGTAGAATCTCGTGCTGTTATCCGATAATAAGCAAGGTACCAGAAACGTTCGTCTCTGCATGCCCCACATCCGAAGGCTTCTGGCTGCTTGAAACTGAAAGCGGGTATGTGGTCTTTAACCTGGAACGAGGCACGCGAATGTATCACGCAGCATTCGGGAAACTTGAACCAGCATTCCTGCATTGGCTTGATCAAGAGCTGCGCTCATATCTCTTGCCTGGCAAACAGGTAGGCGCCTGTTAAAGTTCGCAGAGAATTTAAATCTGGACGCCGCCCTGGCTGGATAAAGCAGGTGGTCGGGCCAACCCGCCTCCAGAAATGCAAAACCCGCGTCCTCCAATGAAGAACGCGGGTTTTTTATATTCGTGCGTTGGTGCCGGGAGCCGGAATCGAACCGGCACGCCTCGCGGCGCGGGATTTTGAGTCCCGTGCGTCTACCTATTCCGCCATCCCGGCAACGCGCCCTGCATTATCGCTGATTTGCATTGCAGCGGCAACACTTTCCCGGCTTGAAAGAACGGCGCCGTCTTCCGCAGGAACCGGTGGGGGTGTCGTTCCCGCCAGCCTTGCCTGCAAGGCGCGCAGGGTCGGGATCGAGCCGGTGACTTCGAGGGCGTAGGGGCCGATGCGCACGCTGACCGACTGGGCGCGCCAGGCGCTGGTGCCGGCCTTGAGGTAGCGCACGCGCTCGGGTCCGGAGAGGGCTTGGGTGAATCCCATTTCGCCGAGTGCGCTGTCGAGCGTGCTGCGCATGTGATGGGCGTGGAAGCGGGTGCTGACGTTGAGCCGGCCCGGGGCATTGGTGCACAGCGGCAGGGCCAGGCCCGCCAGCACCGGCAGCACGATGCAGGCCAATGGTGCATCGGGGAAGGCTGCGCATAGTGCCAGCACCAAGAGCGGCATGCCGATTGCCAGGGTCAGGCCGTAGGCGGTCAGCGGGCTCAGGCCGCGCAGACCGGGACGGCGGGGTGCTTGCACGATTTCCGAGAACATTACGCTTTTCATGTTGTCTCCTCCTGAGGGACGGATCGGGATCGGCAAGGCACTTCTAGCATTGTCGGCCCCGCTTGCGCCCTGGAGTTGACGCGACTCAAACAAGCTGACCGGGTCGCTTGCCATGCCGGGCGTCGTTTCACGGCCAGCGCACTGCTTGTGCCCCAAAAACAAAAGCCGCCCGGGAAGGCGGCTTGCGTGACCTGAGCGGAGCGCTCAGGGCGCGCGCCGGTACAGGCGGAAGCGCTCGTTGCGGTCGGAGGCACGCCGGCCTTCCCACAGCAGCGTGGCGCCGCGCGCCGACCAGCTGCGGAACAGCGTGCGGTCGTCGCGCGTCTTGACGTTGTCCTGCAGCAGCACGTAATCGCACTGTCCGCCTTCGACGCCGACGAACGGCAGGCGCCCGTAGTAGGCGAACGAGGCACGCTGGGCGGCGCCGACATTCGTGTCGATGCAGTTCGCGTCGTGCGGCAGCTGGGCGGCGATCGCCTGCGCCACGCCGGCGTAGCTCTTGCTGTAGTTCAGGTCCGGCAGGAACAGGGTCATCAGGAGCACCCACAGCAGGATCAGGCCGCTCGACGAGAGCACGACGGCGCGCCACAGCACCGTGCGTTGACGCGACACGCGCCAGCGCACCAGCCAGATCCAGCCGATCGATACGGCGGCGGCCACCGTGAAGGCAATGACCCCGAATTCGGGCGTGAAGCCGGGCACCAGTTTCAATGCATTGTGCGACAGCTTGGCCGGCCAGCCGGTCAGCTTGGCGATCCAGAACAGCCAGACCAGGGCCGCCAGCGTCGTCAAGGCCATCACCGAGAACCAGTCGATGGCATTGATCGCCCCGCGCTTCATGGTTGGCAGGCCGAAGGCGGCCATCAGGGCCAGTGGCGGCAGGAGTTTCAGCAGGTCGCCGTTTTCCGGCGACGGGTCGCACAGGAACAGCGTGGTGAGGGCGCCCAGGAGGGTCAGCGGCAGCACGATGTGCAGCATGTTTTCCTGGCGCCGCCAGGCCCAGATCGCCCAGCCGGCGAACGGCCAGGCGGGCCAGAAGAACCAGACGCCGACGCGGAAGAAGGCCTTGATCGACACCCAGCTCGGCAGCGCCAATTGTTCGATATTCGAGCCGAACCAGGCTGCGCCCGGCGACTGGCCATACGGTTGCACCAGGCTGGCAGGGAGGATCCACACCAGGGTCAGGGCCAGGGCCGCGGCGCTGGCCAGGGCCGCGTGGCGCAAGGCAATACCGGGTGGGATATGGAAGAAGCGCGTGCACAGCAGCAGCGCCAACAGCAGGGCCAGCGGCGACAGCGGGCCGCGCGTCAGCGCCAGCGCGCCCAGCGACAGGCCGACCAGGGCGGCATTGCGCAGGCTTGCCGTCTCGATGTAGCGCACCGCGCGGTACAGGAAATAGGCGACCAGTGAACCTTGCAGCGTGACGGCCAGCGTTTCGTGGCTGTAGAGCAGCAGGCCGAGCGAGCCGAGGTAGACCAGCACCGTCGTGTCGGCCAGCGTGCGGCCATAGGCGTCGGGCTCGGGCTGGCCACCAAAGGCCAGGCGCAGCGGCTGCGCTTCGGGACGGCGGCCGAGGTGGAAAGCGGTGTACCAGAGCGACATGCCGCCCATCACGAAGATGCCGAGGTTCGACACGCGCGCCGCCAGCACGTCGCCCAGCAGCCAGCCGAACAGCTTGATGCAGACGGCGCCGAGCCAGAAGGTGAGCGGACCGTCTTCCAGGGCCGGCAAGCCGGCGATATTCGGATACAGCCAGTCGTCCAGGCCGCCCTTGGCCATCGTCCACATGATCCCGAAACTGCCTGCGTCGTCCTTCCACGGATCGCGGCCGATCAGGCCCGGCAGGATATACAGCAGGCCGAGCGCGAACAAGGCCCAGCGTGGCAGGGCCAGCGTGGCGGCGGCGGGGAGGCGGACTGGTTTCATCGATAAGTCTGATGTGTGAAATTAATGTCGCGCTAGTATAGCGGCTGGATATAAAGGCGAAAAAAAAGAAGCCGGAACGGCTTCTTTTTTTGAGACCCTGCGGGCTTTTGTATTTAACCCTGGTCGTTCGCGATGGCAGTCTTCGAACCGACGGCGCCGAACTTCTGGCGGAACTTCTCGACGCGGCCAGCGGTGTCGACGATCTTGTGCTTGCCGGTGAAGAATGGATGCGATTCAGCCGACACCTCGATCTTGACCAGTGGGTAGTCTTTACCTTCGAAGTTGATCGTTTCGCGGGTGTTGATGGTCGAACGGGTGACGAATTTGAAGTCGCACGACACGTCGTGGAAGACGACGTCGCGGTAATCTGGATGGATTTCGTTTTTCATGGTTCTGCCTTGGGTAGGGTTGGTAGCCAAACAGCACTTCGTCGGTCGTCTTGCTTCGTGACCCGATTGCCGCTCACTTGCCAGGGTTGAGGTCTTGCTGAACCGACGATTATAAGCCGCGCTGCGCCCCAAGGCAAGCTTTTGGCGGCCTGCTGTCGCGTCACGCAAATAAAAAATGGCGACCGAAGCCGCCCTTGTGGGGATGCTTTAAACGGTATTAACCGCCGCGGCGCATCATGTCGAAGAATTCGATATTCGTCTTCGTCGCACGCATCTTGTCGAGGATGAACTCCATCGCTTCGATCTCGTCCATCGAGTACAGCAACTTGCGCAGGATCCAGATCTTTTGCAGCTGGTCCGGCTTGATCAGCAGTTCTTCGCGACGCGTACCCGACTTGTTCAGGTTGATCGCCGGGTAGACGCGCTTCTCGGCCAGGCGGCGCTCGAGGTGCACTTCCATGTTGCCGGTGCCCTTGAATTCCTCGAAGATCACGTCGTCCATGCGCGAGCCGGTTTCGATCAGGGCAGTCGCGATGATGGTCAGCGAACCGCCTTCTTCGATGTTGCGGGCGGCGCCGAAGAAACGCTTCGGACGCTGCAGCGCGTTGGCGTCGACACCACCGGTCAGTACCTTGCCCGAGGCCGGGATCACGGTATTGTAGGCGCGTGCCAGGCGGGTGATCGAGTCGAGCAGGATCACGACGTCCTTCTTCATTTCGACCAGGCGCTTGGCCTTTTCCAGCACCATCTCGGCAACCTGCACGTGGCGGGTGGCAGGCTCGTCGAAGGTCGAGGCGACGACTTCGCCGCGCACCGAACGCTGCATCTCCGTCACTTCTTCCGGGCGCTCGTCGATCAGGAGGACGATCAGCGTCACGTCAGGGTGGTTCGAGGTGATCGCGTGGGCGATGTGCTGCAGGATGACCGACTTGCCCGACTTCGGCGAGGCCACCAGCAGGCCGCGCTGGCCTTTGCCAATCGGCGCGATCAGGTCGATGATGCGGCCGGTGATGTTCTCCTGGCCGTTCATGTCGCGCTCGAGGCGCAGCGGATCGGTCGGGTGCAGCGGCGTCAGGTTTTCAAACAGGATGCGGTGCTTCGAGGCTTCGGGCGACTCGCCGTTGACCTTGTCCACCTTTACCAGGGCAAAGTAGCGCTCGCCGTCTTTCGGCGTACGCACTTCGCCTTCGATCGAGTCACCCGTATGCAGGTTGAAGCGGCGAATCTGCGACGGCGAAATATAAATGTCGTCGGTCGATGCCATGTAGCTCGCATCGGGGGAGCGCAGGAAGCCGAAGCCGTCCGGCAGGACTTCGAGGGCGCCATCGCCGAAGATCTGCTCGCCGGATTTGGCGCGCTTCTTCAGGATCGCGAACATCAGTTCCTGCTTGCGCAGGCGCGCTGCGTTGTCGATGTCGAGGCCGATGGCCATCTCCAGCAGCGCGGAGACGTGCATTGCCTTCAGTTCAGATAAGTGCATGTTGTGTGGGTGTCCCGTGACGGGAAGTAAAGGTAGGGGAGGGAACTGCGTGGGTTAATAATCAAGTTGGGAGCGGTCGGAGCCGACCGGATTCCCGTCCGGACAATGGCGGCAGTGCGGGCGCACTGCCGCCGCTATGCGATCTTAGATATTGCTGTCGATGAAGGCCGTCAGCTGGCCCTTGGCCAATGCGCCGACTTTTTGCGCAGCGACTTCGCCGTTTTTGAACAGGATCAGGGTCGGGATGCCACGGATGCCGAACTGGGCCGGTACGGCCTGGTTGGCGTCGACGTCCATCTTCGCGATCGTGATCTTGCCGTCATATTCCTTGGCGACTTCTTCGAGGATCGGGGCGATCATCTTGCACGGACCGCACCACTCGGCCCAAAAATCGACCAGTACCGGGCGCTCGGACTTGAGCACGTCGGTTTCGAAAGAAGCATCGCTGATGTGTTTAATGTTTTCGCTCATGTTTTCCTCAAAGAGAGGTAAGGATCAATGTACGCCTGGAGACGATGCTGTTTTGCAGCTCATCCAGCTTCCGATTGCGAGTAAAGCTGGCTGCAGCACAATGGTGGAGGCAGTGTGCGCGAACTCAATATTGGAAGGTCGTCTGGAGGACGTCAGGCGGGGGATTTAGGCCGAATAATACCTTATTTTCCCAAAAGGTGTTCGGTCGTTTGTACAAAATCTTAAGTACTTCAACGCGCTACAGCCGAGCGCAACTGGTCCAGTGCGATCGGTTTGCGGAAGATACCCGCCACGCGTAATCCCAGCACCCGCGCCAGTTCGCCGGCCGCGTCGCGTACTCCGGAATCCATTCCTGACAGCAGGATCACGTCACCGCGAAAGCCGCGTTCGGCCGCTGCCTGCAGGAATTCGATGCCATCCATGTCGGGCAGCGCCAGGTCGCAGATCAGCACGTCCGGCGCTTGCTCAGCGAGGGTCGACAGGGCATGGCGGGTGGTGGCTTCGGTATACACGTCATGCACGCCGATGGTGTGCAGCATGTCCTCTAACATATCCAGCATGAAACGGTCGTCGTCGAGTACCAGCACACGGGGCGGTGGGTGATTGCCTGATACGGCGAGCATATTCATACAATTGGTTCCGGGGAATTATTGACTGGCAGCGATTATGTGCGAGAACTGGTGTTCTTGGAACATTATGTTCAAAATATTCGCGTCAGATGGCTTTGCCTTGAAGCCACGGGGCATCGATACACCGTAGCGAGCGGAAGGAGTGCCGGCTGAGAAGCGGAGCTGTACGAAAAGTACAGCGAGCATCGCAGGGCGGCACTACGACGCGCAGTAGGTTTATCGATGTCCCCTCAATTAACGCTGCCGGTAAACTGAATCAGGTGACCCGGATGCCACATCGTGACGACCGAGGCCACACGGCCCTCCGACGTCGTCCTGCGCTTGAGCACGAGGCAGGGCGTGCGGCCGTCGATGCCGAGCAGCTCCGTCACTTCGCGTGGCGCCGCCAGGGCTTCCAGGCTGTAGGTCGCGCCTTGCAGGGGGGCGACCGCCATCAGGTGTTCGTTCGGGGTGATACTGGCGAAATCCTGCTCCAGGTAGGCCGGGGCGCAGGCCGGATTGACCCAGCGGTCCTCGAGCTGGATCGGCACCTCGTTTTCGAAATGCACGATCAGCGAATGGAACAGCGGCGCGCCGGGGGCCAGTCCGAACTGCAGCGCCAGCGCTTCGGCGCCCGGCGCTTCTTCGAGCAAGTGCAGGCGGCTGGCGTGGCGGTGTCCGCGTGCGCGCACTTCATCGGCGATGCTGCGGATCTCGACCAGGGTCGCCTGGTACTTGCGCGGCGCGACATAGGTGCCCGAACCCTGGCGCCGCGTGAGTACCTGTTCGGCGGTCAGTTCGCGCACGGCGCGGTTGACGGTCATGCGTGAGACGCCGAACAGGCGCACCAGCGCCTGTTCCGACGGCACCAGGTCGCCTTCTTTCCAGCGCCCGGTGGCGATTTCGCCGACCAGGTAGTCCTTGATTTGCTGGAAGATGGGGATGCTCGCTTGCGCGCTCGATTCGTCCAAACTGCTCTCCGAAAGGCGATAATGTTGGCTGTTGAATGGTCCGATTCTAGCATCGCGAATTCGAAAGCAAGCGGCGAGGTGCGTACCGGCCTGCGAGCTGGCAGGATGACGTCATTCACCTCTGACCGGATTGCGCCATGAAAATCGAGACCATCGCCGAACCCTATGCCAGCATGGATGCGCGCTGGGCCGCTGTGCAAAGCCGCGACCTTGCTGCCGACGGCGTCTTCTTTTACGCGGTGCGCACGACCGGCGTGTATTGCCGCCCATCCTGCGGCGCGCGCTGCGCACTGCGCGCCAACGTCACCTTTTACACCAGCTGCGCCGATGCGGAATCGGCCGGCTACCGGGCCTGCCTGCGCTGCCGACCCGACCAGCCGCCTGTGGCCGAGCGCCAGGCGCAGGCCGTGGCCGCAGCCTGCCGCATTCTCGACGCGCTTGAGGCCGCACCGGACTTCGACGCGGTCGCGCAGGCGGTCGGCATGAGCCGCTTCCACTTCCAGCGCGTGTTCAAGGCGCATGCCGGCGTGACGCCGAAAGCGTATGCGGCGGCGCGCAGGGCCGCGCGCGTGCGCGCTGCCCTCAGCCAGGACGGCACGGTCACCGATGCGCTGTATGCGGCCGGCTTCAACTCGAGTTCGCGCTTCTATGCCGGCAGCGAGGCGATGCTGGGCATGGCGCCAGGCAGCTTCAAGGCCGGCGGCGCGGGCGAATCAATCCGGTTCGCGGTGGGCGCCTGTTCGCTCGGGGCGATCCTGGTGGCCGCGACCGAACGCGGGATCTGCGCGGTGCTGATGGACGACGACCCGGAGCTGCTGGTGCGCGACTTGCAGGACCGTTTTCCGAAGGCGCGCTTGATCGGCGCCGACGCCGGCTTCGAGCGCACCGTGGCGCAGGTGGTGGGCCTGGTGGAGGCGCCGCGCATCGGCCTGGACTTGCCGCTGGACGTGCGCGGCACCGCGTTCCAGCAGCGGGTCTGGGCGGCCTTGCGCGCGATTCCGGCGGGTGAAACGCTCAGCTATACCGTTCTGGCGCAACGCATCGGTTCGCCGGCGGCGGTGCGCGCGGTGGCCGGGGCGTGCGCGGCCAATCCGGTGGCGGTGGCGATTCCTTGCCATCGGGTGGTACGCAACGATGGTGGCTTGTCGGGCTACCGGTGGGGAATCGAGAGAAAGGCCGCGTTGATTGAACGCGAGAAGGCGTAGGCCTCAGCGCTTCTGTGCCTCCTGCGCCAGCGTCTTCGCCAACCGCGCCCGCCCGGCATCGGCATAGCTGGCGCTCGCTTCCGGATGCGCCGTCACCAACATATCGCAGGGCAGCGCCGCCACGCGCGCAATCGACTGTTCGACATCGCGCTTCGCATGTGGATAGGAGGCGCTGCCGCTGTAGCGAAAGCTGCCGGCGCCGAACGCGTTCAGGCTGTCCGCATACACCATGTTCAGCGTCTTGTTACCCTCGGTGGCGGTCCAGCTCCGGCTCATGCCGCCTTGCGTGTGGCCCGGCGTGTAGTGCGCTTTTACCAGCAGCGGGCCGAGTTTGACAAGCTCGCCGTCGGCCACCGTCTTCACATTGGCCACCGGCGCCATGTCCGGCAGGTCGCCGAATTGCGGATCGCCCTTGTCCGCCTTGCCCAGGCGAGGAGGAGGGCGAGTCGTTTCAAGGGATTCCTTTTCGGTTGATGGAATTGCTATGGCGAAATCATAACGAAAAAAGGCCGGGAGAAGAGCCCCGGCAGTGTCCAAGCCGCAGTGAGTTCGCTACACTCATGTTTTGCATTTCATAAACGTATAACGGAGAGTCCATGCAGCCCAGCCTCAAGCAGTGTTCCGCGTTCGTCCTTGCCGCCCTTGCCGTCATGGGCGCGCAGGCTGACACCGTGATTGTCAACGCCAACGGTTACACGCTCAACGCCAAGGGTGACCTGGTGCAGTTCGCCGCGCTCGCTTTCGACGACAAGGGCAAGATCCTGGCCGTCGGCACCGCTGCCGAGGTGGCGGCCAAGGCGCCCGGCGCGCGTCAGGTGGACTTGCAGGGTAAAACCGTGCTGCCGGGCCTGATCGACGCCCACGGCCACGTGTTCGGCCTGGGCCAGATGCTGACCCAGCTCGACCTGTCGCAGGCCACGTCGCTGGAAGGCGCCCTGACATCGATCCGCGACTACGCGCGTGCCAACCCGAACCAGGCTTGGCTGCGCGGACGCGGCTGGAACCAGGAAAACTGGAAGCTGGGCCGTTTCCCGACCGCCGCCGACCTCGATCCCGTCGTGGGCGACAAACCTGTCTGGTTCGAGCGCGTCGACGGCCACGCCGGCTGGGCCAACAGCCGCGCGCTGGCCGCGGCCGGCATCACGGACAAGACGCCTGACCCGGTGGGCGGCAAGATCATGCGCGACGCTGCCGGCCGTGCGACGGGCGTGCTGGTCGACGCGGCGCAGGAATTGGTGACAAAGGTCATGCCGCCGCAAACGGAATCCGAGGCCCGCGTTGCCCTCGACCGCGCACTTGGCGCGATGGCCAAAGTGGGCATCACCAGCACCCACGACGCCGGTCTCGGCGTGGCCGAAGACCGCCTGTACCGCGCCTATGCCGACGGGGACAAGCTGACTGCGCGTATCTACGGCATGATCGGCGGGACCGAAGCCGACTTCGACGCGCTGGCCAAGAACGGCCCCCTGAAAACCTACGGCAACGACATGTATGCGCTGCGTTCCGTCAAACTGTATTCGGACGGTGCGCTGGGCAGCCGCGGCGCCGCGCTGATCAAACCTTACAGCGACGAGGCGCATTCGCACGGCCTGTTGTTCTACAAGCTGGACAAGATGGACGCGATGATGAAGAAGGCGATGGCGCGCGGCTACCAGGTCAACGTGCACGCCATTGGCGACGCCGGCAACAAGCAGATCCTCGACATCTACAAGAAGGAGCTCGTTGCCACGAAAAGCGCGGCCCAGCGCCACCGCATCGAGCACGCGCAGGTGGTGACGCTGGATGACATCGTGCGTTTCAAAACGCTGGGCATCATCCCGTCGATGCAGCCGACCCACGCCACTTCCGACAAGAATATGGCGGAAAGCCGCGTCGGCGCCGAGCGCATCAAGGGCGCGTATGCCTGGCGCAGCTTCCTGCATCAAGGTTCGCGCATCGCCTGCGGTTCCGACTTCCCGGTCGAGTCGCCGAACCCGTTCTTCGGCATCCACGCGGCCGTCACGCGCCAGGACGCATCGGGCCAGCCGATTGCCGGCTGGTACCCGAACCAGGCCATGTCGCTGAAGGAAGCCTTCCGCTGCTTCACGCTTGACGCAGCCTATGCGGGCCACGCCGAGAACAGCCTGGGCTCGCTCGAGCCGGGCAAATGGGCCGACTTCATCGTCATCGACCAGGACTTGTTCACCATGCCGACCTACGACATCCACAAGACCGGCGTGCTGCAGACCTGGGTGGCGGGCAAGGCGGTGTACCGGAAACCGTAACACGCCGACGATATGGGTTGACGCAGTTGTATAGACAAGTCTAGACTCTCGGAGCGTTGAGGGTTTGCGGAAGGGCCGCGGCCCTTCCTTTCCTTCCAGGAGCTGCCATGACCCAAGAATCGTCCCAGATTGTCGATCCGCGCTTCGATCCGACGCGCACCATCCGCGCCCCGCGCGGCACCGAGCTTTCCTGCAAGAGCTGGCTGACCGAAGCTGCTTACCGCATGCTGCAGAACAACCTCGACGCGGAGGTGGCCGAGGATCCGCAGCGCCTGGTGGTGTATGGCGGCATCGGCCGCGCTGCGCGCAACTGGGAGTGCTACGACCAGATCCTGGCGTCCTTGCGCACCCTGGAAGACGACCAGACCTTGTTGATCCAGTCCGGCAAACCTGTCGGCGTGTTCCAGACCCACGAGAACGCCCCGCGCGTGCTGCTGGCAAACTCGAACCTGGTGCCGAAGTGGGCCACCTGGGAGCATTTCAACGAACTCGATCGCAAGGGCTTGTTCATGTACGGCCAGATGACGGCCGGCAGCTGGATCTATATCGGCACCCAGGGCATCGTGCAAGGCACCTACGAAACCTTCGCCGAAGCCGGGCGCCAGCATTTTAATGGCGACTGGGGTGGGCGCTGGATCCTGACCGCGGGCCTGGGCGGCATGGGCGGCGCGCAGCCGCTGGCGGCGACGTTTGCCGGCGCCGTGTCCTTGACCATCGAATGCCAGCAAACCAGCATCGATTTCCGCCTGCGCACGCGTTACCTCGACAAGCAGGCGCGCGATATCGACGACGCGCTTCGCCTGATCAAGGAACACACTGGCAAGCGCGAGGCGGTCTCGATCGGCCTGCTCGGCAACGCGGCCGACATCCTGCCCGAACTGGTGCGCCGTGCCCGCACCAAGGGCCTGGTGCCGGACATGGTGACCGACCAGACCTCGGCCCACGACCTGATCCACGGCTACCTGCCGCAGGGCTGGACGGTCGACGAATGGAAGGCGGCGCAAGCCGACCCGGCGCAACACGCGCGTTTGAAAGCCGCCGCCGCCGCATCGTGCGCAACGCACGTGAAAGCCATCCTCGACTTCAACGCGCTGGGTGCGCACGCGGTCGACTACGGCAACAACATCCGCCAGGTGGCGCTGGACGAGGGCGTGCAGAACGCATTCGACTTCCCGGGCTTCGTGCCGGCCTATATCCGGCCCCAGTTCTGCGAAGGGCGCGGGCCCTTCCGCTGGGTGGCGCTGTCGGGCGATCCCGAAGATATCTATAAAACCGACGCCAAGATCAAGGAGCTGTTCCCGCAGCACGCGCAGGTGCACCGCTGGCTCGACATGGCGCGCGAACGCATCGCCTTCCAGGGCTTGCCGGCGCGGATCTGCTGGCTGGGCCTGGGCGAGCGCCATCTGGCCGGCCTGGCCTTCAACGAGATGGTACGCACGGGCGAACTGAAGGCGCCGATCGTGATCGGGCGCGACCATCTCGATACCGGCTCGGTCGCCAGCCCGAACCGTGAAACCGAGAGCATGCGCGACGGCACCGACGCCGTCTCCGACTGGCCGCTGCTGAACGCCTTATTGAATACCGCCGGGGGCGCGACCTGGGTCTCGCTGCACCATGGCGGCGGGGTCGGCATGGGCTACTCCCAGCATTCCGGCGTCGTCATCGTGGCCGACGGCACCGAGGCGGCTGCAAAGCGCCTCGCCCGCGTGCTGGTGAACGACAGCGGCTCGGGCGTCATGCGCCATGCCGACGCCGGCTACGAAACCGCCATCGCCTGTGCCAAGCGCACCGGCCTGAACCTCCCGATGATCGACGCAGGCACACAATGAACAACGCATACCACGGCTGGACCCTGCAACCCGGGGCCATGACCCTGTCCGACCTGCGCGCGGCCTGGGCTGCGCACTTCCGGGTCAAGCTGTCGCAGGACGCCGCCGCGCCGATCGCCGCCTCCGCCGCACTGGTCAAGACCATCGTCGACAAGGGCGATCCGGCGTATGGCATCAATACCGGTTTCGGCATCCTGGCCAAGGCCCACATCCCGAACGAGCAGCTCGAGCAGCTGCAGCGCAACCTGATCCTGTCGCACGCGGTCGGCTGCGGCGAACTGATTTCGGATGCGGTCGTGCGCCTGATCCTGCTGACGAAAATCGGCAGCCTGGCGCGCGGCTATTCGGGCGTACGTCCGCTCATCATCGACACCCTGATCGCCCTCTACAACGCCGGCGTGATGCCCGCCATTCCCGTGCAAGGTTCGGTCGGCGCCTCGGGCGACCTGGCGCCGCTGGCGCACATGACGCTGGCGATCCTGGGCGTCGGACCGGTGCGCTACAAGGGCCGGATCATGGATGCCGGCGAAGCGCTGGCGCTGGCGGGCATCGAGCCGGTGACGCTGGCCGCGAAAGAGGGCCTGGCCCTGATCAACGGCACCCAAGTGTCGACCGCACTTGCTTTACATGGTCTCTTTATGGCCGAACGCCTGGTCGAAGCGGCGATGGTCACCGGCGCCTTGTCGGTCGACGCCGCCCGCGGCAGCGATGCGCCGTTTGATGCGCGCATTCACGCGGTGCGCGGCCAGCCGGGCCAGATCGCCGCCGCCGCCATCTACCGCGAACTGGTGAAGGGCAGCGCGATCCGCGCTTCCCACCTGGTCGGCGACGAGCGCGTGCAGGACCCGTACAGCCTGCGCTGCCAGCCGCAGGTGATGGGGGCGGTCATGGACCTGGTGGCCAATGCCGGCCGCACCCTGCTGATCGAGGCGAATGCAGTGACGGACAACCCGCTGCTATTCCCTGAGGATGGCGCGATCCTCTCGGGCGGTAACTTCCACGCCGAGCCGGTCGCTTTCGCGGCCGACACGCTGGCGCTCGCGATTGCGGAAATCGGCGCGCTGGCCGAACGCCGCATCGCGCTGCTGATCGACGCGCATTTGTCCGGGCTGCCCGCCTTCCTGGTGCGCGAGCCGGGGCTGAACTCCGGCTTCATGATTGCTCACGTGACGGCTGCCGCGCTGGCCTCGGAAAACAAGTCGCTGGCCCATCCGGCCAGCGTCGACAGCCTGCCGACTTCGGCCAACCAGGAAGACCATGTCAGCATGGCGACCTTTGCGGCGCGCCGTCTGGGCCAGATGGCGCACAATACATCGGTTATTGTCGGGATCGAGCTGCTGGCGGCAGGACAGGGAATCGAGTTCCACCGGCCCCTGGCCAGTTCCGAACACCTCGAACACGTGCATGCGCAATTGCGCAAGCGTGTGGCGCCGTTCGACGCCGACCGCTTCTTCGCGCCCGATATAGAGGCGGCGCGCCAGATGGTGATCGAGGGCGAGCTGTCCGCGTCCTGCAAGGAATTATTCACAGTCTTACATCCTTAACTCAGCAGGAGTCGTAATGGATTTTCGGTTCAAGGCAGGCGACGCACCGATGCTGCTCTCGATGCCCCACGTGGGCACCGACATTCCCGACGAGGTGGCCGCGCACATGGCGCCCTGTGCACTGGCGACAGCCGACACCGACTGGCACCTGGCCGAACTCTACGACTGCGCGGACCGCCTCGGCATCTCGACGCTGGCGGCGCGCTGGTCGCGCTATGTCATCGACCTGAACCGCCCGCCCGAGAACACCAACCTGTACCCGGGCCTGGACACGACCGGCCTGTGCCCGGTCGACACCTTCGGGCGCGACAGCCTGTATCAGGAGGGCCGCGTTCCCGACCAGGCCGAGGTCGAGCGCCGCTTGACGGGCTACTGGCAGCCCTACCACCAACAGCTGCGCGCCGAACTGGCCCGTCTGCTGGCGCTGCATGGGCGCGTGGTGCTATGGGATGCGCATTCGATCGCGTCGACCGTGCCGCGCTTCTTCGAAGGCCGCCTGCCGGACCTGAACTTCGGCACCGCCGAAGGCAAGTCCTGCGATCCTGGCCTGGAGAATGCGGTCGTTGGCGTCGCGCGTGCCCAGGAACGCTTTTCCATTGCCGTGAACGGCCGTTTCAAAGGCGGCCACATCACGCGTTTCTATGGCCAGCCGAAGGAGGGGGTTCACGCGATCCAGCTCGAGATGTGCCAGTGCCTGTACATGGATGAAGCGTCGCCCTTTGCGTACCGACCGGAAGTGGCGGCAGATGTCCAGCCGCTATTGAGCGACATGATGGGAGCCGCGCTCGACTGGGTGCGCGCATGAACGCCCTGTTCGCGCGCCATGCCTTGCTGCCCGAGGGCTGGCAGGGCGACGTGCTCATCGAATGGGATGCGCGCGGCAATCTGACGCGCGTCGCACCCGGAGCGCGTCCGCCAATCGGCGTCGCCCGTGCCGATTACGTCGTGCCGGGCATGGTCAACCTGCATTCGCACGCTTTTCAACGCGCGCTGGGCGGCCTGACCGAAAAAGCGGGCGATGGGCCGGACAGCTTCTGGACCTGGCGCGACCTGATGTACCGCTTCGCCGCTCACATCACACCCGAGCAGATCGAGGCGATTGCGGCCCAGCTGTTTTCCGAATGCCTGCGTCATGGCTATACGGCGCTCTGCGAATTTCACTACATCCAGCACGACCCGGCAGGCAGCCCGTATGCGCGGCCGGCCGAGATGGCCGAGCGCGTCGCCGCCGCCGGACAGCAGGCCGGCATCGGGCTGACGCTGCTGCCGGTGTTGTACAGCCATGGCGGCTTCGGCGCGCAGCCATTGACACCGGAACAGGCGCGCTTTCGTACCGATGTTGACACCGTGCTGCGCATCGTCGAGGCGCTCGAGCCGCTGCGCGGCGGCCAGCTGGAAGTCGGCGCGGCGCCGCATTCGCTGCGTGCGGCGGGTGTCGACCAGATCCACGAACTGATGGTGGCGTTGCCGAAGGAGCGGCCGCTGCACATCCACATTGCCGAGCAGCAGCGCGAAGTGCAGCAAAGCCTGGACTTCAGCGGGCGCCGGCCGGTCGACTACCTGTTCGATGAAGTGATGATCGATGCCCGCTGGTGCCTGGTGCATGCGACCCACCTGAACGCGGGCGAAGTGGCGCAGCTGGCCGCCAGCGGCGCAGTCGCCGGCCTGTGCCCGACGACCGAGGCGAACCTGGGCGATGGCCTGTTCCCCCTTGGCGATTACCTGGCCGCTGGCGGACGCTGGGGCATCGGCAGCGACAGCCATGTGTCGCACAGTCCGGTCGAGGAACTCCGCTGGCTCGAATACGGACAGCGATTGTTCAAGCAGCGCCGGAATATCGCCGCCACGCCGACAAGGCGCGACGTGGCGCTCAACCTGTGGCAGGATGCACTCTCGGGTGGCGCGCAGGCGGCCGGGCGTCCGGTCGGGGCCTTGGCGCCGGGGCGGCGGGCCGACCTGCTGGTGCTCGACGCCGCGCACCCGAACCTGGACGGCGTAGGCGACACCGATGTGCTGGGACGTCTGGTATTCTGCGGCAACGACAATCTGGTGCGCGACGTACTGGCCGGCGGACGCTGGGTGGTGCAGGGCGGGCGCCACATGGCGCAGGAAGCAATCGGGCGCCGCTACCGGCAAGCCATTCAACAGTTGCGCGAGGTATGAGCATGAATATCCTGATTCCGTTTGCCGGCCTGTCGGCATACCCGTGGAAAAACAGTGGCGGCAGCACCACGACGATCGCAGTCGGTCCGCCCGAGGCCGGCTTCGAGGACTTCGACTGGCGCATCAGCCTGGCCACGATTTCCGAAGACGGCCCGTTCTCGCGCTTTCCCGGCGTCGACCGTACGCTGGCGCTGGTCGATGGCCACGGCATGACGCTCGATATCGACGGCACTGAGCGCGTGATCATCTGCGAGAGCGGTCCGGTGCTGGCCTTCGACGGCGACTCGGAGGTGGTGGCCAAACTCAATCGCGGCCCGACCACCGGCTTTAACGTCATGACGCGCAGCGACCGCTGCTACCACCAGTTCGGACGCCGCCGCCTGGCCGGCAGATCGCGTTTTGTGGCGCGTGCCGACCTGACATTGCTGTTCCTGGCCGAGGGCGACACCCTCGAGATCGCCAGCGACGCCGAGCGCATCAACATGGTGCGCTACGACGCCGTGATGTTCGACCCGGGCACGATCTGGTCGATCGAGGCGACCCAGGCCGTCATCTTCATTGTCGACATTTTCTATTACAACGAAGACGAGGAATATGAAGATGAGTGAGCGCCACGCGCTCCGCGTCGATGCGGTGTTTGCGAACGTGAACCTGGCCACGATGGTCGATGGCTACGGCGAGGTGAAGGATGGCGCGATCGCCGTGCACCACGGCCGCATCGCCTGGGTCGGTGCGCGCCGCGAGGCGCCCCGTGCCGCCGTCATCCACGATTGCGACGGCGCCTGGCTGACTCCCGGCCTGATCGACTGCCACACCCATATCGTCCACGCCGGCAACCGCAGCGACGAATGGGAAGCGCGCCTGGAAGGGGCGAGTTACGAAGACATCGCGCGCAACGGCGGCGGCATCATGTCGACCGTGCGCGCCACCCGCGCGGCCAGCGTCGAAGACCTGCTGCGCCAGAGCGCGCCGCGCGTCTCGCAACTGCTGGCCGAGGGCGTCACCACCCTCGAAATCAAATCCGGCTACGGCCTGAACCTGCAAGGCGAAGCGGCGCTGCTGCGCGCCGCGCGCCGCATCGGCGAGCTGTTGCCGGTGGAAGTGCGCACGACCTTCCTCGGCGCGCACGCGCTGCCGCCCGAATTCACGGGCCGCCCCGACGACTACATCGCCGAAGTGACCGAGCGCATGCTGCCGCTGCTGGTCAAGGAAAAGCTGGTCGACGCGGTCGACGCCTTCTGCGAGCACATCGGTTTTAGTTATGACCAGACCGAACGGGTATTCGCCGCCGCCAAGCGGCTGGGGCTGCCCGTCAAACTCCATGCCGAACAACTGTCGGACGGGCGCGGCGCCGAACTGGTGGCGCGCTACCGCGGCCTGTCGGCCGACCACCTCGAACATGTCACGCCGGCCGGCATCGCCGCCATGGCCGCCGCCGGCACCGTTGCCGTGCTGCTGCCGGGGGCGTATTACTTCTTGCGCGAGACCCAGGCGCCGCCGATTGCCGCCCTGCGCGCGGCCGGCGTGCCGCTGGCGGTGGCGACCGACTGCAATCCGGGCACGTCGCCGCTCAGCTCCCTGCTGCTGGCAATGAACATGGCCTGCACGCTGTGGCGGATGACGCCGCGCGAAGCGCTGCTCGGCGCCACGGTCAACGCCGCACGCGCGCTCGGCCTGCAGGAACAGATCGGCACGCTGGAAGTCGGCAAGCGCGCCGATTTTGCGCTGTGGGACATTTCACGACCGGCCGAGCTGGCGTATGCGATCGGATTCAATCCCTGCCAGGCGGTGGTGAACGGCGGCGTGATGCGCGCGCGCGATGTGGGCTTGCCGGCGGGCTTGTAAGTAGACAGTGGGCCGCCGTCCATGAACGCTGCATTGGCCGCGTCAATGTGCGTTCGGCGGGATTTTTGTCAGAGCGACTGCAACTTCGAACGCGTCTCCGACATCGCCCGGTGCAGCATCCGCTCGGCATGGAAATCATTCTCGCGCTGTGCCGCAATGGCATGCAGGCCGCGGGTGTAATTGTCGAGACGGGAACGCAGCCACGCCTTGTAGAGACGCGTGGTGATCGGCTTGAGTCTGGAAGTCATGGTGTCTCCCTTTGTGCGAAGAACACATTGTCCGGGACACCTATTCCTTGCATTTGTCATCACTCAAGCGTGCGACGCCGACGGCTAACTATTGAGCAGTGTCAATTCGACGGTCTCCAGCTCGGTAATTATAGGTAGCAGACGATCCGTAAGAGAGGTAAGCAATTGTAAGAAAAACAGCTTCTGACGAGTTCACACAGCTATAGTGAAATCCTTGATTTCCAGTCTCCCCTCCCCATTTACATAATGGGTTCGCCCACGGCGCCTCACGGCCTCGTGGGCTTTTTCTTGTGGAGCGGTTAACCTGACCCTCATGGCTGCGTTGCATCGTCTCGCCGTACCAGCGTACTGTCTTCGACGATGCGCCTTGCCCTGAGGGCCAGGTTAACCGCTCTTGATATCGATCAGTCCGCGCGGCGCGCCAGATGGTCGAGCGCTTCGCCGGTCACGCGGCAGATGCGCCATTCCGGCATGATGTCGGCACCCATCGTCTTGTAGAAGCCGATCGCCGGCTCGTTCCAGTCCAGCACCGACCACTCGAAGCGGCCGCAATGGCGTTCGACGGCGATCTGGGCCAGGCGCGCCAGCAGCGCGGTGCCATAGCCCTTGCCGCGGTGCGACTGGCGCACGTACAGGTCTTCCAGATACAGGCCCTTCTTGGTGAGGAAGGTCGAGAAATTGTGGAAGAACAAGGCGAAGGCGACGACTTCGCCGTTTTCCTCGCCGATGATGGCTTCGCAGGCCGGGCGCAGGCCGAACAGGCCCTCGTGCAGCAGCTCTTCGGTGGCAACGACCATGTGTTCGAGTTTTTCGAACACGGCCAGCTCGACGATCATCGAGTGGATGTGGGTGACGTCGGCAGGTTCGGCGGGACGGACGGAGAAATGGGTAACAGCAGTCATGGAGTGTCGGATACTTGGTTCAGGGTTGCGGTGTGCACGGGTTTGGCTGCGGGTGCCTGCAGGGCCCAGGCCACGCTGGCCAGGCACAGGATCATGCCGAGGAATTCGACCGGACCCGGACGGTAGGCTTCCAGCTGGATCGACAGCAGTACCGACAGCACCGGCGTGATGACGCCGATATACACGGCCTTTTGTGGCCCGATGCGGTTGATCAGCGTGAAGTAGGCGAGGAAGGCGATCACCGAGCCGAAGATCGACAGGTAAACCAGGCCCAGCGTATAAGACACCGTCGGTGGCAGCACGAAGCGCTGACCGGTCAGGACGACGTAGAGGGCCACCAGCAGCGTGCCCCACAGCATCGACCAGGCAGTAGTCAGCATCACATTGTTGGACTGCTCGCGCACCTTCCCGACGACGATGCTGCCGGCCGAACTGGCGATGGTGGCGACCAGCGCCAGTACCACGCCCAGCAGGAAATGCCCGCTGCCGCCCGCCTGCACGTCGCGCCAGGCAGCGCCGATCGAGTGATAAAAGAGCAGGGCCACGCCGCAGGTGGCGACAGCGCCGGCGCCCCAGGTGCGCGGCGCGATCGGCGTGCCGTAGAAGACACGGCCGAGCAGCGGTGTCCAGAACACCATCAATGCGAACAGGACGGCGACCAGGCCCGAGACCACGACTTCTTCAGCCTGGTAAGTGCAGATATAGGATAAGCCGAAGGTCGCCATACCCTGGAGCATCAGCCACTTCTGGGTACGCCAGGGCAGTTGCAATTTAAAACCGCGGCCGATGCAGATGACGAACAGCACGCTTGAGGCCAGCGCAAAACGGTAGACCACCGATACTGAAGGCGGGACTTCGCCCAGCTGCAAGGTAATGGCCCAGAAGGTGGAGCCCCAGATGAGCGAGGCGATGATGAACAGGGCGCGAGAAGACATCGCGGAAGTATACGTGTTTTCCCCGTTTCCTGCCGTCTATAAATTGGTGCGGGGGGCGTCGCTTAGTGCGTTACGCGCGTGTTGTAACCATTGCTCAGAAGTCGCACCCGCTCGCCCGGACGGAACAATTCATCGGCCGCCTGGGTCACGGCGCGCAGTTCACCGCTGTCGAGTTTTACCGTGATTTCGAAGCCGGGGCGGTTGTTGGCGCTGGCCTCGACCCGCTGCCCGATCAGGCCGCCCGCAATGGCGCCGACGATCCCCATCGCCGCCGAACCGTTGCCGCTCCCGGCCTGTGAACCGGCCAGGCCGCCGAGCGCGGCGCCGCCCATCGTGCCCACACCCGATTCGGAATTGGCGATGACGACATTGCGCACCGACTCGACCGTGCCGGTACGCACGACTTGTTCGTTCTGGGTCTGGTAAGACCGGTAGACGCTGCCGGAGGGCGGCGCGGTGGCGCAGCCGGCGAGAAGGGCCGCCACGAGAAAGAGCGGAAAGGGGAGGGTGGCTTTCATGGCAGTCTCCGACAAGCGCAATGCGCTGCCAGGAAAGCTTACTCTCAGAAAGCAAGGTGCGCCGCACACATCGGCGCACTTCCCACCTGCTCAGTACGCGAGATGGAAGCGCCGGTACAGGAAGCCCAGCACGAACAGCGGACCGATCAGCAGAAAGCGCAGGTCGTCGAGGAAGGATGGCTTCTTGCCCTCGATCTTGTGGCCGATGAACTGGCCGATCCAGGAGACCACGAACACGGCGATCGACAGCGGCAGCACCGTCATGGGAGGCATCGCAGCCAGGATTGCCAGCATCAGGAGCGACATGGCCAACATGCCGATCGCGAACGGTTTCGAGAGCTGCAGGTAGTACCACATCGCCCCGCCCACGGCGGCCAGTGCCAGCACCGGGTGCAGCGACCACAGGATGCCGAGCAGCGAAAACACGATGAGCGGCACGCAGACGAAGTGAATCAATTCATTGGTCGGGTTGCGGTGGCTCTCGCTGTATTCGGCGAGCAGGGCGTGGATGTGGCGCGACTGTGCGGTCTGGTTCAAGAATGTCTCCGGCCGTGGTTGTTATACGGACGATTCTACACCTGCGCAGCAGCAAAATCAGGCCGCGCACCGAGCCGCATCTGCGGATGGTTCGCGAACACCTCAGACACCCATTCCACGAACACACGCACCTTGGCCGACATGTGGCGGTTCTGCGGATAGACGATGTGCACCGGCAGCGCGTCGCTGACCCAGTCCGGCAGCACCTGCACCATGCGGCCTTCCTCGACGTGTCGGGTCAAGAGGTAATCGGTCATCTGGATCACGCCCAAACCCGCCAGGCCTGCCTGCACGTAGGCGTTCGAATCGTTCAGGGCGATCACGCCCGGCATCGGCACTTCGATGCGCTCGCCATTCCGGTTGAAATCCCAGTCGTATACCTTGCCGGTCTTGGCCGAGAAATAATTGACGCAGCGGTGACGCGCCAGGTCGTCCGGATGCGCGGGCATGCCGAAGCGGGCCAGGTAGGAAGGGGCGGCGGCGGTGACGAAATTGATGATGCCGACGCGCCGCGCAATCAGGCTGGTATCGGTCAGCGGACCGCCGCGCACCGCGCAGTCGACACCTTCCTCGACCAGGTCGACCGGACGGTCGGTACTGCCCATTTCCAACGTGATATCCGGGTAGCGTTCGAAAAAGGCGGGCAGCGCAGGTATCAGGATCTCGCTCGACAAGCCGGTGGGCGTGTCCACGCGCAGGCGGCCGCTCGGATTGATGCGCATGCGCGACAGCGATTCTTCGGCTTCGCGCACGTCCGACAGGATGCGCACGCAGCGTTCGTAATAGGCGGCCCCGTCGGACGTCACCGTCACCTGCCGGGTCGTACGGTGCAGCAGCTTGGCCGACAGCGACGCCTCCAATGCCTGCACCAGGGTCGACACGCTGGCCTTCGGCAGGTCGAGCATCTGCGCCGCACGGGTAAAACTGCCGGTATCGACCACCTGGACGAATACCGCCATTGCCTGGAGCTTGTTCATGCTTTCCTCGCTTCGCGTTCAGCCGAACGCATCTTTGCGCTGATTGTTCGCAGAATCCGAACAATCAATTCGACATTGCCATCTTTATCTGATTGTAGATGA
This sequence comes from Massilia sp. CMS3.1, assembly GCF_051262535.1. NCBI lineage: Bacteria > Pseudomonadati > Pseudomonadota > Betaproteobacteria > Burkholderiales > Oxalobacteraceae > Massilia > Massilia sp. CMS3.1. Next base: position 330,990 of record NZ_JBIMES010000002.1, on the reverse strand, counting down.
TGTCTATAGTGTCCGTACTGGAGTAAAAACCTTTTGGCAGGCAGGAGCAGGACATGAAAGTTCGGGACAGCATTCTGGCAACGATCGCATTGGCGATCAGCACCCTGGCGATGGCCGGGATGGTCGGCAGCGGCGCCTATGCGCAGGCGGCAGGCGCCGAGGCGCGCGGCGTGCATGCACTGTCGGCCATGGCGCAAACGCTCTGCGACGATCCGGCGCCAGCCGCGACGCTGGCCGCCGTCTCGAACAAGGTGGCGCCATGAACGACCGACTCGATGCCGTCAACGCGGCCGCCGACGCCGTGCGGGTACGCGACCTTGAAGTGGCCGGAGAACAAGGTCCTTTGAAAGCGCGCCTGTACGCCACCGGCCAGAAAGGTAAGCGCGACACCCTGGTCGTGTTCTTCCCTCCCGGTGGTTTTGTCGCCGATACCCTCGACGACTCGGACGGCTTCCTGCGCCACCTGGCCGGCGTCAGCCACACCCCGGTCGTGCTGGCGTCGAGCTACACGCTCGCCACCGTGCGCCCGTTCCCGGCCGCGGTCGAGGATGCCCACGCCGTGCTGCTGTGGGCGAAAAAGAACAAGGCCACACTTGGCTGGAACGGCAAGCATTTGCTGGTGGCCGGCATCGAGGCCGGCGCCAACCTGGCCGCCGTCTGCGCCCTGATGTCGCGCGACCGCGGCGCACCCACACTCGCCGGCCAGATCCTGATCATGCCGATGCTCGACCCCGGCCTGTCGACCTGCTCGATGCGCGAGATGCCGAATTGTCCTGACCAGGAAAAGCTGGCCGACGGTTGCGCCGCCGCCTACCGCGGCTACCTGCCGAACGCGGCCGACCGTACCCATCCTTACGCCTCGCCCCTGCAATCGAGCCGGCTGAAGAACCTGCCGCCGGCCCTGATCCTGTCCGCCGAGGACGATCCTTTGCGCGACGAAGCCGAAGCCTATGGCGCAAAGCTCGCCAGCTTCGGCGTGCAGGCGACCGTGCGTCGCCTGTTGCCCGCGCCGCAAGCGGACGAGCGTAACGAATGCGCCTGCGAGCGGCCGGCGCTCGTCGAAATCTCCGACTTTATCGCACGTCTTGAGGGGCAGGGGGCCCTTCAAGCCTAAGTCAGCACTTACCTGGATTTCCAACTGAACTGAACCGGACAACCGCACCACCTGGTGCGGCGGGGCCCGCTTTTCCTGCGATTCGTCGCGGGCGGGACGGGTGTCGCCATCTTCTTAACATTCTCACAAAAAAAGGGGTCAACATGAGAAAGCTGACACAACTCACCAGCGCCGCCAGGCCGCTGATTGCCGCATTGGCGCTCGCCGGACTCGTGACGGGCACACTCGCCGGCTGCGACGACGCCACCGGAAAAACCGCCGCGCCAGCGGCACCTGCGGCGCCGCCGGTATCGGCCGCCATCGTGCTGGAGAAGCCGATCGCCGAAACCCAGGAATTCTCGGGCCGGCTGGAAGCCGTCGAGCGGGTCGAGATCCGCTCGCGCGTCAGCGGGTTCATCACCGCCGTGAACTTCAAACCGGGCAGTGAGGTGAAGAAGGGCGACGTGCTGTTCGTGGTCGACCCGCGTCCCTACCAGGCCGAAGCCACCCGCGCACAGGCCGCAGCCGCCTCCGCCCGTGCCAGGGCCGACCTCGCCAAACGCGAACTGGCGCGCGCCGAGAGCCTGATGGCTGACAAGGCGATCGCCCGCCGCGAATTCGACGAAGCCGCCGCAAGCCAGAAGGAGCTGGAGGCGAACGCCGGTGCGGCCCAAGCCCAGTATGAAGCAGCGCGCCTGAACCTGGCCTACACCCGCGTCGTGTCGCCGATCGACGGGCGCGTCTCGAAAGCCGAGATCACGCTCGGCAACCTGGTCGACGCCACGGCCGTGCTGACCTCGGTCGTTTCGCTCGAGCGCATCTACGCCAGCTTCGACGGCGACGAAGACACCTACCTGCGTGTCGGCGTGAAGGCCCGTGACGGCGCGCCGGTGGCGGTGCGCGTGGGCCTGGCCAACGAAGAAGGCTTTCCGCACGAGGGAACACTCGAATTCGTCGACAACCAGCTCGACGCCCGTACCGGCAGCGTGCGCATGCGCGCCACCTTCGAGAACAAGGACGGCGCCCTGGTGCCTGGCCTGTTCGCGCGCGTGCAGCTGGGCGCGGCCGACAGCCGCAAGGCCGTTCTGATCAACGAGCGCGCGGTGGGCACGGACCAGAGCCGCAAGTTCGTGTTCGTGGTGGGCGCCGACGGCAAGGCCGAGTACCGTCCGGTGACGCTCGGGCCGGTGGTCGACGGCCTGCGTGTCGTGCGCAGCGGCGTCAAGGCCGGCGAGAAGATCGTCGTCAACGGCTTGCAGCGCGTAAGGCCCGGCGCGCCGGTGGCGCCGCAGATCGTGCCGATGATCGATGCCGCCCCGCTGGCGCTGGCGCTGGCAGCCGCTACCGACGTCAAGGAGTAAGCCATGAACTTCTCCCGCTTCTTTGTCGACAAACCCATTTTCGCCGTCGTGCTGTCGGTGCTCATCTTCGTGTCGGGCCTGATCGCGATCTTCCAGTTGCCTATCTCCGAGTACCCGGACGTGGTGCCGCCCTCGATCGTGGTGCGCGCCCAGTACCCGGGCGCCAATCCGAAGGTCATCGCCGAGACGGTGGCCGCGCCCCTGGAAGAGCAGATCAACGGCGTCGAGAACATGCTGTACATGTCCTCGCAAAACACGTCGGACGGCGCCCTGATGCTGACGGTGACCTTCGCCATCGGCACCAACGTCGAGCAAGCCGAAACCCAGGTGCAGAACCGCGTGCAGCGCGCGCTGCCGCGCCTGCCGGAAGAGGTGCGCCAGATCGGCGTGACCACCGTCAAAAGCTCGCCCAACCTGACCATGGTCGTGCACCTGAATTCCCCGGACGGCCGCTACGACGACCTGTATCTGCGTAACTACGCCACCCTGAACATCAAGGACCGGCTGGCGCGTATCGAAGGCATGGGGGAAGTGCAGCTGTTCGGCTCGGGCGACTATGCGATGCGCGTCTGGCTCGACCCGCAAAAGGTCGCCGCGCGTGGCCTGGTGGCAGGCGATATCGTCGAGGCGATCCGCGAACAGAACGTGCAGGTGGCGGCCGGCGTTATCGGCCAGGGCCCGGCCAAAGGCGCCGAGTTCCAGCTGACCGTCAACACCCAGGGGCGCTTGTCGAGCGTCGAAGAGTTCGGCGCCATCATTGTCAAGGCAGGCGAGGACGGTTCAATCACGCACTTGAAAGACGTCGCGCGCCTGGAGATGGGCTCGAACTCGTATGCCTTGCGCTCGCTGCTGAACAACAAGTCGGCCGTGGCGATCCCGATCTTCGAAGCGCCGAATGCGAACGCATTGCAGTTGTCGACCGATGTACGCGCCACCATGGCCGAGCTGTCGAAAGAGTTTCCGGAAGGCGTAGAACACAGCATTGTGTACGACCCGACCCAATTCGTGCGCGAGTCGATCGACTCCGTGATTGTCACCCTGTTCGAAGCGGTCGTGCTGGTGGCGATTGTCGTGATCGTGTTCCTGCAAAGCTGGCGCGCCTCGATCATCCCGCTGCTGGCGGTGCCGGTGTCGGTCGTCGGCACCTTTGCCGTGATGCTGATGTTCGGCTTCTCGATCAATACCCTGTCCTTGTTTGGCCTGGTGCTGGCGATCGGCATCGTGGTCGACGACGCGATCGTCGTCGTGGAAAATGTCGAGCGCAACATCACGAATGGCTTGAACCCGCATGACGCAACGATCCAGGCCATGAAGGAAGTCAGTGGCCCGATCGTGGCGATTGCCCTGGTGCTGTGCGCCGTGTTCGTGCCGATCGCGTTCGTGTCCGGCTTGAGCGGCCAGTTCTACCGTCAGTTCGCGCTGACGATTGCGATTTCGACCGTGATCTCGGCCTTCGCTTCGCTCACGCTCGCCCCCGCCTTGTCGGCTGCGCTATTAAAAGCGCACGACGCGCCGAAGGACCGCCTCACGCGCGGCATCGACGCCGTCTTCGGGCGCTTCTTCGCCGCCTTCAACCGCTTCTTCGGGCGGGCATCGCACCGCTACGAGGGTGGCGTGCAGACGGTCCTGCGCCGCAAGACGCTGTCCCTCGCCGTGTATGCGGTCCTCGGTGTTGCCGCGCTGTTCATGTTCAAGGTCGTGCCGCCAGGCTTCGTGCCGCAGCAGGACAAGGCGTATTTGATCGGCTTTGCGCAGCTGCCCGACGCGGCCTCGCTCGACCGGACCGACGCCGTGATCCGCCGCATGTCGGCGATTGCGAAAGAGATTCCGGGCGTCGAGTCGTCGATTGCCTTCCCGGGCCTGTCGATCAACGGCTTTACCAATGCGCCGAATGCCGGCATCGTGTTCACGGGACTGAAGCCCTTCAGTGAACGGCGCGGCAAGGACCAATCGGCCGAAGCCATCGCCGCTGAAATCAACAAGCGCATGGGCGCCGTCGAAGACGCCTTCGTGATGGTGCTGCCGCCGCCCCCGGTAAACGGCTTGGGGACCACCGGCGGTTTTAAAATGATGCTGGAAGACCGGGGGAATCTTGGCTACGACGCGCTGTACAAGGCGGCGCAGGCCATGCAGGCCAAGGCCTGGGCCGACCCGCGCCTGGCCGGCGTGTTCTCGAGCTACCAGATCAACGTGCCGCAACTGTTCGCGGACGTTGATCGCGTCAAGGCCAAGCAGCTCGGCGTGCCCCTGCAGACGATTTACCAGACGCTGCAGATCAATCTGGGCTCGCTCTACGTGAACGACTTCAATCAGTTCGGCCGCACCTACCAGGTGCGGGTGCAGGCGGACGCCCAGTTCCGCTCGCAGCCCGAGCAGATCGCGCAGCTGAAGGTGAGGAGCGTCAAAGGCGAGATGATTCCGCTGTCGTCGCTGATGCAGGTGAAGGACAGCTACGGCCCGGACCGCGTGCAGCGCTACAACGCGTATGTGACGGCCGACATGAACGGCGGTCCGGCAGCCGGCGTCTCGTCCGGCCAGGCGCAGGCCATCTTCGAGCAGATCGCGCAAGAGACGCTCCCTAAAGGGATCGCCTATGAGTGGACCGACCTGACTTACCAGAACATCCTGTCGGGCAATACGATGGTCTTCGTCTTCCCGCTGTGCGTGCTGCTGGTATTCCTGGTGCTCGCTGCCCAGTACGAGAGCTGGACGCTGCCGCTGGCCGTGATCCTGATCGTGCCGATGTCGATCCTGTGCGCGCTGGTCGGCGTCAAGCTGACCGGCGGCGACAACAACATCTTCACGCAAATTGCGCTGTTCGTGCTGGTGGGCCTCGCCTCGAAGAACGCGATCCTGATCGTGGAATTCGCCCGTGAACTCGAACACCACGGCCGCAGCGTGGTCGACGCCGCGCTGGAAGCGAGCCGCCTGCGCCTGCGTCCGATCCTGATGACCTCGATCGCCTTCATCATGGGTGTGGTGCCGCTGGTGTTCTCCACCGGCGCCGGCGCCGAGATGCGCCACGCCATGGGTGTGGCCGTCTTCGCGGGCATGCTGGGCGTGACCCTGTTCGGCCTGTTCCTCACGCCCCTGTTCTACGTCCTGCTGCGCACCTTTGCCAAGCGTTTCGAGAAACCTGTTGCTACCCCCGCCGCGGTGCGGGCTGAAGGAGTACATCAATGAGAACAATGATTGCACGCGGCGTGGCGCCCCTGCTCGCCGCCTTGCTGCTGAGCGCCTGCGCCGCGCCCGCTTTCAGGCAACCGGCGATCGATACCCCGGCCGCCTTCAAGGAAGCGGGAGACATCAGGACCGCCGCTGACGGCAGCCTGTGGCGCCTCGCCCGCCCGGCGGAGCAGCAAGCGCGCGGCCAGTGGTGGCTCGCCTTCCAGGATCCGCGCCTGACCGAACTGGTGGATGAGGCAAGCAGCAACAACGCCAGCCTGGCCGTCGCCGCGGCGCGCGTCAAACAGGCGAGGGCGATCGCCGGGATTGCGCAGGCCGACCGGGTGCCGCAGGTCGGCGTCGGGGTCGGCGCCCAGCGCGCGCGGCCCGCGCCGCTGGACCTCAATCTTCCCCAGGGGAGCAGCATCGCGCCGCAAAACAGCTACAGCGCCAGCCTGAGCGCGAGCTACGAGGTCGACCTGTTCGGCCGCGTCGGCTCAAGCGTCGAAGCGGCGCGCCAGGATGCGGGCGCGAGCGAGGCCAGCTACCGCTCGGTGCTGCTGTCTCTGCAGGCGGACGTGGCCCAGACCTGGTTCCGGCTGCGCGCCCTGGACGCCGAACTGGCGACCGTCGATGGCGCCGTGCGGCTGCGCGAGGAAAGCGTGCGCATCAATCAGCGCCGCTTCGACCTGGGCGACATCGGCGAATTCGACCTGGCGCGCGCCAAAACCGAGCTGTCGGCCACGCGCGCCGAAGCGATCGGCCTGCAGCGCCAGCGCACGAATGCCGAACATGCGCTGGCCGTCCTGCTGGGCCGTCCGGCCGCACGCTTCACGGCCACTACCAGCCCCTTGCCGGACAGTGTCGCGCTGCCTGCCATTCCGGCCGGTCTGCCTTCGACCCTGCTCGAGCGCCGGCCCGATATCGCCAGCGCCCAGCGTGCGATGGAAGCGGCGAATGCCCGCATCGGCGTGGCACGGGCGGCGATGTTCCCGGCGCTGAACATCAATGCCGGGGGTGGTGGCGTCGGCGGCACCATGGCCGAGGTCTTCCATTGGAGCAGCCGCTCCTGGGTGCTGGGCGCGCTGCTGTCGCTGCCGATCGTCGACGGCGGGCGTAACAAGGCGAACGTGACGCGCAGCGAAGCGGTCCTGGAAGAATCGGTGGCGGCGTATCGCGAGCGGGTGCTGGCGGCATTCGCCGAGGTCGAGGACAACCTGGCCGGCGTGCGCATCCTGGCCGCCCAGGGCGAACAAGTCGACGACGCGGTGCGCTCGGCGCGCCGTTCGGCCGAACTGGCGCGCAAGCTGTACGACGCCGGCCGTTCGAGCTATCTCGACCTGCTCGACGCGCAGCGCAACCTGGCAGCGAGCGAACGTAGCGCGGTCCAGTTGCGCGGGAACCAGGCCATGACGACGGTGGCCCTGATCCGCGCGCTCGGTGGCGGCTGGGATGCGCCGGCGCAGGACGGCGCGGCGCCATTCGCGGCGCGCTAGCCACCGATTGTCTCGATGTGCCGCCGTTTTTTTCATGTGCGGCTTTATCCATCCGGCACGGCTACAATCGGCGCATGACGACCCCGGCACCTCTCGAGAACAATTTGCTGACAGGCCTGGCGCCGCTACTGGCGCTTGACACGCGCATTCTCATCCTCGGCAGCTTTCCGGGCGCCCAGTCGCTCGCCGCCGTTCAGTATTACGCCCATCCGCGCAACCAGTTCTGGCGCCTTGTCTCGAACCTGGTCGATGAGAACCTGGCAGCGCTGCCCTATGCCGAGCGCATGCCGCGCTTGCTGGTGCACCGTGTCGGCCTCTGGGACGTGCTCGGCGCCTGCGAGCGCGAGGGTAGCCTCGATTCCGCCATCCGCAAACCTGCCGCCAACGATTTCGAGCGCCTGCACGCGCTCTGTCCGCAGCTCGAAACGGTGGGTTTCAATGGCCAGACCTCGGGCAAGTTCGCGCCGCAGTTTGCCGCCGCCGGCTACCGGACAGTCGTGCTGCCATCGAGTTCGCCCGCGCACATGGCGATGAGTTTCGAGCAGAAGCTGGAGCTCTGGCGCCAGCTGGTCACGGATGCCGGTCCGAATCGATCACCTGTGCAGGGCTCCTTGCTTTGATTTACCTGCCGCGCTGCGCATTGGCGGTCCATCGGGAGGTGCGCAGCGGCGCGGCTTGCGTATCTACCGCGACTTGGCCGAGATCCCCCAAGCGGCGTCCGGGATTCCGGACTAAACTGTTGCACGAAGGCAGGCAATCGTGCGCCGGTCCGTACGCGCCCGAGCGATCCGTGTTACACTGGTTTCAGTCGTAAGGGTCATAAGGCCTTGACGACATCCCGTACGAGCCCGCAACGCGATGTGTGTAACGTCGCCCGCGACCAGGCCGAGGGATTGTGATTCGAGATACGTTGGTCGACTTACACCATGGAGGCACCATGCACATAGCATGGGCGTCCAGGGCTCCGCACCTTGCAGATAGCATGGGCTGGAGCAGCGATACAAGCATTGGCAAACCATTGAAACGAAGCCCGCAGCAAGCGGGCTTTTTTTTCTGTCACCGCGCAGGTCGGCGTCCGGCTGCAGTCCCGGATCGAAGCCGCCGCCGTCAATTATCCGCCAGATCGCGGCCCATTCACTCTTACTCCGATCCAGTCCTGTGCAGCACTGGTATCGAGCAGCATCGTCGCGGCGCCATCATCTTGCGCCAGCTCGTAGCACCAATCTTTAAAGGAAGAACAACATGGCAAAAGAAGAACTCATCGAAATGAATGGCCTCGTCACCGAAGTGCTGCCGGAACTGCGTTTCCGCATTGACCTCGACAACGGCCACAAGCTGATCGCCTATACCTCGGGCCGCATGAAGAAAAACCACATCCGCATCCTGGCGGGTGACAAGGTGACGCTTGAACTGTCCCCTTACGACCTGAACAAAGGCCGTATCGTGTTCCGTCACATCGAAACGCGCGGCGCCCCGGCACCACGCACCGGCGGCTTCCAGCGCCGCCGCTAAGCGGTTCTCGTTACGGGACGCGATGCGCGCATGACGCCGTCGCGACCGGTAACGGTCTACCTGCTGCGGCGCGGCCATTCGGCCGCGCCCGCATTTCTCCGGTAGCATTTCGCACCGCAGATACACCCCCCCGCACTATCCCCATCATTTTAGTGACGCCGCGATCCCGCCGCCACACTGCGCAGGTGCGCCAGCTTGGCCGAATAACGCGCGCGCGCATCAAGACGCACGCTGGTATCGCGCGCCAGCACCAGCTGCTTCTCCGCGGCGCTCATTTGTCCCAGCTGTAAACTGGCGACACCCAGCCAGAAATGGAATTCGTCGTTATAGGGCGCGCGCGCCACTTCGCGTGCGAATAGCGCTCTGGCCCCGGTGAAGTCGCCCGCTTGATAGGCAGCCATCCCCTGGTTGAAGTAATGGTAGGGCGGCGCCGGATACAGGCGCGCCACCCGTTGCTTGAGTGCCTCGGCCTCGCCGGTCTTGCCGTTTTCGGCGAGCAAACGGGCCAGGTTCTGCATCACGACCAGGCTGTCCGGCTCGCGCTCGAAGGCCGTGCGGTAGACCTGCTCGGCCAGGAGCTTATGGCCGCTGCGCTCGTAGACGACGGCAAGCGTGTTCCAGGCCATCGCCAGCGTCGGCTTTGTCAGCAGGGCGGCGCGCGCCCACCAGTACGCGTCGGTATGGCGTCCCCCCACGAGTTCTTCGGCCGCGCGGTTGTTCATGTACAGGGCAATGATGTCGGTCTTGTCGAGCGTGCGCACACGGTAGTGGCTGGCGCCGATCGACGGTATGAAGTCGACTGTCAGGGCGGCGGCGTCGGGATCGTCGAAGCGCGGTGCCCGTGGTGCGAGGCTGAGGTTGACGTGCGAGCTGATCAAGTACAGCGCACCCTCGCGGTTCCAGGTACTGTCCACCTGCACATCCTGGAAGCGCACGGTCATGCCCAGTTCGCGCGCGAAGGCGGCGGTCATGATGACCAGCGAGAGGCAATTGCCCTTGCGCGCGGCATAGGTTTCGGCGGCGGTGCCGGTATGGCTCGCATCGTAGTCGAGCTGGAGTGCGCGCCGGTCGTAGAGGGCTTGCAGCAGGCCCCTGACGGCGCCGTGTTCGCGCAGTGTCTCGCGGAACTGGGGGCTGTGGACGTGCTGGCGCATGGCGGGGCTGAGATCGAACAGGCCGCTGGCATCGGCAGGGCGCGCGGGTGGCGCGAACGCGGCGTCATTCAGGAGTGCAGATACCTTGCTCTCGGAGAGGGTCGGCGCCATCTGGGCGCAACCTGACAGCAGCACGAGCAGCGACAGAATCCAGGTTCTCATCATGCCTCCGAAGCCGGTAACGACACTTCAGTATCGTCCCGGCCGGGGCAGCCTGTCAAAGGCTAATGGTCGTCGTGCAGCGCCTCTTCGAGTTCGTCGAGCAGTTCGGCCGTTTCGTCCTCGTCGAGCGAGAGATAGGCGCGCGCGCGCTCGCCGCCCTTGTCCCATTCGGGTGAGCCGGCGTGGCCCTGGTAGCGGCGGATCGCGCGCTCGGCCAGCAGCGACAGGGCGACCAGCGAGCGCACGGCATCGTCGGTATGCTCGTCCTCGAGCACGGCGTAATCGTGGTGGTGCAGGATCGCCCACGATACTTCGCTCGATAGCCCCCAGTTACGCGCCAGCAGGGTGCCGACGGCCGCGTGATTGGTGCTGTGACGCTCGTCCTCGAGGGCGGTAAAGGCGCGCACCTGCTCGGCGCCGGCGTCAAGGAAAGTGGTTTCGTAATCGGGGAAGCGCTTGACCAGCAGCGGCATGCCGGTATCGCAAAACAGGCCGAAGGTATGGGCGATGTCGGGCGCGCCGATGCGCAGGCGGCGCGACAGGAACACCATCGCATGCGAACGCCTGGTCGAGACGTCCCAGAAATTGGCCAGCGCCGCGCTCTCGACAGGAATCGCCTGGCGCGCCAGCAGGCCGGTCATCAGCGCCGCCACCTGGTTGATGCCCAGGAACAGGATGGCCTGCTCGATCGACTTGGCGCGGCGTCCGCCGAACAAGGAGGAATTGGCGAGCTTCAGCAAGGCGCCGGCCATGCCGACATCGCGCGTGACGATGCGCCCGATGCGCTCCGGCGAAGGATCGCCCGACGCCAGCTCCGCCTGCAGGTCGGCCAGCAGGCTGGGACGCGGCGGAATGCGGATCGACCTGATCAGCTCGTCGACCGCATCCGTGGGCCCGGCAGCGGGTGCCGAAGGCGTGGCGCTACCCGCGCTCGCGAAGCGCGATCCGACACGCGCTGCGACGCGCGATGGCATTGCGTTACCGGCAGCTGTACTCATAGGGAAGAATGCTTATGGGAAATAAAAAGCGAAGACTGCCACTATAAGCGATGCTGCGTTTCCTTGCAGCAACAGGGCGCCTTGTGTGGAAAAACGGACAGAACCTTGTTGTCGAAACCCCTAAAATCGCCCGCATGAACCCAGCACATCTTGCAGGAATTGATTTTTATGGGGCGTCCGAGGTCCTTGCACGCCAGTTGATCGGGGTCGTGGTGCTGGTCGACGGCGTCGGCGGGCGCATCGTCGAAACCGAAGCCTACGACCGCGAGGATCCGGCCTCGCACGCCTTTTCCGGTCCCACCGAGCGCAACGCGGCCATGTTCGGACCGCCCGCGCATGCCTACGTTTATCGTTCCTACGGCATTCACTGGTGCCTGAATTTTGTCTGCCGCGAAGAGGGGCATGGCGCCGGGGTGTTGATCCGCGCGATCGAGCCGCTCGCCGGGTTGGACATCATGCGCCGGCGCCGCGACGCCGACGACAGCGCGGCGCTGTGTTCCGGTCCCGGCAAGCTGTGCCAGGCGTTGGAGGTGACGCGCGCCTTCAACGGACTATCGCTGGCGCAGCCGCCGTTCCAGCTGGAGGCAGCGCCCGCCGGACTGGAGGTCGTCAGCGGGCCGCGCATCGGCATCTCGAAGGCGATGGACGTACCCTGGCGCTTTGGTCTGGCCGGCTCGCGCTTCCTCAGCCGTCCGTTCCGCTGATCCGCTCAAACCGGCTTGCGGCGCCGGAGCCAGGCAGCGCCCGTCGCGTGGCGCGCATCGGACTGGCGTGCGAACGCCGGTCGGCTGGATCCTGGAACCCGGCCGATGCATTTGTCTCCTCGGCCAGCGGTTCGATGCCCTCGATCTGGAACACCGAGACCGCGCGCGCCAGGTTCACGGTCTGCTCATGCAGGCTTTCGGCCGCCGCCGCCGCTTCCTCGACCAGGGCCGCGTTCTGCTGGGTCATGTCGTCCATCTGTCCGACCGCGTGATTGACTTCGGCGATGCCGTCGGCCTGCTCGGTGCTGGCGATGCTGATGCGCTCGATGATCTCGTTCACCTGCTTCACCGAAGCGACGATGTGGCCCATGCTGCTGCCAGCTTCGTTGACCGAGGCGGCGCCGCCGTCGATGATCGACACCGAGTCGGCGATCAGCGCCTTGATTTCCTTTGCCGCCGCCGCCGAGCGCTGCGCCAGCGTGCGCACTTCGGAGGCCACCACCGCGAAGCCGCGGCCCTGTTCGCCGGCGCGTGCTGCTTCCACCGCCGCGTTCAGCGCCAGGATATTCGTCTGGAACGAGATGCCGTCGATGACGCCGATGATCTCGACGATCTTGCGCGAGCTGGCGCGGATCGATTCCATCGTCGCCACCGCGCGGTCCACCGCTTGCCCGCCGTGGCTTGCCAGGCGCGCCGCCTCGGCCGCGAGATCGGTGGCCAGGCGCGCATTGTTGGCGTTGTCCTTTACCGCTACCGTCAGCGCTTCCATGGCGCTGGCGGTCTGCTCGAGCGAGCCGGCCTGCATCTCGGTGCGGGTCGACAGGTCCAGGTTGCCGGTGGCGATTTCCTTCGAGGCCGTATCGATCGAGCGCACCGACGTCAGTATCGCGTGCAGGGTGGTGTTCAGGGTGCCGATCGTGTGGTCGAGCGCGCGCGAGGTGTCGGCGATCTCGTCGCGGCCCGTGCTGCCGGTCGCGCCGGCAAGCCGTCCTTCGGCGAGTTCGGACACGACATCCGAAATGGCGCGGATATCGGCCAGCATGGCGCGCCGCACCAGCATCGTGACCGTCAGCGAGAGGGTGATCGAGAGCAGCACCAGGATCGCCATCGTCACGCCCAGCATGCGAAACTCGGCGTCGGCCGCGGCATAGGCTTCTTCGCTCAGGCGCGTTTCGAGCGCCGCCAGCTGGGCCAGCTGGGCATTCAGGATGCCGAAATCCTTCTCGGCCTTTTGCATCGAATTGGTCGCGATCGACTGGTCGACCTGGGCCATCTCGATCGTGTCGAGCACCGCCTTGCGGTAGGCGGCCAGCGCCGTGCTGGAGGCGTCGATCAGCTTGCGTTCGGCCGGGTCGGCCACCTTGGCCAGCGCGGCGAGACGGGTCTTGATGTCGGCGTGCTTCTTGTTGATGTCGCCGACCAGGGCCTCGAGCCGGTTCTTGGCGAAGCTGCCGCTGATCCAGGCCAGCAGCTGGTAGATATTCGCGTGCGCGTATTTCGCGTCGCCGGCGACATCGGCGGTATCTTGCAGGCGCGCCGCGCGCACCTGCACCATGTTCTCCAACGAGGCATGCTGGCGCACCATGCCGTAATAGGCGCCGCCGGAAAGCAGTGTCAGCAGCACCAGCACCAATCCCGGCGCCAGCAGCAGCTTCGGGCCAATCCGTAGTTTGTTCAGCATGCTTTTCTCCCGTACCAACGAAAAAGGCGGCCGAAGCCGCCCCAGGTCACATTCCGCTTATTTCTTGTAGATGCCCGCTTCCAGAATCACACCGTCGACCAGCAGGATGTAAGTCGTTTTCGGTTCGATCTTGCCGTTCGTCGGGTTCTTGTACTGGTAGTCGACCCAGCCCTTGCCCTTGGCTGCGGCCAGCTCGATGATCTCGCGGCGGTATTTCTTGCCGTTTGCATCCGGTACGTCGGTCAGGTCCTTGCCGACGATCGACGGGTTGTAGGGGTGCGCCAGCACGATGCCGGTCTTGACGTCGCGCAGGTCGACATACAGTTCGCCCTGGACGAAGTCCGGATCCTTGGCATTGATGCGCTTCATCATTTCATCTTTGCCCTTGGCCTTGATCAGCGCGGCGCCGCGTTCGGCCATCGCGATCGCATCCTTTTCGGTGGGTTCGAAGGCCAGTGCACCGGAGCAGGCGAGTCCGAGGCACAGGGCGGTGGCAGTGGCGAGCAGCTTCATGAGCAGTCCTTTCGGTAAGACATCTGGGAGGAAACTTTCCTAAGTGCATTGAGAAATGTACGCCGCACTTTCAGTGGGCAGTTTGCGTTGACGCAAAATGGGGTAGGCAATTGGGATACGGCGCCACATGTCTTTGAGCAAATATTCGATGCTTTTAAGAAAGAATAGGCGCACTTAATTGATTTTGGGCAACTCAAAAGCCTGATACAGCACCTAAGATGAATTCCCGTCGGCAATTTCTTACTCAAGAATTCGCTCGTCGTCCCACCCATCTTTCCTCTCCAGGAGCATGCCGTGACCACCACTGAATCGACCCCCGCCAAGTTCAAGCCGTACACGCGTCAGACCATTGCGCTCGCACGCCAGTGGCAATGGATGAGCCCTGAGCTGCAGGAAGCAACCCAGGTCGTCTCCCATGTGCTGCCGTTTCGCGTCAACGAATACGTGCTCGACCAGCTGATCGATTGGGACCGCATTCCGGATGATCCGATCTTCCGCCTGACCTTCCCGCACCGCGACATGCTGCCCGCGCGCGAATACGAGCAGTTGCGCGACCTGGTGCTGCATAAAAAAGACGATGCCGCCACTGCGAAACTGGTGCACCAGATCCGCATGCGCATGAACCCGCACCCGGCCGGCCAGATGACCCACAACGTCCCGCGCGTGAACGACGCACCCTTGAAGGGCCTGCAGCACAAGTACAAGGAGACGGTGCTGTTCTTCCCCAGTTCGGGCCAGACCTGCCACGCGTATTGCACCTTCTGCTTCCGCTGGCCGCAGTTCGTCGGCATGGACGACATGAAGTTCGATGCGCGCGAATGCACGGAACTGGTGGCCTACCTGAAGACGCATCCGGACGTGACCGACGTATTGATCACCGGCGGCGATCCGATGATCATGAATACGCGCTCGTTGACGGAATTCCTCGAGCCGCTGCTGGCGCCGGAACTGGCGCACATCCAGAACATCCGCATCGGCACCAAGTCGGTCGCCTACTGGCCGCAGCGCTACGTGTCGGACAAGGATTCCGACGACCTGATGCGCGTGTTCGAGCGCGTCGTCAAGGCCGGCAAGAATCTCGCCATCATGGGCCACTACAACCACGCGGTCGAACTGCGTCATCCGATCGCGCAAGCGGCGGTCAAGCGCATCGTCGGCACCGGAGCCACGCTGCGCATGCAGGGTCCCCTCATCCGCCACATCAACGAAGACCCGAAGAGCTGGGCCGAGCTGTGGACCACCGGCGTGCGCCTGGGCGCGATCCCGTATTACATGTTCGTCGAGCGCGACACCGGCCCGAGCGACTACTTCTCGCTGCCGCTGGCACGCGCCCACGAGATCTTCCAGCAGGCCTACTCGATGGTCTCGGGCCTGTCGCGCACCGTGCGCGGCCCGTCGATGAGCGCTTTCCCGGGCAAGGTCGTGATCGACGGCGTGGTGACGATCAATGGCGAAAAGCTGTTCGCGCTGCAGTTCCTGCAGGCGCGCAATCCGGAATGGGTGCGCAAACCCTTCTTCGCCAAATTCGATTCCGAGGCCACCTGGCTCGACCACCTGAAGCCCGCCTTCGGCCGCAAGAAGTTCTTCTTCGAAGAAGAGGGTGGCGACGCGGGCCACCACGTGCCGGCCGGACGCGTGATCCCGATTGTCCAGGCGCAGCACGACCGCCGCGCCAGCGACAGCCAGCCCAGCGCAGCCTGATCCGGACCCGGATCCGGACCCGCCATGGCTGACCAGAGCTCGCCACGCCTGTCCGGCGTGGCGGTTTTCTTCTACGTGTTCCTGCCGTTCGCGCTGGGACACTACCTGTCCTCGCTGCTGCGCAACGTGAATGCCGTGCTGGCCCCGAACCTGGTCGGTTCGCTCGCGCTCACGCCGGGGCAGCTGGGCCTGCTCACCAGCGCGTTTTTCTTCTCCTTCGCGCTGGTGCAGCTGCCGGTCGGGATTGCGCTCGACCGCTACGGGCCGCGCAAGGTGCAATTGGTGCTGATGCTGGTGGCCGCGCTCGGCGCGCTATTGTTCGCGCGCGGCCAGGGGTTCGGCCAGCTGGTGCTGGCACGCGCCATCCTCGGCTGCGGCCTGGGTGGTTGCTTCATGTCGGCCGTGAAGGCCATCTCGACCTGGATCGCACCTGGCAAGCTGCCCTCGGTACATGGCTACCTGATCGCGGTCGGCGGCCTCGGTGCAGCGTCAAGCACCATGCCGGTGCGCATGGCGCTCGAACACATGGACTGGCGTGGCCTGTTCCTGCTGTTAGCTGCCCTGATTGCCGCCAGCGGCGCCCTGATCTGGCTGTTCGCGCCGCGTTGCGCAGCGCCGCCCGCCGGCAAGCGTCCGCCGATGCTGGCCTCGATCCTGAGCGTGTACCGCACACCCGCGTTTCGCTCGACGATCTCGCTGGTGCTGCTGCCGCATGCGGTATTCTTCGGCATCCAGGGCCTGTGGATCGGACGCTGGCTGTCGGATGTGGCGCGCTTTCCGAACGATGCCGTCGCCTACCTGCTGTACCTGAGCATGGCGGCCGTCATTTTCGGTGCGATCGCCGTCGGCATGATCACCGAATGGGCGGGCAAGCGCGGCATGACGCCGCTCGACGTCGCCGGTATCGGCATCGGCCTGTTCGTGCTGGTGCAGGCCGCCTTCATCGTCGGCTACAAGCCGAGCTTCCAGCTGCTGTCGGTGCTGTTTACGCTGGTGGGCACGATCACCGGCATCGAATACGCCATCGTCGCCCAGAGCATGCCGCGCGAACTGACGGGCCGTGCCGCGACCTGCCTGAACCTCCTGATCTTTGCCGGCGCCTTCCTGGTGCAGGCCGGGTTTGGACTCGTGATCGGGCTATGGCAGCCCGATGGCGGCGGACGCTATCCGGCGCTCGCCTACCAGGTGGCGTTCGGGGTGCTGGTGCTGCTGCAGCTGCCCGGTCTGGTCAAGCATATGCGGCGCAGATTCGCTTCCAGCCGCGTCGTGCAGCCTGCCATCGAGGAGGCGCATACGCCGGCCTGAACGGTGTATCGGTTGCTGGACGGAAACGAGCGGGTCGGTATTGTCGCTTTTGCTACAATCGGTCGATCCATTTTCGATGTTGATTCCGTCCAGGAGAAACCATGCGCCTTCGCTCGTCCCCCATCCTTGCCGCAGCCGTGCTGCTCACGCTTGCCGCATGCGGCGACAAGTCCAGCCTGCCCGTCGGCGCCGGCGTGGGTCCGTCGCCGACTTTGCCGGAACCCAAAAAGAGCTTGATTACGACAGTCGATATCGCCCCGGCCAAAGGCTGGAACGGCGGTAAACCAAGCGCGGCGCAAGGCCTGGAAGTGAGCGCGCTGGCATCCGGTCTGGACCACCCACGCTGGCTTCACGTGCTGCCCAATGGCGACGTGCTGGTGGCCGAATCGAACAAGCCGCAAACGCCCGAGACCAAGAAGTCGGGTATCAAGGCCTGGATCATGGGGAAGGTGATGGAAAGGGCGGGCGCAGGCGTGCCGAGCGCCGACCGCATCACGCTGCTGCGCGACGCCGACGGCGACGGGGCGGCCGAAGTGCGCACCGTATTCCTGAAGGGCCTGCATTCACCGTTCGGCATGGCGCTGGTGGGCGAGACGCTGTACGTGGCCAATGCCGACGGCATCGTGCGCTTCCCATACAAGGAAGGCGTCACCGAAATCGCCGACGCCGCACAGAAAGTAGCGCCGCTGCCGGCGGGGCTGAACCACCACTGGACCAAGAACATCATCGCCAGCAAGGATGGCAGCAAGCTGTACGCGACCGTCGGCTCGAACAGCAATGTCGGCGAAAACGGCATGGAGATCGAAGTCAACCGCGCGGCCATTCTCGAGGTCGACGCCAAGACCGGCGCGACGCGCCTGTTCGCCTCCGGCCTGCGTAACCCGAACGGCATGGGCTGGGAACCGCAAACCGGTGTGCTCTGGACGGTCGCCAACGAGCGTGATGAAATCGGCAGCGACCTGGTGCCCGACTACCTGACCTCGGTGAAGGACGGCGGCTTCTACGGCTGGCCGTACAGCTACTATGGCCAGCACGTCGACGAGCGCGTCAAGCCGCAGCGTCCCGACCTGGTGGCGAAAGCGATTTCGCCCGATTACGCGCTCGGCGCCCACGTCGCCGCGCTCGGCCTGACCTTCGCCGAAGGCGCGAAACTGGGTCCACTGTTCACGAATGGCGCCTTCATCGGCCAGCACGGTTCCTGGAACCGCAAGCCGCTGTCGGGCTACAACGTCGTGTATGTGCCCTTCGCCGACGGCAAGCCGAACGGCAAGCCGGTCGAGGTCTTGAGCGGCTTCGTCGACAAGAACGGCGACGCGTTGGGGCGTCCGGTGGGCGTGGCGATCGATAAGGCGGGTGCGCTGCTGGTGGCGGACGATGTCGGCAATGTCATCTGGCGCGTGCGGCCGGCGGCGAGGTAAGTTTCAGGGTGCGCGAACGTGCGTTGGACGCGTGGGCGGGTTCCCCACGCGTCCAACCAGCGTCCGATTATTCGCGACATATCTCCACCTGCGCTAAGCGCAACTCTCCACAAACCACAGCGGCACCGAGGTCCACGCAATCCCCGCGAAGGCCAGCAGCGCCGTGAGCGCCGCCGCCCAGTCCAGCAGCGCCGTTTCTTCCCCGCCACGAATGAAGGTATGCCGCGTGCGCCAGGCCAGCGCCGCGCAGATCGCCAGCGCCACGACCGTCATCAAGGCCAGCGGCAGGCGGTGCGGGCTGCCCGGCGCGAATCCGGCCGGGCTGCACTGGGCCGCCACCAGCACATAGCTGCCGGCAAAATGCGCGGCCCAGACCAGCAGCGGCAGGGTGCCGCGGATCAGCTTTCTGAAGAACCGTTCGCGCATCGATCACTCCATCAGCAAGGGCACGATATGCACCGCCAGCGCCAGGGCGATGCCCTGCAGCGTCGTGTAGTGCCAGATCAGTGCCGTATTGTCGAGCGTCGCACGGCTGTTCGGGCCCAGGCGGCCGCTCCAGGCGCGCGCCGCCAGATAAGGCCCGGCGATCGCAAGAATGATCACGTGCAGACCCTGGTAGCTTAGCAGCGCGGCGATCGTTGCGCTCCATGCAAGCGTGCGTGGCGCAAGACCGGCCAGTTGATAGCCATGCAGGTCGACCAGGAAGCTTGCTGCCACGCAGCCGGTGGCCGCCAGCGCCAGCCAGGGCAGGCGGCGTTTGCCGATGCTGCGCCCGGCCCACAGCATCAGGCCCGACCCCGCCACCAGCAGCGCGCTTGACAACATCGGCCAGCGCAGCGCCGGCAGACTGGCCGATGGCGGCGGACACACTTCCAGGCGCATCGAGATGTGGATATACGCGAAGACGAAGGAAGCGAAGATGGTCGCGTCGACCACCAGCATGATGATCGTCCCCCACCACGAGTGCGAGGCCGTGCCGCGCGCGCCGACCGGCAGCACCAGCGTATCGGACACCCGCGCCTCCAGGATCGGGGGCTTCCGGTCCGAGCCCCACAGCCAGGCCACGGTCGAGACGACCGCCGCGATGCCGCACGCCCAGGCCGTGACGTTCATTTTAGCCGTCAGCAGCAGGAAGAAACCCGCGGTGCCGGCCGCCGCGACAAACGGCAGCCAGCCGTCGGTCGGCAGGATCAGCAAATAGCTTGGCTTGCCGGCGATCGGGCTGGTGGCGATCGTTTCGCGCTGGCCGCTGGCGGTGCCGGGCAGGTAGTGCTGGCCGGCTTCCACCTGCTCGGCCAGATTCGGCTGGTCCCACAAGGGATCGGCGGACTTCACTTCCGGGATGCTGCGCGTGGCATACGCTTCCGTCGGCAGCCACTCGAGCGTCGCCGCATTCCACGGGTTGCCGACCGGGCGTTCGGGCCGGCGCAGCGTGCGCACGACGTCGATCAGGAACAGCAGCACGCCTGCCGCGAGGATAAAAGCGCCGAGTGTCGAGACCAGGTTCAGCCAATCCCAGCCCATCTCGGTCGGGTAGGTGTAGACCCGGCGCGGCATGCCGAGCAGGCCGGTGACGTGCATCGGGAAGAAGGCAATGTTAAAACCGCCGAACATCAGCCAGAATGTCCATTTCGCGACACGTTCCGATAAACGCTGCCCTTTGATCAGGGGCAGCCAGTAGTAGAGCGCCGCGAACACCGGGAACACCATGCCGCCGACCAGCACGTAATGCAGGTGGGCGACGATGAAATAGGTGTCGTGCGCCTGCCAGTCGAAGGGCAGCAGCGCCACCATCACCCCGGTCAGGCCGCCGAGCACGAAAATGAACATGAAGCCGCCCAGGAACAGGGCCGGCGCGTTCATCGTTACCTTGCCGCGCCAGAGCGTGGCGATCCAGCCGAAGACCTGGATGGCGGTCGGCACGGCCACCGCCATGCTGGCGGCCGAGACGAAACTCATCGTCATCACGCCCAGACCTGCCGTGAACATGTGGTGCGCCCACAGCGCAAAACTGAAGAAGCACACGGCGACCAGGGCCACGATGATCGCCTTGCGGCCGACCAGCGGCGTGCCGGCGATCGACGGGATCATCGTCGAGACCATGCCGGCGGCGGGCAGGAAGATGATGTACACCTCGGGGTGGCCGAAGAACCAGAACAGGTGTTGCCACAGGATCGGGTCGCCCCCGCGCTCGGCGATGAAGAAGGGCCAGTCAAAAGCGCGCTCCATTTCCAGCAGCGTGGTGCCGGCGATGATCGCCGGGAAAGCGAACACGATCATCACGGCCACGACCAGCATCGCCCAGGCGTAGACCGGCATGCGCGCGAGCGTCATGCCGGGCGCGCGCGTGAACAGGATGCCGACGATCAGTTCAATCGCACCGGCGATTGCCGAGATTTCGATGAAGCCGATCCCGAGCAGCCAGAAATCGGCATTGAGCCCGGGCGAATACTGTTTGCTCGTCAGCGGCGGGTACATGAACCAGCCGCCGTCGGGCGCCAGGCCGAAGAACAGCGTGCAGAAGAAGGCGAGCCCCCCGATCGCATACGCCCAGTAGGCATAGGCCGACAGGCGCGGGAAGGGCAGGTCGCGCGCGCCCAGCATGTTCGGCAGCAGGAAGACGGCGATGGCTTCGACAATCGGAATCGCAAACAGGAACATCATCACCGTGCCGTGCATGGTGAAGACCTGGTTGTAGACGGAAGCACTCAGCAAGGTATTCTCGGGCACGGCCAGCTGGGTGCGCATCATGAGGCCGAGGATCCCGGCCAGCAGGAAGAACAGCAGCGCGGTGCCGATGTACAAGAGGCCGATGCTGGTGTTGTCGACGCGGGTGACAAAGCGCCAGCCGGTCGGCCTGCGCCAGGGTTTTTCCAGCCGTTCCAGTTCGCCCGGAGGACGGGGCAGGGAGCTCGGCAACGAGCTGGGCAACGCGGCGGACACGTCGTCCAGGGTAGTGGTGGTGGTCATTTCAGCTGTTCAAGGTAGGCGGCCAGGGCTTGCAGCGTAGCCCCGTCGATGTCAGTAGCCGCCGGCATGCGCGCGCCGGGTTTGATGGCTTGCGGATCGGCGATCCAGCCGGCCAGCGTGCCGCGGTGGTTGCGCAGCGTGCCGGCGGCGATGTGCGTGCGCCCTCCGATGTGGGTCAGGTCCGGCCCCAGGCGTGCGCCTTCGGCCACGCCGCGGATCGTATGGCAGCTCTGGCAGCGCTGTTCGATGAAGGCGGCGCGTCCGCGTTCGACCAGGGCATCGGCCGGCGCCTTCGCCGGCTGCGCTTCATTGCGCAACCAGCGATCGAATTCCTCCGGCGCCAGCGCGATCACGTGCAAGGCCATGCGTGCATGCTGCTCGCCGCAGAACTCGGCGCACTGGCCGCGGTAGATGCCCGGTTTATCGGCATGCAGGGTCAGGCCCGTGACCCGCCCCGGTACGGTATCCATCTTGCCGTTCAGGGCCGGCACCCACAGGCTGTGGATCACGTCCGTCGAGGTCAGGCCGACATAGACCGGGCGGCCGGCCGGGATGCGGATCTCGTTGGCGCTGACGATTTGGCGCCCGCTTACCGGGTCGTGGTAGCGCACTTCCCACCACCACATCTTGGCAGTCACGCCGATGCTCATCGCGCCGCGCGAGGTCTGCGGCGTGAGCTCGGCGCTGCGCCAGGTGCTCCAGACCAGCAGCGCACTCAAGACCACGATCGGGAAGGCGATGCCGGCGCCGGCGATCCACCAGCGGGCCGAGACCGGCTGCGCATCGCGCCGCAGGCTCAGGATCATCAGCGCCATCACGGCGACAAAAATGACCGCGCCGCCGCCGAACAGGACCCAGGACAGCTGCGCGATGATGGCCGCGTCGGGACCGGCGGGGTGCAACACGGACTGCAGCGGCGCGCTCATCGCAGCGTCAGCAGATAGGCCGCCATGTGACGCGCTTCCTCGGGCGAGACGCCCAGGTCCGGCATGGCGGTGCCGGGTTTCACGGCTTGCGGGTTGTCGAGCCAGCGGGTGAGCTGTTGCGGTGTATTCGGGATGCCGCCGGCGATGTAGCTGCGCCGGCCGAACAGTTCCAGGGGCGGCCCGGCATTGCCGGCCGCGCCGGGCACTTCCGGAATCGCATGGCAGGCCGTGCACTGGTACTGCGCCATCAGGCGCTGGCCCTGGGCCGGATCGCCGCCGCTTACCTGGCGTGGCGCCGGCTGCTTCCCGCAGCCGGCCAGCAATGCCAGGCACATGCCGGCAACACAGAGCAGGCGGGCACGGCAGGGTGCCGGGGGAGGGAAGTGATTGCGCACAATTGAATCCGATGAAACCATAGGCTCTATATAATACAAGAGAAACAATATCATTTTTTCAATAGTGCGCACCCCTGCCAGCCACGACCGATGCCTTCGACCCGTACCCGCCTGATCCTGAAAACCGCCGTTGCCACCCTTGCGCTGGCGGGATTGGCGGCCGCCGCCGGCGGAGCCATCTTCCTGCGCGCCGGCTGGTATGACACCACCGCGACGTCGCAGCACCTGCAGCCGGTGTATTTGCTGCTGGAGCAGGGCATGCGTTACTCGGTGCGCAAGCACTCGGAAGACGTGGTCGTACCCGCGCTGGGCGCGCCGCAGCAGGTGATGCGCGGCGCCTTCGTCTACAACGCCCATTGCGTCCAGTGCCACGGCGGACCGGGCGCGGCCCAGGCCAAGATCGGGCAGAGCATGCAGCCGCTGCCCGGCCCCCTGATCGACGCAGGCGAGCACTGGCAGCCGCGCGAGCTGTACTGGATCACGAAGCACGGCATCAAGATGAGCGGGATGCCGGCCTGGCAGTTCCACCTGAGCGATGCCGACCTGTGGGCCGTGGTCGCCTTCATGGACGTGCTGCCGACACTGTCGGCGCGCGATTACGCACAGGCGACCGCGCCGCAGGCGACGCCGTCTGCGCCGGCCGCCGTCGGAGTTTCCCGATGAGCGCGCGCCTTCTCATCGGTGGCCTGGCGCTGGCGCTGCTGGCCGGCTGCGAGGGCAGGCCGGCGCCAACCGGCCTGCAGGGCGACCCGGCACGCGGGCGCATTGCGCTGGCCCAGCATGCCTGCCGCGCCTGCCACATGATTCCGGGTCTCACCGGCCCCGAGAGCTATGTCGGGCGTCCGCTGGTCGATCTCGCTGAACGTCGCTTCATCGCCGGCAAGCTGCCGAACACACAGGCCAACCTGGTGCGCTGGATCCGCGATCCAAAGTCGATCGACCCGCACACCGCAATGCCGGCGATGGGCGTGAGCGAACGCGATGCGCTGGACATGACTGCCTGGCTGCTGGCGCCGGAACAATGAGCGTCTAACGCTCCGGCTGGTATCATGCGAGCCCGCTGGATGCGCCATGGTGGCGCGCGCGAGGCAGATCAACAGGAGACAACATGAGATTGGTGCGCTATGGCCGCCCGGGCAAGGAAAAGCCGGGCCTGTTCGACGAAGAAGGGCGCCTGCGCGACCTGTCCGGCGTGGTCCATGATATCGATGGCACGGTGTTGAATGACCGCGCCCTGCGCAAACTCGCCAAGGTCGACGTCAAGACGCTGCCGCTGGTGCGCGGCAATCCGCGCCTGGGCGTGCCGGTCAGCCGCGTGGGCAAGTTCATCGGCATCGGCATGAACTATGCCGACCACGCCGCCGAGACGGGCGCCGCGGTACCGACCGAACCCGTCTTTTTCACCAAGGCGATCAGCTCCCTGAACGGCCCGGACGACCCGATCCAGCTGCCGCAGGGGTCGAAAAAGACCGACTGGGAAGTCGAACTCGGTGTCGTGATCGGCACCCGCGCCCAGTACGTGAGCGAAGAGGATGCCTTGACCTTCGTGGCCGGCTACTGCGTCGTAAACGACGTCTCCGAGCGCGCCTACCAGTTCGAGATGGGTTCGCAGTGGGACAAAGGCAAGGGCTGCGACACCTTCGGCCCGGTCGGCCCTTTCCTGGTCACACGCGACGAGGTGTTCGACGTGCAGGATCTCGACCTGTACCTGGAACTGAACGGCAAGCGCATGCAGACCGGGAACACGTCACAGATGATTTTCACGGTGGCGCAGCTGGTCAGCTATGTTTCGCGCTTCATGACGCTCGAGCCGGGCGACATCATCACCACCGGCACCCCGCCGGGTGTCGGGATGGGGCGTCAACCGCAGCGGTTCCTGAAAAAAGGCGACACGCTGCGGCTGGGGATTGCGGGCCTGGGTGAGCAGCAAACGGAAGTGGTGGCGTTTCCGAAGTGACGGCCTTTGTTGGGTGGCCCGGGTCACCCAACATGAATTATTTCAACAGCGCGGCATCGACCGCTTCCGCCAGCCGCGCCACGATCTCCGACAACTCGCTTGCCGTGACGATGAACGGCGGCGCCAACAAGATGTGATCCCCGCGCTGGCCGTCGATCGTTCCGCCCATCGGATACACCATCAGCCCGCGCGCCATTGCCTGCGCCTTGATCGCCGCATGCAGCTTGCGTTCCGGCGCGAAGGGTTCCTTGGTCGCGCGGTCGCGCACCAGTTCGATCCCGAGGAACAGCCCGCGCCCGCGAATGTCGCCCACATGGTCGTGCTTGCCGAAGACGTCGCCCAGCATGCGTTTGAGGGTCGCGCCGCGCCGCTGCACCTGGGCCAACAAGCCATCGCGCTCGATTACCTGCTGCACCGCCAGCGCGGCGGCGGCCGCCACCGGGTGGCCGATATAGGTATGGCCGTGCAGGAAGCTGCCGCTGCCCTGGCGCAGGCGCTCGACAATCGCGCCTTGCGCCAGCACCGCGCCGATCGGCTGGTAGCCGGCGCCCAGACCCTTGGCCACCGTGATGATGTCGGGCGCCACGCCATCCTGCTCGATCGCGTACATGGTGCCGGTGCGCCCCATCCCGCACATCACCTCGTCGGCGATGAACAGGATGCCGTGGCGGTCGCAGATGTCACGCACGCCTTTAAAATAGCCGGGCGTGGGTGGAATCGCGCCGCCGGTGGCGCCGACCACCGGTTCGGCCACGAAACCGATGACCTTCTCCGGCCCGGCTTTCATGATCGCCGTCTCGAGTTCGTCGAGGAGAAGCGCCGTGTACTCGTCGACGCTCTGGCGCTCGGCGCGGCCGCGGTATTCGTAGCAGGGGGCCACGCGCGGCACCTCCATCAGCAGCGGCGCGAAGGGTTGACGGCGCCATTCGTTGCCGCCGACGGCCAGCGCGCCCAGCGTGTTGCCGTGATAGCTCTGGCGCCGCGCGATGAACAGCGACCGTCCTTCTTCGCCGCCTTCGACGAAATACTGGCGCGCCAGCTTCAGCGCCGTCTCCATCGCTTCGGAGCCGCCCGACACCAGGTAGACTGCTTCGATGCCCTTCGGTGAGCGCGCCGCCAGCGTGGCGGCCAGTTCTTCCGCCACCTCGGTGGTGAAGAAAGCCGTGTGCGCGTAGGCGCAGCGGTCGATCTGGCGGTGCATGGCGGCGATCACGTCCGGATGGCCGTGCCCGAGCGAGGACACGGCCGCGCCGCCGCTGGCATCGAGGTAGGCGTGTCCAGCACTGTCGAAAACCGTAATACCCGATGCGCGCACCGCGATCGGCGGCGTCTGGCGCAAGCTGCGATGGATGATGAAGCTCATGAATTTCCCTCCAGCAAAAGTTGACGGTTGACAATAAGCTTCTCGGCGCCGGATTCCTTTGATCTTTGACGGAAGCTGTGCGAATATTTTTCCGGTCAGACACTTCTGCGACGCCGACCATGACCGACCGTCTTCGCCCCATTCCACCCGACCAGATGACCGAGGCCCAGCGCCGCGCCGCCCAGGCGGTCATTGAAGGCCCGCGCGGCGCGCTGTACGGCCCGTTTGTCCCGCTGCTGCGCAGTCCGGAGCTGCTGGAAAACGCGCAACGCATGGGCGAGTACCTGCGCTACCGCAGCGCGATCGGGGTCAGGCTGTCGGAACTGGCGATCCTGGTCACGGCGCGCCAGTGGAACCAGGGTGTCGAGTGGGCGATCCACGCGCCGATCGCGGCGCAGGTGGGCGTGCCGCCAGACGTGATCAATGCGATCGCGCGGCGCGCGCGGCCCGAAGGGATGCTGGTGGACGAATCGGTGGTGCACGACTTTTGCATCGAGCTGCACCAGAACAAGGAAGTTTCGGACCGGACCTATGCCGACGCGGTCGCGCTGTTCGGCGAACAGGGCGTGGTCGATTTGATGGGATTGAACGGCTACTACACGTTGTTGGCGATGGTGATGAACACGGCGCGCACTGCAGTGCCCGTATCGAGCGCGGCGCCGCTACCGGAGTAGCGGTGCCGTCCGGCATTACGCCAGCGCTTCCTTCGCCGCCTCTTCCGGCGTCAAGCCGTCATAGAACAGATCGGTGAACCACTCGACCTCTTCCTCGATATGGTCCTGCGCCTGTTTTTGCGTGGCGCCCCCGGCAACCAGATGTCCTTCGACCTCGATGCACCAGTTAATCAGCGCCATCGTTTCTTCGTCGAGCTGCTCTTCCTTCTTGGCCATCATGACCTCCATGTAAAACGGGAGCCGAGGCTCCCGCGGTTGAGGCGTTAAGCCAGTACCCTCTTCAGCCAGGCTGAAATGTCCTGCACTTCCTCGCCGCAGAGCGAATGCTGCATCGGATATTCGTGCCACTCGATCGTATAACCAAGGCCGGTCAGGACGTCGCGCGACTGCTCCGCGCGGACGAACGGCACCACGTGATCCTGGCGGCCGTGCGCCATGAAGATCGGGGTGTCGATGCTTTCCTCGGTGCGCTCGTGCGTCACTTTTTCGTTCAGCGGCAGGTAGCCCGACAGGCAGAGCATGCCGGCCAGCTTTTCCGGGTGGCGCAGGCCGGTCTGGAGCGTCATCGCGCAGCCTTGCGAGAAGCCGGCCAGGATGATGCGCGAAGCCGGGATGCCGCGCGCCTTTTCGCGGGCGATCAGGGCTTCGACGTCGCGCTGCGAGTCGCGCAGGCCGCCCTCGTCTTCACGGCGCGTGAGGTCCGCGACGCTGATGTCGTACCAGGCGCGCATGATGTAGCCGCCGTTGATCGTCACCGGAATCTGTTTCGCGTGCGGGAAGACGAAGCGGATGCCAGGCAAGCCCTTCAAATCGAGCTCGCGCACCAACGGCACGAAGTCATTGCCGTCGGCGCCCAGGCCGTGCAGCCAGATGACCGCGATCGTCGGATTCGGCGCGGTTTCGATTTCGATGTTTTGCAGCAGATCGCTCATGCGTTGTCCTGGGTTGAGGCCGGACGCTGGGCCGATTTTGGGCGCCAGGCAACCGTCACAGCCGGATTGGTTTCCATATACGGGCCGCCGATCAGGTCGATGCAGTAGGGGACGGCAGCAAAAATACCGCCGGCGATGACGTTCCCGTCCGCGTCCTTCAGCCCTTCCAGCGTTTCCTTGATCGCCTTCGGCTGGCCGGGCAGGTTCATGATCAGCGCCGCGTGGGTCGCGCTCTCGCGGATCACGGCGACCTGGCGCGACAGGATCGCGGTCGGCACGAAGCGCAGGCTGATCTGGCGCATCTGCTCGCCGAAGCCCGGCATTTCCTTGGTGCCGACGGCGAGCGTCGCCTCGGGCGTAACATCGCGCCGCGCAGGTCCCGTGCCGCCGGTGGTCAAGACCAGGTGGCAGCCGCTGACATCGACCAGTTCGACCAGGGTCTTCTCGATTTGCGTGCGCTCGTCGGCAATCAAACGCGGCTCGATCCGGTAGGGCGTCGTGATGGCCGAAGCGATCCAGTCCTGCAGCGCAGGAATGCCCTTGTCCTCGTAGACGCCGCCGCTGGCGCGGTCCGAGACCGACACCAGGCCGATGACCAGCTCCGCAAGCGGGGGATTAGTCGTCTGCTGGTTCATCGTCTTCCGATTCGTCGTCGCTTGGCGCAGCCTTGCTCTTCTTGCTCAAGTCCTTCAGGATCTGGAACAGTTCGCGGAAAGCCTTCGGCGGCTTCGATTCGGCCTGCTCCTTGCGCGCGTTGCGGATCAGCGTGCGCAGGTGCTGCACGTCGAGTTCCGGGTTCTCTTCGAGCAGCTGAGTCAAGGCTTTGTCGTCGGTGAGGAGCTTGTCGCGGCGGCGCTCGAGCGCGTGCAGCGCGGCCGTCTCGGCCTTAGAGGCGCCTTTCCAGCTGTCGATGGTGCGCTGGATGACGGCCACTTCCTCTTCGGTCAGGGTGCGCATCTTCTTGCCGACGAATTGCAGCTGGCGGCGCCGTCCTTCGTGGTTCGTGATGGTCTGGCACATCAGGATGGCGTCCTTGACGTCTTCCGGCATCGGCACGCGTTTGACGCGGTCGCGCGGCTCGGCAACGAGTTGCGCGCCGAGTTTTTGCAACTCGTCCATCTGGCGCTTGAGCTCAGATTTGGAAGGGCGATCGTATTCTTGCTCGAACTCGTTGGACTGGAAGCCCACCGAGCCGCGGTTTGGATTTGGCATGATATTGAATGATCCGATTGGCGCTGAGCCGATCAGTAAAAACAGTAAACGGCTGCTATGATAACTGTTTTAGGGCTCGCACAAAAAAACTCGATATGAACAGCTCCGTTTTCACCCACACCCAGGACCAGTTGAAAGAACTGGCCAAGAGCATGCTCTCGTTTGCCCAGGAACAGGGCGCGACCGATGCCTCGGTCGAAATCAGCGAGGGTAGCGGACTGTCGGTGTCGGTACGTCGCGGCAAGATCGAAACCATCGAGCAGAACAAGGACAAGGGCATCGGCATCACCGTCTACGCCGGCCAGCGCCGCGGCAACGCCAGCACTTCCGACTTCTCCGAAGCCTCGCTGCGCGCCACGGTGGAGGCGGCCTGGAACATCGCCCGCTTTACCGCCGAGGACGACGCGGCCGGCCTGCCCGACGCCGACATGCTCGAGATGAACCCGCGCGACCTGCGCCTGTGCTACCCGTGGCAGATCTCCACCGAAGAAGCGGTCGAACTGGCGCAGCGCTGCGAGAACGCGGCCTTCGAAGTCGACCGCCGCATCACCAACAGCGAAGGCGCCAGCGTCTACGTGCAGCAGTCGCATTTCGTCGCCGCCAACTCGCGCGGCTTCATCGGCGGCTATCCGTTCTCGCGCCACACGATGTCGATTGCGCCGATTGCGGGTAAAGGCAACAAGATGCAGCGCGACGACTGGTACACCTCGGCGCGCGACCCGAAAAAGCTGGCCAAACCCGAAGCGGTGGGCCGCTACGCCGCCGAGCGTGCATTGGCGCGCCTGAATGCACGCAAGCTCGATACGCTGACCTGCCCGGTACTGTTCGAAGCGCCGCTGGCCGCCGGCCTGCTCGGCGCGTTCGTGCAGGCGGTGTCCGGCGGCGCGCTCTACCGCAAATCGACTTTTCTCCTCGATACGCTCGGCAAGCAGGTCTTCCCGCGCCATATCCAGGTCATGGAAGACCCGCACGTGATCGGCGAAGCCGGCTCTTCCCCCTTCGACGAAGAAGGCGTGCGCACCGTGCGCCGCAAGGTGATCGACAGTGGCGTGCTGCAGGGGTACTTCCTCGGCTCGTATTCGGCCCGCAAGCTCGGCATGAAAACCACGGGTAACGCCGGCGGCGCCCACAATCTCACGATCACCTCCGACGAAACGAAGCTGGCCGACGATTTCGAAGGCATGCTGCGCAAGATGGGCACCGGCCTCCTGGTCACGGAACTGATGGGGCAGGGCGTGAACTACGTCACCGGCGACTATTCGCGCGGCGCTTCGGGCTACTGGGTCGAGAACGGCGTCATTCAGTACCCGGTCGAGGAAATCACGATCGCAGGGAATATGCGCGAGATGTTCCAGCAGATCGTCGGCATCGGCAACGACGTGCTCGCGCGCGGCAGTAAATCGACGGGCTCGATCCTGATCGAGAAGATGGTCGTCGCAGGTAATTGAATCAAACAAGGAATAGCATGAGCAAGTTCATTCGCATCGACAAAGAAAACAACCCGAAGAAGGCGGTGCTGCTGAACCTCGACCTGGTGGCATCGGTCGAACTGTCGCCCCAGTCCGATTTGCTGAGTTCAGCCGACGAAAAGCGTGTCTACCTCAGCTGCCTGGCGCACGACAAGACGGTGATCGCCACCGTGCACTTCGACACCGTCGAAGATGCGCATGCGTGGGTGGAAAAGAACCTGGGCGTGCAGCTGTAAGCGGCAGCATCAGCGCAATGGCCGCCAACAAGACGCAGCCGACTCCCGCCGACGCGCAGGCGTATCTGGGTGCGATCGAAGATCCGGTACGCCGCGCCGACTGCCTGGCCCTGGCCGGTTTGATGGAGCGGGTCACGGGCCAGCCGCCGGTCATGTGGGGCGCGGCCATCGTCGGTTTCGGCAGCTATCACTACCGCTACGCCAGCGGGCGCGAAGGCGACGCCCCCCTGGTCGGCTTTTCTTCGCGCAAGGGCGACATCAGCATTTACCTGAGCGGCTTCGAGGAGCGAGAAGCGCTGCTGGCCAAGCTCGGCCGGCACAAGATCGGCAAGGCCTGCCTGTATGTGCGCACCCTGGCCGAGGTCGACCTCGCCGTCCTCGAACAACTGGTGCGCGAATCGATCGCCACCACTGCAGCGCTCTACGGCGGCGCTTGACCGGCGTCCGCCTCGCCATCCATCTTCTGCAAGGCGCGCTCCACGGTTGCCGCCAGCTCCGCCAGTTGAAACGGTTTGCGCAGCAGCATGTCGTCCCCGATCACCTGTTCGATCGCCTTCATGTCGGCATAGCCGGTAGCGATGATCATCGGTACGCCCGGCAGCTCCGCGCGTGCAACCAGTACCAGTTCGGCGCCGGTCATGCCCGGCATCAGGTAATCGGTGATGATCAGGTCGGGGCGCGCACGCTGCAGTTCGAGCAGGCCCGCTTCGCCGTTCGATGCCTGCGCCACGGTATGGCCGAGCGCCTCCAGCGATTCGACCATCGATTCGCGCACGAAATTGTCGTCCTCGACCACCAGGATGCGTACGCCCGCGCGGGCCGCGGCAGCAGGCGCCGGAACCGCCGCAGGCTGCAAGTCGGCGTCGGCGCCGGCGGCGCGCAGCCAGATCTCCACCGTCGTGCCGACGCCTTGTTCGCTCAGGATGCGCGCCGCCCCGCCCGATTGCTGGGCCATGCCGTAGACCTGGGAGAGACCCAGGCCGGTCCCCTTGCCGACGCCCTTGGTGGTGAAGAAGGGTTCGAACACGCGTGCGGCCACTTCCGGCGGCATGCCTTCGCCGCTGTCGGTGACGGCGATGCGCACGTAGTCGCCGGGAGGCAGGAGCCCGGCCGGGGGCAGGGCGAGGCCCGCATGGAAGCGCAGTTCGCCGCCGCCATCCATGGCGTCGCGCGCATTGATCGCCAGGTTCAGGAGCGCCATCTCCATCTGGTTCATGTCGGCCATGATGTTGGCGGTGTCGAGCTCGACCTCGAATGCCAGGCGGATGCTCGAGCCGAGCGAGGTGGACACCAGTTCGCGCACGCCTTCGAACAGGGTGTTCACGTCGAGCGGGCGCAAATCGAGGCTCTGGTTGCGCGAGAAGGCCAGCAGCTGGCTGGTGAGCTTGCCGCCGCGCTGGCAGGCCCGGCGCGCCACTTCGGCGCGTTGTTTCGCCACCTCGTCCTTCGACATCATGAGGATCAGGTCCATGCTGCCCTGGACCACGTTGAGCAGGTTGTTGAAATCGTGGGCGATACCGCCGGTCAGGCGCCCGACCGCTTCCATCTTCTGGAACTGGACCATTGCCTGCTGCACGCGCTCGCGCTCGATCACCTCGTTCATCAGGCGGTCGTTGGCCTGGGCCAGCGCGCGGGTACGCTCCTCGATGCGCAGTTCCAGCGTTTCGTTCAGGTGCACCAGCGCTTCCTGGCTCTGGCGCAGGCTTTCGGCGGTGCGCTCGCGATCGAGCAGCACGTCGCGTGCCTGGTACTGGCGGCGGCGCGCGCGCAACACCGACATGGCGGCGCTGCGCAGTGTCTGCGCGTTCAGCGGGCGCTCGAGCAGGATCACGTTGCCGAGTTCCCCCAGGCGCGCCCTGGCGCCGTCGGCGGGCGGCCCGCTGACCCGGGTAAGCAGCACGACGAAAGGAAAATCCGACCAGTGTTCCTGGGCCTCGAGCCAGGCGCGCAGGCGCGCCAGGTCGATGCTTTCCAGGGCTTCCTCGGCGACGATGGCAGCCCCCGCGCCGGCGGCAATGCTGGCGGCGAATTCGTCGACGGTGTTGACGGTGTCGCAGGCGAAGCCGTCCTGGGTCAGCACCGAACACATGACCTGCGCATCGCGCCCATGGGGCGCGAAGATCAGGATGCGCTCTTCCAGCGATTTACTCGGCTGCATGCGGACGGGAGACCATCATCTTGGTCGAACCGTGGTAATTGGGCAGGCCGCTGAGCACGCCCTGGAAGCCTTCGAGCGGCTCACCGATGCGCACCCCGTCGGAGCCCAGCTGCAGTTCGTGAATGGTCATTGCATGGCTGGCGGCGCGGCTCTTCATGACGGTGATGGCGCGGCGCAGGCGGCCATTCGCTTCAAAAAAGCGCAGCAGCACCGTGGTGTCGGCCAGGTAGCTCAGGTCGACGTCGGAGCGCACTTCACCGATCAGGCCATGCTGGCCGAGCACCAGCAAGGTGGTGACGCCCTGCTGGTTCAGGTAGGACAGCAGCTCGTGCATCTGCAGCATCAGGTATTGCTCGCCCGGCATCGCCTGCAGGTAGGCATTCAGGCTGTCGATGACGATGAAGCTCACCTGGCGCTGCTCGACCTCGTCGCGCAGCATTTGCGCGAATTCGCCCGGCGACAGTTCGGCCGGGTCGATGTGGTGGATGCGCAACTGGCCATTCGCGGCGAAGGCGCGCAGGTCGATGCCCAGCGCTGTCGTGCGGGCGAAAAAGGTGCCCAGGCCCTCGTCGAACAGGTAGTACGAGGCCTTTTCGCCGCGCTCGAGGGCCGACAGCAGGCAGCGTGCCGAGAGCGTGCTCTTGCCGATGCCGGACGGGCCGACGACGAGCATGTTGGTGCCGCTGACCATTCCGCCGCCCAGCAGCTGGTCCATGCCTGCCGATCCGGTGGAGCGCATCTGCGGCACGAAGTCGAGCCTGTGCTCGGCCGCGACCAGGCGCGGGTACATCGTGATGCCGCCCGTTTTCAGTGCATAGTCGTGGTAGCCGCCGCGAAAGTGGATGCCGCGCATCTTGATGATGTTGACGCGGCGGCGCTGCTTGCCGAAGTCCTTGGTGATCTGATCGAGGCTGATCACGCCGTGGACGATGCTGTGCAGGTGCTGGTCGGAGGTACTGGTTTTGTCGTCGAGCAGGAGCACGGTACAGTGTCGGGAGCCAAAAAAATGTTTCAGCGCCAGGATCTGGCGCCGGTAGCGCAAGGGATTTTGCGCCAGCAGGCGCATTTCCGACAGGCTGTCGAATACCAGGCGCACCGGTTTCACCTCGTCGACGTGCTTCATCACGTTGCGCGTCGTCTCGCCGAGTTCGATTTCGGACGGGTGGAATACCGACTGCTGGGCGTCGAGGTCGAGCGCCTCGTCGCCGGCCAGCTCGAACAGCGAGAGCGCATCGAGCGACCAGCCGTGCGTCGCCGCCACGGCGCGCAATTCCTC
The DNA here is from genome assembly GCF_051262535.1 of Massilia sp. CMS3.1. Lineage (NCBI taxonomy): Bacteria > Pseudomonadati > Pseudomonadota > Betaproteobacteria > Burkholderiales > Oxalobacteraceae > Massilia > Massilia sp. CMS3.1. The sequence continues at coordinate 297,159 of NZ_JBIMES010000002.1, read as the reverse complement.
GGACGTTTCGGACAGGGTGATATACACGCCGCAGTCCCCTTTGGCGGCGCCGTCGAGCAGGAACTGCAGGCCGAGCGTGGTCTTGCCGGAGCCGGGCGAACCCTCGACCAGGTAGATACGCTGCGGCGTCAGGCCGCCACCGAGGATGTCGTCGAGACCGGCGACGCCGGTCGACATGCGCGGGACGGGATTCGATTCTGCGGTGCGGAGGGAAGCTGGAGAGTTCATGGGCACGGCCTATCGGTTGACCGGGGCGACTGCTGCTGCATGGCGGCGGACGCCGTCGCAAGCCCGACCGGATGTTGGTAGCGTTGCCGACGTTCGCGACAGTGCTGATGAACTTATTATAATGCTATTTTTCCATGCTTTAATGTGCGCTCGGGCACGCTCAGACAGCTTCGATGCGGCTCAGGCGCTGGCCGTAAATACCCCAGCTGACATCTTCCCCGTCGACCCGACCGCGCAGGGCCCAGCCGGTGCCGATCTTTTCGACGCTGATGGGGGTCTCGAGTTCCTTGGCGACTTTTTCGGCCCACATGGTGGCCGAGCCCTGGCCTTTGAAGAGTTCCTGGCCATTGTAGATGACGGTGGCGTCGAAGACGGAGGCGGAGAAGATGGTCATGGTGCGTGTTCTTTCTGGGATGAGACAACGCCCCGGCTGGCGGGGCGTTCGTACTGGTTAATTCAATGCGTCACGTCGTGTGCGGATCGATTGCAGCACCGGCTGCAACACTGCTGCGCCAAGACGGGCGCTGCGTGCGCCGTCCCAGCCCACTTGCGGGTCGGGGTCGTTGGCGTTGTCCTTGAACGGCAGTTCAAGCGTCAGCGACAGGCAGCCGAAAGCGTGCGTGATGTGGGGCGAGCCCATGGTCAGCGTCTCGTCGGTATAGGGCGATTCGCCATAGCCATGCACGTCCTGGAAGTCCGGGCTGGCGATTTTGAAGTCGGCAATGAAACGCTTCTGGGCTGCGTCCTGTTCTGGCGTAAACGTCGGCAGGGATTCGCTGCCGGCCACGAACACGTAGGGCAGGCCTTCGTCGCCGTGCACGTCCAGGCACAGGTCGACGCCCGTCTCATGCATCTTCTGGCGCACCAGGAAGACTTCCGGGCTGCGTTCCATGGTCGGGTTGAGCCACTCGCGATTCAGGTTGGCGCCGGCCGCGTTGGTGCGCAGGTTGCCGCGCACCGAGCCGTCCGGGTTCATGTTCGGGACCACGTAGAACACCGCTTCGTTCAGGAGCTGGCGTGCGAACGGGTGGGCCGGGTCGAGCAGGGCGTCGAGCATGCCTTCGACAAACCACTCGGCCATCGTCTCGCCCGGGTGCTGGCGCGCGATGACCCAGACCTTCTTTTTACCTTCAGCCGGCTCGCCGATGACCAGCATGTTCAGGTCGCGCCCGTCGACGGTCGAACCGAGATCGAGCATGCGCACGTTTTCGCTCATCTGCGCGCGGTCGAGCAGTTCCAGGTGGCGTTCGAACGAATACGGCTCAAAATACGCGTAGTAGACGCTGTCCATGCCAGGGGTGTGCTCGATCGTCATGACCTGGCCGTCGAAGGTGGTCGGCACGCGGAACCAGTTGATGCGGTCATAGCTGGCCATCGCCTGGTAGTCTTCCCAGCCGGCCGGATAAGCGGCCTGGCCGGCGTTCAGCAAGCGCATGGTGCAAGCCTGGCCTTCCGCGCCCTGCAAGCGGAAGTAGAACCACTGGATGATATCGGCGTGCGAGTCCTTGCGGATGTTCAGATCGATGGCGTTCGCGCTCGTGGCGTTCACGATCTCGATGGCGCCGGCGTCGAACTGGCTGCTGATCTTGATAGACATGGTGTGTCCCGTAGAAGGCGTAAAGCCGAGATGATACCAACTTATCCGCCCCGCAATCCCCCAAACCGCTGATAAAACGCGTCGTCGGCCGCTGGCGCCGATGCATCCTCGCGCTTGAGCACCGCATCGATATGCACCTCCGCCTGCGCCGCCACCATCAAATACACCGCCCGCGCCACCTGGTACGCATCCGACCCCGGCCACGGATCCGGTAACAACGCGATCGGCAGCATCGGATCGTGCAGCTGCAGCCGCCGGTAGGCATGAATCAAGAGCGAACGAATCGCAAACGCATCCGGCGGCGCCACCTGCGCTTCGTCGCGCAACAAGGTCAGCAGCGGCGTGAACTGGTCGATAAATCCGCAATAGCTCTGCGCCACAGCTGTCAGATCCCAGCCTTCGCCCACAAGTTCCTGCAGCGGCCGCGAGCCCACATGGGGCAACTCGGCCGCGCTGACCACGAATACCTTGTCGCGCGCGCCGGTACGCTCGAGCGCGTCGAGCAGCCCCTCGGCATCGGCGCCTGGGCGCGCCAGCACGCCTGGTGCGAGCATGGCAAAGCCTTCCCATTCGAGTTCCTTCCTCACCGCCGCGCGCAGGCCGCCGTCGATGCTGCCGTTCGGCGCCAGCACCAGCGTCCAGCGCCCATCCCAGTGCAGGCCGGGCGGGGCGTAGATGCGGCGGTCGGCGCGCTGGAAGCGCGGCAAGGACTTCGCGTCGAACGCGTAGCGGCTGCGCCGTCCCTCGCGGCTGGCCGTCAGCCAGCCTTCCTGCACCAGCCGGAACACGCTGGTGCGCACCAGCCGGTCGGTGACGCCAAGCGGGGCCAACAATTCGATCAGGCTGCCCAGCCAGGCCACGCCGCCATGGGGTGCGATGGCGTCGCCCATCACCGTCATCACCAGGGATTTTGAGCGTAGCGGTTCAGCGGCAAGCGCGTGCGCGATCCACTCGGTGCTGGTCATTTGTTTCATGCAAATTCGTATTTTAATGCTGCTGGATATGATTCAAAATTTTGGTGTACATCTCGTTTTCTGTATCGTATTATTGTTGGACGATGTTTGCAATGGGAGACTGACCATGTATGCGCAACTGGTAGAAACGGGCCTGAAAAAGGTCCAGACTCACGAAGACATGTCGCTTGAGGAGCAGGCCTTCCAGGCCCGCATCGACGCCGGCGTGAAGATCGAAGCGAAGGACTGGATGCCGGAGGCCTACCGCAAGACGCTGGTGCGCCAGATCTCCCAGCACGCGCACTCCGAAATCGTCGGCCAGCTGCCCGAAGGCAACTGGGTAACGCGCGCGCCTACGCTGAAACGCAAGTCCGTCTTGCTGGCGAAAATCCAGGACGAAGCCGGGCACGGCTTATATTTGTATAGCGCCGCCGAAACCCTGGGCGTGTCGCGCGACGAGCTGCTCGCCGCACTGCACTCGGGGAAAGCAAAATATTCGAGCATCTTCAATTATCCGACCCTTAGCTGGGCCGACATGGGCGCGGTCGGCTGGCTGGTCGACGGCTCGGCCATCATCAACCAGATCCCGCTGTGCCGCTGCTCGTACGGCCCGTATGCGCGCGCCATGATCCGCGTCTGCAAGGAAGAGTCCTTCCACGCACGCCAGGGCTACGACATCATGATGAGCCTCGCGAAGGGCACGCCGGAACAAAAGGCGATGGCGCAAGATGCGCTGAACCGCTGGTGGTGGCCCTCGCTCATGATGTTTGGCCCGTCGGACGCCGAATCGGTGAACAGCGCGCAGTCGAGCAAATGGCGCATCAAGCTGTTCTCGAACGACGAACTGCGCCAGCGCATGGTCGACCAGACCGTGCCGCAAGCCGAGTATCTCGGCCTCACGGTGCCCGATCCCGACCTGAAATTCAACGCCGACACCGGCCACTACGAATTCGGCGAGATCGACTGGAGCGAGTTCAACAACGTCCTCAAGGGCAACGGTCCGTGCAACCGCGACCGCCTGCGCACGCGCGTCAAAGCCTGGGACGACGGCGAATGGTTCCGCGATGCCCTGGTTGCCCACGCCGACAAGCAAGCCGCTAAAAAAGCCGCCGCTTAAAAATTCTGCAACACCGGAGACAAACCATGAGCAAAGAATGGCCCCTGTGGGAAGTATTCATCCGCAGCCAGCACGGCCTGGCCCACAAGCACGTCGGCAGCCTGCACGCCCCTGACGCCGAAATGGCGATCAACAACGCGCGCGACGTCTACACGCGCCGCAACGAAGGCGTCTCGATCTGGGTGATCCGCGCCGTCGATATCGTCGCTTCCAGCCCATCGGACAAGGAAGCGCTGTTCGAACCGGCCAACAGCAAGGTCTATCGCCACCCGACCTTCTTCCCGATGCCGGAAGAAGTGAAAAACCTGTGAGCATGGCCGTGGACGCGAAAATTCAATACCTGCTGCGTCAGGCCGACAACGCCCTGATCCTCTCGCAACAGCTCTCGCAGCTGTGCGGCAAGGGCCCGGCGCTGGAAGAAGACATGGCGCTGACCAACGTCGCGCTCGACTTGCTCGGTCAAACCCGCATGTGGCTGACCTATGCGGGCGAACTCGAAGGGCAGGGACGCGACGAAGACAAGCTGGCCTTCCACCGCGACGCCGGCGAGTACCGCAACTGCCTGCTGGTCGAGCAGCCGAATGGCAGCTATGCCGAAACGATGATGCGCCAGTTCCTGTTCGATAGCTGGCACTACTTCCTGATGCAGGGCCTGCTGCAATCGACCGATTCACGCATCGCCGACATCGCGGAAAAGTCGTTCAAGGAAATCACCTACCACCTGCGCCGCAGCGGAGACCTGGTCGTGCGCCTGGGTGACGGCACCGATGTCAGCCACAAGATGATGCAGGCGGCGCTGGACGATCTCTGGATGTACGGCGGCGAATTCTTCATCTACGACGAGGTCGACAACGCGATGGTGGAGCAGGGGATCGCACCGCCAGCTGACGGTCTGCGCGCCGCCTTCCTCGACCACGTGAACGATATCCTGGTCGAAGCCACCTTGAGCATGCCGTCTCCGGACGCCTACATGCAGCGCGGCGGCAAGGCAGGCCGCCACACGGAACGCCTCGGCTTCATCCTGGCCGAGATGCAGTTCCTGCAGCGCGCCTACCCTGGAGCCGAGTGGTAATGAACGCCACGCAGGCCACGCTTGACCAGATATGGTCCTGGCTCGGTGAAGTGCCCGACCCCGAGATCCCGGTGATCTCGGTCGTCGATCTCGGCATCGTGCGCGACGTCGCTTTCGACGGCGACGCATGCGTGGTCACCATCACCCCGACCTATTCGGGCTGCCCGGCGATGCAGGTCATCAGCGAAGCCGTGACCGAGGCCCTGCACGCGCACGGCCTGGACAAGGTCCGCCTGGTGAACCGCCTGTCCCCGGCGTGGACCACCGACTGGATGAGCGAGACCGGCAAGGCGGCATTAAAAGGCTATGGCATCGCGCCGCCGGCACAGCAGGCGATCGACATCAGCGGCCTGCGCGGCGGCGTCAAGCGCGGCAGCTTCGTGGAGCCCGAAGTGAGCTGCCCGAACTGCGGCTCGAAGCACACCCAGTTGACCAGCCAGTTCGGTTCGACCCCGTGCAAGGCGCTGTACAAATGCCTCGACTGCCGCGAACCTTTCGATTATTTCAAGTGCCACTGAGCGACCACCAAGCGACCATGAGCAAATTCTATCCACTCACCGTGGCCAAGGTGAAGCACGAGACGCGCGACGCGGTCGCCGTCACCTTCGCCGTGCCGCCGGAACTGAAACAAACCTTCGCCTACCAGCAGGGCCAGCACCTGACGCTGCGCGCTGAGATCTCCGGCGAGGACGTGCGCCGCTCCTATTCGATCTGCTCGGCCGTGCAGGACGACCTGCTGCGCGTGGCGATCAAGCGCACGCCCGGCGGCCTGTTCTCGAGCTGGGCCAACGAAAGCCTGAAGCCCGGCGCCACGCTGGAAGTGATGCCGCCGATGGGCCACTTCAACGTGCCGCTCGACCCGAACAGCGAACGCCACTATCTCGCCTTTGCCGCCGGCAGCGGCATCACCCCGATCCTGTCGATCATCAAGACCACCTTGTTGGCCGAGCCGAAGAGCCGCTTCACGCTCGTCTACGGCAACCGCGCGTCGTCATCCGTCATCTTCCGCGACGAGCTGACCGACCTGAAGGATATCTACATGGGCCGCCTGAAGCTGGTCTATGTGATGAGCCGCGAGCAGCAGGACATTGAACTCTTCAACGGCCGCATCACCGGCGAGAAATGCAGCGCCTTCCTCAAGCACTGGATCGACCTTGATGCCATCGACATCGCCTTCATCTGCGGCCCGGAAGACATGATGCACGGCGTCTCCAAGTCGCTGCAGGAAGGCGGCATGGCCAAGGAAAAAATCCGGATCGAGCTGTTCGCCGCCAGCATCCCCAAGCACGAACACAAGCCGCGCCCGGTCGTGGAAGGCGCACGCCACCAAACCGAAGTCACCGTGATCATGGACGGCAGCGCCGCCAGTTTTACGATGGACAAGGACAAGGAATCGATTCTGGACGCCGGCCTGCGCGCCGGCATCGACATGCGCTACTCGTGCAAGGGCGGCGTCTGCTCGACTTGCCGCTGCAAGGTCGTCGAGGGCAATGTCGAGATGGACGTGAACTACGCCTTGGAGGACTACGAAGTCGCGCGCGGCTTCGTACTGAGCTGCCAGGCTTTCCCGATCACGGATACGGTGATCGTCGATTTCGACCAGCACGAATAATAAGAACTGGAGGAGACACCATGAGCTACGAATCGATTTTATTCACGATTGAAAACGGCGTTGCCGTCCTCACCCTGAATCGCCCGGACCGCCTGAACAGCTTTACCCAGGCAATGCACCTTGAAGTGCGCGACGCGCTGGATACACTGCAGGCCGACAAATCGGTGCGCGTACTGGTGCTGACCGGCGCCGGCCGCGGTTTCTGCGCCGGCCAGGACCTGGGCGACCGTGCCGTGGCGCCAGGCGCGCCGGGCGTGGACCTCGGCGAATCGGTCGAAAAATTCTATGCGCCGCTGGTGATGACCTTGCGCAGCCTGCCGATGCCGGTCATCTGCGCCGTCAACGGCGTGGCCGCCGGCGCCGGCGCGAACCTCGCGCTGGCCTGCGACATCGTGCTGGCGGCTAAATCGGCCAGCTTCATCGAAGCCTTTTGTAAACTCGGCCTGATTCCGGACACCGGCGGCACCTGGCACTTGCCGCGCCTGATCGGCCACGCGCGCGCCACGGGTCTGGCGATGCTGGGCGACAAACTGTCGGCCGAGAAGGCGGAAGAGTGGGGCCTGATCTGGCGCTGCGTGCCCGACGAGGCGCTGATGGACGAAGCGCTGGCCATGGCCGACCACTTCGCCAGCGCAGCAACCCGTGGTCTGGCATTTACCAAGAAAGCGCTGCAGGCGAGCTACGCCAACACGCTGCCGGAACAGCTGAAACTCGAGGGCGAGATGATGCGCGAACTCGGCTACAGCCACGACTACCGCGAAGGCGTCGCCGCCTTCATCGCCAAGCGCCCGGCCCAGTTCAAGGGAGAATAAGATGCCGGCACTGGCAAGCGGCAGTGTCGTGGCGGTGATCGGCAGCGGCGCTATGGGTGCCGGTATCGCGCAGGTGGCGGCCAGCAGCGGCCACGAGGTGCGCCTGTTCGATACGCGGCCCGAGGCGGCAGCAAAAGCGATCCTTGATATCGGCAAGGTTTACGACAAACTGGTCGACAAGGGCCGCATGAGCGCGGCGCAAGCCGACCTCGCACGCGATCGCCTGCAGAGCGTTGACTCGCTGGCGGGGCTTAGCGAGGCGGCGCTGGTGGTGGAAGCGATCGTCGAGAACCTCAATGCCAAGCGTGCGCTGTTTGCCGAGCTGGAGTCCATCGTCGACGCGCGCTGCATCCTGGCGACGAACACCTCCTCGCTCTCGGTCACCGCGATCGGCGCCCAGTTGCGCCATCCGGAGCGCCTGGTCGGCATGCACTTCTTCAATCCCGTGCCCTTGATGGCGCTGGTCGAAGTGGTCAGCGGTCTGGCAACCGATCAACATGTTGCCGACACCGTCTACGCCACCGCGCAAGCCTGGGGCAAGGACCCGGTGCATGCGAAATCGACGCCCGGCTTCATCGTCAATCGCGTCGCCCGCCCCTACTATGCCGAGGCATTGCGCCTGCTGCAGGAAGGCGCGGCCGATGCGCCGACGCTGGACGCGGTGATGCGCGATTGCGGGGGTTTTCGCATGGGTCCCTTCGAATTGATGGACCTGATCGGCCACGACGTGAATTTCTCGGTCACGCAATCGGTGCACGCGGCCTATTTCAGCGACCAGCGTTTTACCCCATCGGTGCTGCAGCAGGAACTGGTGAATGCCGGTTTTCTCGGCCGTAAATCGGGGCGCGGCTTTTATCGCTATGGCGACGATGCAAGCAAACCAGGCGCACAGGTCGAGTCACAGCAGCCAAGCCCGCACACGGTCGGCATCAGCGTCGCGCGCGAAGTCACATCCAGTATCCTGAGCCCGATGGAAGCACGCCTGCTTGCTGCCGGTTTCACGGTCGCCCACCGCGAGCCGCTGCAAGGCGCCGAGAAACATGAGGCGCCGGCCTTCCACACGAATGGCGCCGCGATCTTCCTCACCGACGGACGCACTGCCACCGAACGCGCCGCCGCCAACAAGCACCCGAACACGGTCGTCTACGACCTGCTGCTGGACCACGCAAAAGCCACGCGCATTGCGCTGGCCCGCGCCGACCAGTGCAGCGACGAGGCATACGGGGCTGCCGTCGGCCTGTTCCAGGCGGCCGGCTTCGCCGTCACGCGCCTCGACGACCTGCCCGGCATGGCCGTGATGCGCACCGTCGCCATGCTCGCCAACGAGGCGGCCGACGCCGTGAATCAGGGCGTGTGCAGCGCGGTCGCGGTCGACATTGCGATGCAGAAGGGCGTGAACTACCCGCGCGGGCCGCTGGCCTGGATGGATGCCGTCGGCATCGCCCACATCGTGACGGTACTGGCCAACCTCGCCGCCGCCTATGGCGAAGACCGTTACCGCGTCTCGCCGCTCCTGCGCCGCAAGCTCGCCGCCAATCCCACCGGAGCCCGTTTTCATGCATAGCAATCCACAACAGCTGGCCGAACTGGCCGGCAAAACGATGTACGAGCGCGACCCGGCCAGCCAGGCACTCGGCATGAAGCTCGACGAAATTCGTCCCGGTTATGCGCGCATGTCGATGCGCGTGCGCGCCGACATGCTCAACGGGCACCAGACCTGCCACGGCGGCTACATCTTCATGCTGGCCGACAGCGCTTTTGCGTTTGCCTGCAACTCCCACAATTTCAACACGGTCGGCGCCGGCTGCACGATCGACTACCTGGCGCCTGGCCGTGAAGGCGACCTGCTGGTGGCGGAAGCGCTCGAGCAGGCGCTGCTTAGCAAAACCGGCGTCTACGACATCACGGTGAAAAACGAAGAAGGGCGCACGATCGCGCTCTTTCGCGGCAAGTCGCACCGCGTGAGCGGCATGGTGGCCGACGTCGCCGCCGCCGCCGCATAGTCCACAAGGAGGCTCACATGGTCCAACGTATTCCCTCGCCAGGCGAGCTGGAGGCGATCGAACGCGCCAGCCGCGACGAACTGCAAGCGCTGCAGCTGGAACGCCTGACATGGTCGCTCCAGCATGCGTACGACAATGTGCCGCACTACCGCAAGGCTTTCGATGACGCAGGCGTGCATCCGGGCGACCTGAAGTCGCTTGCCGATCTGGCGAAATTCCCGTTCACCGAGAAGAAGACCCTGCGCGACAACTACCCGTTCGACCTGTTCGCCGTACCGCGCGAGCAGGTGGTGCGCGTGCACGCCTCGTCCGGCACGACCGGGCGCCCGACGGTGGTCGGCTATACGAAGAAGGACATCGACACCTGGGCCGACGTGGTCGCACGCTCGATCCGCGCGGCCGGTGGCCGCCAGGGCGACATGGTGCACATCGCCTACGGCTATGGCCTGTTCACCGGGGGCCTGGGCGCCCACTATGGCGCCGAGCGCCTGGGCTGTACCGTGATCCCGATGTCGGGCGGGCAGACGGAAAAGCAGGTGCAGCTGATCTGCGACTTCGAGCCGTCGATCATCATGGTCACGCCGTCCTACATGCTCAACATCGTCGAGGAATTCAAGCGCCAGGGGCTCGATCCGGCGGCGTCTTCGCTGAAGGTCGGCATCTTCGGCGCCGAACCCTGGACCAATGAAATGCGGCGCACGATCGAAGCCGAAGCGGGGCTGGACGCGGTGGACATCTACGGCCTGTCCGAAGTCATGGGCCCGGGCGTGGCCAGCGAATGCATCGAGAGCAAGGATGGCCCGGTGATTTGGGAAGACCATTTCTATCCCGAGATCATCGACCCGGACACCGGCGAAGTGCTGCCCGACGGTGAAGAGGGCGAGCTGGTATTCACCTCGCTGACGAAAGAAGCGCTGCCGATCATCCGCTACCGCACGCGCGATCTGACGCGTTTGCTGGCGCCGACCTCGCGTTCGATGCGCCGCATGGACCGCATCACGGGCCGCTCGGACGACATGCTGATCATTCGCGGCGTGAACGTGTTCCCGAGCCAGATCGAAGAGCTGGTATTGAGGATGCCGGCGCTGGCGCCGCAGTACCAACTGGTGGTCTCGCGCGACGGCCATCTCGACACGCTGGAAGTGTTCGGCGAACTGAAGGAGGCCGGCCAGCCGCAAGCGACCGTGGACGCGCTGGCTGGCGAACTGCAGCACTGCATCAAGACCTATGTCGGCGTCACCACCAAGGTCACATTGACGCCGCCGATGGGGATCGAGCGCACCATGACCGGCAAGGCCCGGCGCGTGCTCGACAAGCGTCCTAAAAACACCTGAGAGGGAACCAGGCATGGTCAAAGTCTATGAAATCGACGGCGTGCGCCCGGTGGTGCACCCGACCAGCTATGTGCATCCGACCGCGGTGCTGATCGGCGACGTCATCATCGGCCCGCGCTGCTACATCGGCCCGCTGGCCTCCCTGCGCGGCGACTTCGGCCGCCTGATCCTGGAAGAGGGCGCGAATATCCAGGATTCCTGCGTCATGCACGGCTTCGAGGATGGCGAGACCGTGATCGAAGTCGACGGCCACATCGGCCACGGCGCCGTGCTGCACGGCTGCCGCGTCAAGCGCAACGCCATGGTCGGCATGAACGCGGTCGTGATGGACGGCGCCGAGGTCGGCGAGGAATCGATCGTCGCCGCCATGAGTTTTGTGAAAGCCGGCATGATCATCCCGCCGCGCAGCATGGTGATCGGTACCCCGGCGAAGGTGATGCGCGCGCTGACCGAGGAAGACATCAAGTGGAAGAGTTTTGGGACGCACCAGTACCACCAGCTCACCACGCGCTCCCTGAACACCATGCGCGAAGTCGAAGCTTTTACGGAAATCGAACCGAACCGCCCCGTCTTCGACTTCAGCGCCACCGGTGGCCACTTACCAAAAAAATAATCCCGAGGAGACAATACAATGGCACAAGCAAACACCCTGCAAAGCTGGATCGCCAACCGCTGGATCGGCCAGGAAGCAAACACTCCGCTGCACAGCGCACTGGACGGCCAGCTGGTCTACCACACCCACCTTGAGAAAATCGACTTCGACGAAGCCCTCACCTACGCCCGCAAGACCGGCGTCCCTGGCCTGATGAAGCTCGACTTCCAGACCCGCGCCCAGCGCCTGAAAGCCTTGGCGACCTACCTGATGGAGCGCAAGGAAGAGCTGTACGAAATCTCGCACCTGACCGGCGCCACGCGCCAGGACAGCTGGGTCGACGTCGAAGGCGGCATCGGCACCCTGTTCGCCTACGCCAGCATGGGCTCGCGCGAACTGCCATCCTCGAACGTGCTGCACGAAGGCCCGGCCATCGCGCTCGGTAAACGCGGCGGCTTCGCCGGCACCCACATCCTGGTGCCGCGCGGCGGCGTCGCGGTGCACATCAACGCCTTCAACTTCCCGATCTGGGGCCTGCTCGAGAAATTCGCCCCGAGCTTCCTCGCGGCCATGCCGTGCATCGGCAAGCCCGCCACGGCAACGAGCTACCTGACCCATGCGGTCGTCAAAATGATGCAGGAGTCGAACCTGCTGCCGGAAGGCGCACTGCAGCTCGTGATCGGCTCGACCGGCGACCTGCTGGATCGCCTGACCGGTTTCGACGCCGTCACGTTTACGGGTTCCGCCGACACCGCGGCCAAATTGCGCGCGAATCCGAACCTGATCCGCGAATCGGTGCCGTTCACGGCCGAAGCCGATTCGCTCAACTGCGCGATCCTGGCGCCGGACGTCGCACCAGGCGATCCCGAGTTCGACCTGTTTGTGAAAGAAGTGGCGCGCGAGATGACCGGCAAGGCCGGCCAGAAGTGCACGGCGATCCGCCGCATCATCGTGCCCGAACAGCACGTCGACGCACTGGGCGAGCGCCTGCGCGACCGGCTCTCAAAAATCGTGGTCGGCAATCCGAAGATGGAAGGCGTGCGCATGGGCGCGCTCGCCTCGATGGACCAGCACCGCGACGTGTCGGAACGCGTCGAACTGCTCGCGCGCGGCAATGAAGTCATCTTCGGCGCCGGTCACGGCTTCAATCCGGTGGGCGAGGGCGTCGCGAACGGCGCCTTCTTCGCGCCGACCCTGCTCCTGTGCCGCAACGCGACCATCAACACGGCGGTGCACGACATCGAAGCCTTCGGCCCGGTCAGCACGATGATGACCTACCGCGATATCGACGAGGCGCTGCACCTGGCCGCGCTGGGCCGCGGCAGCCTGGTCACGACCCTGGCCACAAAAAGCCCGACGATTGCCGCCCATGCGGTGCCGGTGGCCGCCGCCTCGCACGGGCGTGTGCTGATCCTCGACCAGGAAGCGTCGGTCGACAACACGGGTCACGGTTCGCCACTGCCGCAACTCAAGCACGGCGGTCCCGGCCGCGCGGGCGGCGGCGAAGAGCTGGGCGGGATTCGGGCCGTGAAGCACTTCCTGCAGCGCGCGGCGGTGCAGGGCTCGCCGACGATGCTGGCGGCCGTGACGGGAGAGTATGTGCGCGGCGGCGCGGTGAAGGAATCGGAACTCCACCCCTTCCGCCGCCACTTCGAAGAGCTGGAAATCGGCCATTCTCTGCTGACCCACCGCCGCACCGTGAGCGAAGCGGACATCGTCAATTTCGGCGGCGTCTCGGGCGACTATTTCTACATGCACTTCGACGAGATCGCCGCAAAGGACACCCAGTTCGGCAAGCGCATCGCGCACGGCTACTTCGTGTTGTCGGCAGCCGCCGGCCTGTTCGTCTCGCCGGCGCCCGGTCCCGTGCTGGCCAACTACGGTCTCGACAACCTGCGTTTCGTCGCGCCGGTGGCGATCGGCGACACCATCCGCGCCAGGCTCACCTGCAAGCGCAAGGTCGACCGCAACCGCCTTGATGAACAGGGCCGTGGCCAGGGCGTTGTCGCCTGGGACGTACAGGTAACGAACCAGAACGACGAACTCGTGGCAAGTTACGATATCCTGACACTGGTACAGAAACGCGTGAACTGAGTCCCGCTTCGAGAAGCATGTGAAAAATTCCTCCATGGCGGCCTGGCATCGTCCCGCCGTACTGGCGTACTGGCGTACTGTCTTCGACGACGCGCCTTGCCCTGGAGTTTTGTTCACATGCTCAAGCAGGGGGAGTCGGCCCACCCTCGAGCTCCGCCAACCAGGAAGGATTGCGTATGTCACGGCTAGACCTGAGCAGTATCCCCGTACTGACCGGAACCGGTTATCCGGATCCGTTCGCCGAGGCCGTCAACGGCCGTAGCCGGCAGGCCCTGGGCCAGGCCGGCGGCCTGACCCAGTTCGGCGTCAACCTGGTCGAACTGAAACCGGGCGCGGCCTCGTCCCAGCGCCACTGGCACACCCATGAAGACGAGTTCGTCATGGTCGTGTCGGGCGAACTGACCCTGGTCACGGACGAGGGCGAAACCCTGATGCGCGCCGGCGACTATGCGGCCTTTCCGGCGGGGCGGCCGAACGGCCACCATCTGCTCAACCGCAGCTGGGGCAACGCCCTGTTCCTGGCCGTCGGCCCGAATAATTCCGAAGACAAGGCGACCTATCCGGACATCGACCTGATGTACGACGGCAGCACCGACAGCTACACGCACAAGGACGGCACCCCGTACCCGAAACGCGACGCCGCCGCCATCGTCTTACCCCAGCCTCCGGTCGAAGAACACACCCTCACCCCGCGCGTCTACCGCCACGAATAATCGTGACGTTGCCAAGCAAGCCGTGGCATTGACCGTCGGCCGGAATGGTGGCGTAAGCTAGGGTGGGCTCTCGAGCCCACGCGGTGCAGCATATGCGCGTCGAAAAGCTCGGCACGCAAGTCCGCTTAATCCACCACCCCAACCACATCCGTCTCCACCGGATAGCCATGCGTCACCGCCATGACAATACTGGCCATCCCTGCCGCCTTTGCCGACGCCAAGCCCGCCAGCGTAGCCTCGAAATGCTGCCGTCCATGTCGAACAGGAAGGCGGCGAAGGCGCGCTCGGGCAGGGTAGGGGCATGGAGAATGGGCAGGAGGAATAAGGATAAACGTACAATGGGTGCATGATAGAAGACCACGCATCGTTCCGCCAGATGGGACCCCACGCGCTCGACCGCGCATTGCAGGATGCGCGCCAGCGTACGCTGTCCCTGTTCGATGCCCTGGCCGCTGGCGGCCACGACCAGGCGGCGCGGGTGCCGCGTACTGCCACGCTGAACCTGCCGCTGTGGGAGCTGGGGCATATCGCCTGGTTTGCCGAATGGTTTGTCCTGCGCGAGGCTGCCGGCAGCGGGCGGGGCGAGGCCGTCAAGCCTTCGCTGCTGGCGCAGGGCGACAACTGGTTCGACTCGAACACGGTCGTCCACGGCACGCGCTGGACGCTCGAGCTGCCCGCGCAGGAGGCACTCAAGCGCTATTGCCGTGACGTGCTGGACGGCATACGAGAGCGCCTGGCGCGCACGCACGAGGACGACGCAGCGCTCTACCCGTATCGCCTGGTGCTGGCGCACGAGGACATGCATGGCGAAGCCCTGCTCTACACCCTGCAGACGCTTGGCGCGGCGCCGCCCGCCTCTGGCACGCCCAACGCTGGGCAAACGCGGGAAGTCCTCACGCCTGGCGAGATCGCCTTCGCCGGCGGTGATGTTCTCCTCGGCGGCGCGCAGTCGCGCGGCTTCGTGTTCGACAACGAACGGCAGGCGGCACCATGCCGTGTCGCCCCGTTCTCGATCGATGCCGGCCTGGTGTCGAATGCGGCCTATCTCGGCTTCATCGAGGATGGCGGCTACCAGCGCGACCAGTACTGGAGCGAAGCCGGACGTGCATGGCTGATGGAACGACAGCGCTCGGCGCCGCGCTACTGGCAGCAGGACGGGGCAGGTGGTGGCTGGAACAGCGTACGCTTCGGGAGCCAGGCAGCGCTCGATCCAGCCGAGCCGGTGCGCCACGTGAGCCTGTACGAGGCAGAGGCGTATGCCAGCTGGGCCGGACGGCGCCTGCCGCGGGAAGAGGAGTGGGAATTCGCGGCAAGCGCGTCCCATCCCGGCTTTGCCTGGGGCCAGCTGTGGGAATGGACGGCATCGCGTTTCCTGCCCTACGTCGGTTTCGCCCCGGACCGCTACCGCGAGTATTCAATGCCGTCGTTCGGCAACTGCCAGAGCTTGCGCGGTGCCTCGTTCGCGACGCCGATGCGCCTGCGCTCGCCCCGTTTCCGCAATTTTTACGCGCCTGAACGCGACGACATCTTCGCGGGCTTTCGTACCTGCGCGCTGTGAATTTTAATCAAGCTTGCGCTCGTACCGGTCCTTGACCACCTGGCTGATAAAGGTCGACAAACCACTGCCCAAGGTCGCCAGCCGCTGCATCTCGGCGATATTGTCTGCGCCGGCACTCTGGTCGGTGTACAGATAGCGCTCGCCCCCGCTAAAGCGCACCGTGATCGAACGGTCGCCGATCTCGTAGGCCAGCACGCCCGATTCGCCGCTCAGGTTTTTGTAGCGTTGCATCTTGGTCTCCTGCGCTATTGTCTTGCTGAGAATGGTAGCGAACATTGGAACGCTGCGCCGGTGTTCAATCCAACCGTGCGACGCTCACACCGCGCTGAACAGCCCGTCTACGCGAACAGGGTGTCGCGCGCGTTGGTGCTGATCGCAACGGTGGCGGGATGGCTCAGGCGTCGCTCGGTGGTGATGGCATAGACCTGTTCGACCACCACGTCGATTCGGCCCAGTGCAATGACGCCATACTGATTGCACACTTGCGACGCGATGGCCGTGGGTGCGAAGAAGACGCCGGCACCCGACTGCCCGAACGCTGTCATCATGGCGCTGTCGTCGAACTCGCCCACCACGCGCGGATGCACCGCGTGCTGTTCCAGCCACTGCAGGAGGCGGTGGCGGATCGCAAAATCCTCGCCCGGCAACAGCATCGGCGCCTCGTGCAGGCAGGCGGGAAACTGCGGGCCCAGTTCCGCAGCCAGCGCCACGCTCGCAAACGCCGTCATCGGGCTTTCGCCAAGCAGGTGATTGTAGGCCCGGACACTGAAATGCCCCGGAATGGGCCGGTCGGCAATCACCAGGTCCAGGCGGTGCACCGCCAGGTCCGCCACCAGGCTGTCGAGCCTGCCTTCCCGGCAAATCAATCTCACCGGCTCCTGCATCGTCAAGGCCGGCTCCACCAAGCGGCAAGCGATGAGTTTGGAGACGGAATCGGCGCAGCCGACCCGGAACGACATCGTCGTCGTCAGGCGTTTATCGCGCACGAGCTCGAGCAATTCGTCGCCGGTACTGAAGATGTCTTCGGCGTAGCCCATGATGCGCCGCCCGGCGTCGGTCATCTCCAGGTTGCGCCCGACACGGCGAAACAGTTCCACGTCGAGGGTGTGGGCGAATTCGGACAATTGCCCGGAAATGGAATGCGGCGTCAGGTGCAGCTGCGCGGCGGCCTTGGCGATGCTGCCTGTCTTGCCGACCATCCAGAAATAGCGCAGGTGCTTGTAGTTGAGTGTCGACATGGCGCTCCTGATGCATCGAAAAACTCGATGTCTGATGAAATTATATTCGATTTGTGCGATGTGACCAGCATGCCTATAGTCGAGTCTCCCACTTACAGGAGAACAATCATGCGTATGACGATTCAAGCAAACGGTTTCGAGATGACGGAAGCATTGCGTGCCTACACCGAGCAGCGCCTGGCAAGCGCACTGGGCTGGGCCCGCGAGCACATGCACAAGCTGGCGGTGTCGCTGTCCGACATCAATGGTCCGCGCGGCGGCGTGGACAAGCGCTGCAAGATCCAGGTGCAGCTTGGCGGCGGTCGCGAAGTCATCATCGAAGACACCGAAGCCGATCTGTACGCGGCCATCGACCGCGCCGCCGACCGCGCCGATCGCGCCGTCGTGAGGCAGGTGGAGCGCACCCGCGATTTCGCCCGTGAGCGCATACCGGCCCAGCTGGACAACATGGGCAGTGCCGCCTTCGGCGAGGTGCAGGAGCGTGCCGACGACATCCCGCCGCGTGTGCGATGACTGAAAGGAGCACATCATGAACGGATTGGAAAGCATTGCAAGCGGCCCGATGTGGGCCGGGTTCGTGGGCTTTGTCCTGATTATGCTGGCACTCGACTTGTTCGTCTTCGGCGGCAATAAAGCCCATAAAGTCAGCGTCAAGGAAGCCGGTATCTGGTCGCTGGTGTGGGTCAGCATGGCGCTGCTGTTCAACGGCGGCTTGTGGTGGTACCTGAACGGGACAGTTGGTGCGGAGATTGCCGACCAGAAGGCACTCGAGTTCTTTTCGGGCTACCTGATCGAGAAAGCCCTGTCGGTTGACAACGTCTTTGTCTTCCTGCTGATTTTCACCGCATTCCAGGTCCCCCAGCAATACCAGCGCCGGGTACTGATTTACGGTGTACTGGGTGCCATCGTGATGCGGGCCATCATGATCAGCGCCGGCGCATGGGTCGTGAGCGAATTCAGCTGGGTACTGTACCTGTTCGGTGCGTTCCTGCTCTACACGGGCCTGCGCATGCTGGTGGCCGTCGACCAGAAACCTGACGTGGCGAATAATCCGGTGCTGCGTTTCGCGCGCAGGCATTTGAAAGTGGCGGAAGGCGATCACGGCGAGCGGTTTTTCGTCACCAAAGGCGGAGCGCGTTATGTGACGCCGCTGTTCCTGGTGCTGATCCTGATCGAGGTGACCGACCTGGTGTTCGCGGTCGATTCGATCCCGGCCATTTTCGCGATCACGACGGATCCGTTCATCGTGTTTACGTCGAACATGTTCGCCATCCTGGGACTGCGCGCGCTGTACTTCCTGCTGGTGGATGTGGCGGACCGCTTCCACTTGCTCAAGTATGGCCTGGCGATGGTGCTGACTTTTATCGGCACGAAGATGCTGATCATGCCGTGGTACCACGTGCCAGTCCAGGCGTCGCTGACCGTGGTGGCCGTCCTGATCGCAGGCAGCTGTATCGCCAGCCTGTTCATCACGCAGAAGGATAGCGCCAAGTAATCACCACAGGCCCGGTACGCCGGGCCTGTCGGCTCACTACAACCCCCCGGGAGTGGGCAGCTTATTCCTTCAGCTGCCCACGCACCCGTTCGATCGCCTTGCGCACCTGGTTCGGCGCCGTACCACCGACGTGGTCACGCGCCGCCACCGAACCTTCCAGCGTCAGTACCGCAAATACGTCATCCTCGATCAGCGGCGAGAAGGTGCGCAGCGTCTCGAGCGACATCTCCGACAAATCGCACTGCGCGCTGTCGCAGGCACGCACCGCATGCGCCACGGCTTCGTGGGCATCGCGGAACGGCAGGCCCTTTTTCACAAGGTAGTCGGCCAGGTCGGTCGCCGTCGCATAGCCCTGCAGCGCCGCGGCGCGCATGTTCTCGGGTTTCACCGTGATGCCGCCGGCCATGTCGGTGAAGATGCGCAGCGTGTCGAGCACGGTGTCGACGGTGTCGAACAGCGGCTCCTTGTCTTCCTGGTTGTCCTTGTTGTAGGCAAGCGGCTGGCCCTTCATCAGGGTCAGCAGCGAGGTCAGGTGGCCATACACGCGGCCGGTCTTGCCGCGCGCCAGTTCCGGCACGTCCGGGTTTTTCTTTTGCGGCATGATCGACGAGCCGGTGCAGAAGCGGTCGGCGATGTCGATGAAGCCGACGCGCGGGCTCATCCACATGACCAGTTCTTCGGACATGCGCGAGACGTGCATCATGATGAGAGCGGCGGCGGCGGTGAACTCGATCGCGAAATCGCGGTCGGAGACGGCGTCGAGCGAGTTGTGGCAGACGTCCTCGAAGCCGAGGTTCTTCGCCACGCGCAGGCGGTCGATCGGGAAGGTGGTGCCGGCCAGCGCCGCGGCGCCCAGCGGCAGGCGGTTCACGCGGCGCCGTGCGTCCATCATGCGTTCGCCATCACGCCCGAACATTTCCACGTAGGCCAGCATGTGGTGGCCGAAGGTGATCGGTTGGGCCACCTGCAAATGGGTGAAGCCCGGCATGATGGTGTCGAAGTGGCGCTCGGCCAGGTCTGTCAGCGCGCCGCGCAGTTGGTTCAAGAGCACCACCACGTCGTCGATCGCGGCGCGCACATACAGGCGGATGTCGGTCGCGACCTGGTCGTTGCGCGAGCGGCCCGTGTGCAGGCGTTTGCCGGCATCGCCGACCAGCTCGGTCAGGCGTTTTTCGATATTCAGGTGCACGTCTTCGAGGTCGAGCAGCCACTCGAAGCTGCCGCCCTCGATCTCGCCGCGAATGACCGTCATGCCGCGCTCGATCTCGGCGCGGTCAGCCTCGCTGATGATGCCTTGCGCGGCCAGCATTTCGGCGTGCGCGAGCGAGCCCTGGATGTCGAACATCGCCAGGCGCTTGTCGAAGAACACCGACGCCGTATAGCGTTTGACGAGGTCCGACACCGGTTCGGAGAAGCGCGCCGACCAGGCTTCGGCTTTTTTGGAGAATTGTTCGGTCATGGTGGGTTCCAGTTGATTTCTTCGATTATAAACCGGCCTCCGGGAGCACCGTCGGCGCTGGCGGCGGATGACAAGCCAGTTAAAATAGTCGATTATGCAACTGTTAACATTCGCAGACCGAAGGAGAGCATGATGAAACGATGGCTCAGGCTTGGCCTTGCCGCCGCGATGGCCGCTGCCGCGGGCGCAGCGATGGCTGCCCAGCCGCCGCAGCCGGTGCAGACCGCGCCCGCCCAGCCCACGGTGACGAAGGAAGCCGACGGCGCCTCGGTCGACAGCATCGTCGCCGCCCTGTACGACGTCATCTCCGGCCCGGCCGGCGCGCCGCGCAACTGGAACCGGATGCGCGCGCTGTTCGCGCCCGACGCCAGGCTGATGGTCATCAGCCCGGGGCGCGACGGGGCGTTTGGCCTGCGCGCGATGACGGTCGAAGACTACATCAGCCGCAACATGAGCGCCTTTAATACCGGTGGTTTCTACGAGCGCGAAATCACGCGCACGACCGATTCTTTCGGCCAGCTGGTGCACGTGTTCAGCTCGTATGAACTATTGCGCTCGCCGAACGATCCGAAGCCATTCATGCGCGGCATTAACAGCATCCAGCTGGCGCACGACGGCAAGCGCTGGTGGATTGCCAACCTCGTCTGGCGTGCCGAAGACGCCGGCTTGGCGCTGCCGGAACGCTATCTGCATGGCCGGCAGGAACCTGCTTCCAAGCTTTAACGAATCGAACTTGTCGTTTGTGCAAAGGGCGCTAGAATTGGTTTTTTTGCCAGATCGGCCAGGCAGATGACTACCAACGATTCCAGTTTCGAGGTCAGCACCGATCAGTCGCGCCTCGACATCCCGACGATCTACCGCTTCCTCAGCGAGCAGTCGAGCTGGGCGGTGGGAATCTCGCGGCCGACCGTCGAGCGCGCCATCGAAAATTCACTGTGCTTCGGCGGCTACCTCGACGGTCGCCAGGTCGCCTTTGGACGCGTGATCACGGACTTCGCCACCTTCGCCAACCTGGTCGACGTGTTCGTGATGCCGCAGTTCCGCGGTCACGGCTACGGCAAGCAACTGGTGGCCGCCGTGCTGCGCCACCCCAGCCTGCAGCATCTGCGCCGTTTCACACTCGCGACGAATGACGCCCAGGGTTTGTATGAACGCTTCGGTTTCACCACGCCGCGCAATCCTGAGACACTGATGGAGCGTTACTTCCCGAACATTTATCTCTCCTGAGGTGGCGCAACACGGCGACTTCTGTCTCGACACAGGCTGATGATTTGTTGTGTTCGAAAAGGAGCGCCGTATGTGGCCGACCGCTAGTTCTGTTGCGCTTGCTGTTTCTTTAGTCACCGCCGCGCCGGCCGATGCCGCCGAGCTGCCGGCCACGCAAGGTTCGCTCGTCATCATCGGCGGCGCGCTACGCCCTGACAACGCCGCCGTCTGGGAGCGCATCGTTGGGCTCGCAGGCGGGAAGGGCGCCCGCATCGCCGTCTTCGCCTCCGCTTCCGCCAATCCCGAAAAAGCCGGCGCCGCCCTGGTCGAGCGCCTGAACAAATACGGCGCGCATGCCTTTTTTGTGCCGGTCGCCGAGCGCTTGACCGGCACCGACTACCAGGCCGCAGCCGACAATGCCGAGTTGGCCACGGCCGTACGATCCGCAGGCGGAGCGTACTTTGCCGGCGGCGACCAAGCCCGCATCACGCGCGCCCTGCGCCGGCTTGATGGCAGCAACACGCGCGTGCTCGATGCGCTGTGGGAACTGTACCGGCGCGGCGGCGTGATCGCCGGCAGCAGCGCCGGCGCGGCCATCATGAGCAGCACCATGTTCGGCGACCCGAAACCCGTGCTCGCCACCTTGAAGCTGGGCCTGACGGACGGCCAGGAAATCACGCAGGGACTGGGCTTCATCGGCGACGACGTCTTCATCGACCAGCATCTGCTGGTGCGGGGGCGCTTCGCGCGCATGCTGCCGGCGATGCTGCAAAAGGGCTACAAGCTGGGGCTGGGCATCGACGAGGATACGGCGATGGTGGTGGGGCCGAACCGCGACGTCGAGGTGCTCGGCTACAAGGGTGCGCTGGTGGTTGACTTGTCTGGCGCGAATGCGCGCACAGGCGACTTCAATGTCAGCAACGTGCGCCTGAGTTATCTCGACAATGGCGATTGCTTCAATATCGCCACCCAGCGTTTCACGCCGGCGCCCGACAAGGCCGACGGCCGCCTCGACCCGGCGCAGCCCTATTATCGCGGGCCCTTGTTCTCCGCCGACATCCTCGGCAACAGCACGGTGGTCGACCTGATGGGCAAACTCATCGACAGCGACCAGCTCGACGCCATCGGCCTGACCCTCGACAGCGCGCACGGGGTGCAGCCGGAGCTCGGCTTCGAATTCAAATTCTCGCGTACCGGGGACAGCGTCGGCTACATGTCGGCCACGACCGACGCCTATTCGGTCTACAACGTGCGGCTCGATATCCGGCCGATCGTGGTCAAGAGGCCGCTGTACCAGTACAAGTAATTACAGGCAGCGCGGCCGGATCTCCTCGCGCAGCAGCCTGGTCTGGGCTTCGACCATCGGCAGGTTTGGATCGTGGCCGGCGCGCGGGACCAGCACCAGCTTTTTTAGCGGCGCCTGGATCGCATCGTAATAGCGCTGCGTCACCTGCTGCGTGGTCAGCAGGTCTTCGGTTCCTTGCACCAGATAGACCGGCAGCTTGAACTCGAGGCCAAGCTGGTACAGGTCGATCGTCTTGAACATGCCATCGTTCTTCATGCCGACGAACTGCAGGAACGAATAGTCTTCGCCCGCCTCGTAGTCGGCCTGCGCCTGCGCTGTTGCGTACAAGGCGCCCGGCTCGGCCCAGGCTTTCGGCATCGGGTCCGTGCTCATCGCTTCAAATTTGCGCATGGCGCGGCGTTCGATGCCGAAGGAGCGCGGATTGGTCCATGGCGGCGGACCAAGCGTCTCGAGTTTCGCGACCGTTTCCGTATCGTTCGCCGCGCGCGCCAGTGCAATGAGCCTGGCATGGCCGTCGATGTTTTCACGTTGCGCCACCATCTGCGCCGTGCCGAGGTAGGCGCAGAACAGCGCGGGATCGGCTTTCGCCATGTGCACGGCCAGCACCGAACCCCAGGAAGCGCCCATCAGGATCAGTTTGTTCTTGCCCATGCGCGTGGCGACATGGCGGGCCACCGCCAAGCCGTCGTCGCGCAAGCCTTCGACGCTGAGCTTCTCGTCTTCGCCTGGTTTGTTGCGGCCATACGTCATGCCGGCGCCGCGTTGGTCCCAGTGGATGACCGTGAACTCCTTTTTCCACGCCGCATCAGGGCCGTTCTCGTAGATGCTCTGCGGATTGCCGGGTCCGCCATGCGCGATCAGGATGACCGGATTGTCACACCTGTCGCCGCGCATGCTGATCCATTGCTCGATGCCGTTGATACGGACAAAACCGTCTTCACTCACTCGCTGCTGGGGCGAGGCGCAGGCGGGTGCAGCCGGTGCGGCAGTCGCGCAGGTAAAGGGAAGCACCCACAAGGCGCCGGCAAGCAAGCTCAGCAGGGTTTTCATCCGCTCTCCAATTCTTGTCGATAAGTAATCATGCGTTGACGCCCGGTCGGCGTCAACAAACATCGGATATGCATGGCGGCAGCGTTCGCTGGCCTGTGCCCCGTCCTCTCTTTGCTCGCCGCTGGCCTCGCCCAGGCGGCGCAGCCGGCCACCATGCGCGTCGACTACAGCCATAGCGGCAATGCCTTATCCGCCAGCTAGGCCCTGGAACAGGTCTTGATCGAGGCGCTGCCTTGGCCGGGCGACACCAGGCGCAGCCTGGACAACACCAACCGCGGCCAGAACCGGGTGGAGGTGGTGGATGCGAAGACCGGCGACCTGCCGTGCCCGGGCGACTTTTCCATGATCTCTTCTGCCTTCGTTAGCAGGGACCATGTCCAAAATTTTTAAGATTTTCAGTATGGAACATCACCGTTGATCTGTTTTCTCTTGGTTCCTGACGCCTCCCAACGTCCCCATGGTTGAGCCGAGCAAGAATCGCCTACTTGCTCAACCTACAACGGAGGAAACAATGCTTGACGCATATCTGAAAATCGAGGGTATTGCGGGGGAGTCGGAAGACGATAAACACCGCAATTGGATCGAGGTAAGCAACGTCCTGTACGCGATCCACCAGCCAAGAGCCGAGGTTCTATCGACGGCTGGCGGGCACACCAGCGGTAGGGCTGAGCTTTACCCCATCACCTTCAAGAAGCTGGCCGACATAGCTTCACCAGTGTTGCTACAGACCTGTGCAGCAGGTAGAACAATTCCAAAAGCCGTGTTTGAATTTATGAGGGCTGACGGCGATGGCAAGCCGATCCCCTACTTCAAGATCGAGCTAGAGAACTTGATGATTGCAAACATCACCCCCGACAGCGGCAATGGCGGAATCATCAGCGAACAGGTCCATTTGGCGTATGCAAAAATTAAATGGAACTACATACGACAAAGCATCAGGGGCGGAGCGCAGGGCAATACGTCTGGCGGCTGGGATTGTAGCGCCAACAAGGCGTGCTAACCGGAGGCGAATATGTCTGAACCCTATGTTGGCGATGTGATGCTTCAATGCCCTCTCAAACCGTTCGACTTCAAGCATGCATGTGCCGTCGTTGTATCGGGCGACGGTATCAATTTCTGCGGTCATGCGTTGCTTCACACTGGTGGCGGCTGGTACTTCCATATCGCCGGGAAGTACGATGTGCCAAAGTTCATGCGGGAGGATGGCTTCCAGCGGTACTTGAGAGAGAACGGCAAGCACGAAATTCGCCGCTGGCGTATCCAGATTCCCAACCCCGCCGGGGCGCACCGAAAGCTGGAAGAACTGCTGGCGAAGCAGTGGCGGTGGCTGGTTTTGCCGAACAACTGTACGTCATTTGTGGAGGAAGTTGTTCAGGCTGGCGGTAGTAAGGCCGGGATGTATTTCAATTGCCCCTCAGTGGAGCCTTTCGCATGAAACGCACGTTCATTTCGCTTGGTGTTGCCTTCCTGGTGGCCGCGCTAGTATATCTGGCACTTCCACCAACCATGTATGTTGAAAAGGCGTTTAACATCCTGGCCGCTGCATTCATCGGCTCAGCGGTCGTTACGTCGCTGGTGTTAGGGCTATGGAGCCGTCATCGCTAAATGACAAGGGGCGCTTCGTCAGCACCCCTTGTTGTCACGCTGCTTTCTTCGGTCCGATCTTCCTGGATAGCCAAGCCATACCCCTAGCCAAGTCGGAGCCATCGACATCCTGTTCCTTGAACGTCGCCCGTTGTTCGGCGGTGAGCGGACAGGGATAACTTCCCCATCTTCGATCACGAACTGTGGGATCGGCTTCTCGACAGTCCGCATGACGTATTCCGATTCCCCATCTTTCCGGATTGATAACACCACTCTTGGGCCGGTGGCGGTCATCGCGCTCCACCAATCGATACCCGAAGTCCCCCAACTGTACGCGGCATGCCATGTGCCCGGCGCGCTCAACATGCCGCATCGGAAATCGTCGAGGTCAAGCTGTGCGATTATCCGGACGACACCCTGTTCGTCGGCTACTGCGCCGAGCCGCATTGCAACGGCGCCCAGCGCGGCGCATATCGGCTGGCGAAGCTGGGACGGCCGGTCAAGCGGATGGTAGGCGGCATCGCCGGCTGGATCGACGAAGGTTTTACACGTGGCGACGGTGCCGACGCTGCGGCGGACTGAATGCTGCTACGCGCCGCCGCCGTGTGCCCGGTGTCAGGATTACAATGCCGAAATTCGTTTTCCCGAGGACACCCCATGCTTCGATTCATTTCGCGCCTGTGCGCCGTCGCCTCTTTGCTCGCCGCTGGCCTCGCACAGGCGGCGCAGCCGGCCACCGTGCGCGTCGACTACAGCCATAGCGGCAATGCCTTATCCGACAGCTACGCCCTGGAACAGGTCTTGATCGAGCCGCTCCCCTGGCCGGGCGACACCAGGCGCAGCCTGGACAACACGAACCGCGGCCAGAACCGGGTGGAGGTGGTGGACGCCAAGACGGGCGACCTGATCTATTCGCGCGACTTTTCCACGATCTTTGGCGAATGGCGCACGACGGAAGAAGCGAGCAAGATCAGCCGCAGTTTTCAGGAATCGGTGCGCTTTCCAAAACCGGATCGGCCGGTGCGCGTGCGCATCCTCAAGCGCGACGAGCGGAATGCGTTTTCGGTGGCCTGGAGCGTGGAGATCGATACCGATGCGCCCGAGGTAGTGAGGAAGCAGGCCCCGGCGCCCGCCGCGCCGATCCCGATTCACGTGAAAGGTCCGTCGGCGCAAAAAGTCGACTTGCTGATCATGGGCGACGGCTACACCCAGGGTGAAATGAAAAAGTTCGAGGCCGATGCGCGCCGCCTGTCGCAGCACCTGTTCTCGGTCTCGCCTTTCAAGGAGCGTGCCGACGATTTCAATGTCTGGGCGCTGGCCGTACCGACCAGCGAGTCGGGCGTCTCGCGTCCCTCGACCGGCATGCACCGGGCCTCGAAACTGGGCACGCGCTACGACATTTTTGGAAGCGAGCGCTATGTCCTCACGCTCGACAACCGGGCCTTGCGCGAGATCGCCCAGCATGCGCCCTACGAGTTCATCGAAATTTTGGTGAATAACGAGACCTATGGCGGCGGCGGGATCTTCGGCCAGTTCAGCACGGCGGCAGCCGGCAACGAATGGGCGCCCTACCTGTTCGTGCACGAGTTCGGCCACCATTTCGCCGGTCTCGCCGACGAGTACTACACCTCGCCCGTGGCCTATGCCGCCAGCGGCACGCGCATGGAACCGTGGGAGCCGAACGCCACGGCGCTGCGCGACCCGGCCAACCTGAAATGGAAGCGGCACCTGAAGGCGGGCACGCCGCTGCCGACGCCGTGGCCGAAGGCGGAATATGAAGAGGCCTCGCGCGCCTACCAGAAACGGCGCGCTGCGCTGCGGGCGGGGAACCGTCCCGAGAGCGAGATGAACGCGCTGTTTCGCGAAGACCTGGCGGCTACCCGCGCGCTATTCGCGAAACAGCCGCACCGGCACGCGGTCGGCGCATTCGAGGGTGCGAACTATGAAGCGACGGGGTATTACCGGCCGGCGATGCAGTGCATCATGTTCGACCGCAGCGAGGCGTTCTGTCCGGTGTGCCAGGACGGCATCGTCGAGATCATCGACCTGTACGCGGGGCCGGCGCGGCTGAAAGGCGCTGATTCTACTCAGCAGTAGTCTGTGTGCTGGCGAACAGACCCGTTGCCCGGCAGGGCCTATTCTGGGTTCAGACTTGATATAAAGTTAAACAGTGCGGGCAAGAGACCCGCAACCCGCCATATGCTTTGAAAGGACACACCATGAACAAACTTATCCTCACCCTGATCGCCGGTTTCGTTGCTACCAGCGCCTATGCGCAGACCGCCACCACGACCACGGTCACGACCACCACGCCGGTCACGAGCACCGCGTCGACCACCAACGTGATGCCGGCCAACACCCAGGCCATCGTCAAGGCTGAAGCCCGCGCCGAAGTCGACGTCGCCAAGGCGGAAGCGAAGGAAATGAAGGCCGTCGCCAAGGCTGACGAGAAAGCCACCAAGGCCGTCGCCGATGCGCAGGAAAAGAAAGCCAAGGCGCACGCCAAGGCCGTGAAGGTGCACGCGAACGCCGCCGAGAAGATCACCAAGGCCGATCCGGAAGACCGCGCCAAGGCGATCGCCAAGGCTGAAGAGAAGGTCTCGGAAGCGAACCTGAAGGCCGAGAAGACCATGATCAAGGCCGACGAAAAGTCGCTGAAGGTTCAGGTTGGCGCCGCCGCTGACAAGGCGCAGGCATCGGCCAAGGCCGAACAGGTCCGCGCAGAGGCGATGGCCGACGTGCACAAGGCAGCGGCCAAGAAGTAATTGGGTTTGTTGTAAAAGAGATGCCGGCGCGAGCCGGCATTTTTTTTGTCCGTGGGCGTAATGAACGGCTTATTCGCCGGTGGCCCGCATCGCCAGATCCGTCGCCTTCAACTTCTGCGACAGCGGCTTGCCCTTTCTTGCCCGCTTGCCGAAGTGCGGCTCCAGCCCCGACGCGAACAGCTCCACCGTGCGCGGCTTCGAGCCGGCCCAGGTGCCGATCACGTTCACGCCTTTCTGGCTGATCGGTTGCGCCGCCAGCAGCTGCTCTTTCGGATCGAGTTCCATCAGCGTCACGCCGCGCCCGCCATTGGTCAGCACCTTCATTTCGTCGATGCCGAACACCAGCACCCGGCCATTGCCGGACAGGCAAGCAAGCGCACCGGCCGCGTCGGATACGATCCGCGGCGGCAGCGGCAGTGCGCCATCATCGAGCGTAATGAAGGACTTGCCGCCCTTCAGGCGGCTGACCATGTCGCCCGCCTTCGAAATGAAACCGAAGCCGTTCGAGGTCGCCAGCAGCAAGCGCGTGTCGGCGGTTCCTGCGAAGTAGTGCAGGATGCGTATGCCGCCCGAGAGGTCGACCAGCGTCGTGATCGGCACGCCGTCGCCGCGCGCACCGGGCAGCGCCGACACCGGCACCGAATAGGCCTTGCCGTTGTCGCCAATGCCGACCAGCGAATCGATCGTGCGGCATTCGAACGCGCCGTACAGCGAGTCGCCCGGCTTGAAGGTGAACTGGACCGGATCGTGGCCGATGCCTGACCGTGCGCGGACCCAGCCTTTTTCGGAGATGATCACGGTGACCGGTTCGTCGACGATCTTTTGCTCGGCCACGGCCTTTTGCGCTTCTTCGATCAGGGTACGGCGCGGGTCGCCGAAGGCCTTGGCGTCCGCTTCGATCTCGCGGATGATGGTGCGCTTCATGGTCGATGGATTGGCCAGGATGTCTTCCAGCTTTTCCTTCTCGCCACGCAGCTGGGCCAGCTCCTGCTCGATCTTGATCGCCTCCAGACGCGCCAGCTGGCGCAGGCGGATCTCGAGGATGTCCTCGGCCTGGCGGTCGGACAGGCCAAACTCTTCCATCAGCGCCGCCTTCGGCTCATCCGAATTGCGGATGATGGCGATCACCTTGTCGATGTTCAGCAGGACGATCTCGCGGCCTTCGAGGATGTGGATGCGGTCGTTGACCTTGCCCAGCTTGTGCTCGGTACGGCGGCGCACGGTGGTGAAGCGGTAATCGATCCACTCCTGGATGATGTCGCCCAGGCCCTTCTGGCGCGGACGGCCATCGCCGCCGATCATCACCAGGTTGATCGGCGCCGAGCTCTCGAGCGAGGTATGCGCCAGCAGCAGCAGCATGAACTCGGTCTGGTCCTGGTTCTTCGACTTCGGCTCGAACACCAGGCGCACGGCGGCTTCGCGGCCCGATTCGTCGCGCATCGTGTCGAGCGAATTCAACACCGTCTGCTTGAGGGCGATCTGTTCCGGCGTCAGCGTCTTCTTGCCCAGCTTGATCTTCGGGTTGGTGATCTCTTCGATCTCCTGCTGCACCTTCGCCGTCGACGTCCCCGGCGGCAATTCGGTCACCACCGCCTGCCACTGGCCGCGCGCCAGCTCTTCGATCTTCCAGCGCGCGCGGACTTTCATCGAGCCGCGGCCGGTCGTGTACATCTCGGCGATGGTCGATGCCGGGGTGATGATCTGGCCGCCGCCCGGGAAGTCCGGGCCGGGAATGATCGCCATCAGCTCCGCATGCGTCATCTTCGGATTGCGGATCATCGCCACTGCCGCGTCGGCCACTTCGCGCAGGTTGTGCGACGGGATCTCGGTGGCCAGACCGACTGCGATACCGGAGGCGCCATTGAGCAGCACCATCGGCAGGCGCGCCGGCAGCGTGCGCGGCTCATTGGTCGAACCGTCATAGTTCGGCTGGAAGTCGACCGTGCCCATGTCGATCTCGTCCATCAACAGGCGCGCGATCGGGGTCAGCCGGGCTTCGGTGTAGCGCATTGCCGCCGCGCCGTCGCCGTCGCGCGAGCCGAAATTGCCCTGGCCGTCGATCAGCGGATAGCGCAGCGAGAAGTCCTGGGCCATGCGCACGAGGGCGTCATAGACCGACTGGTCGCCGTGCGGGTGCAGTTTGCCGAGCACGTCGCCGACCACGGCCGCGGATTTACGTGGCTTCGCGGTCGGGCCGAGGCCGAGTTCGTTCATCGCGTACAGGATGCGGCGCTGTACCGGCTTCTGGCCGTCGGCGACATCGGGTAGGGCGCGGCCCTTGACCACCGAGACCGCGTAGTCGAGATAGGCGCGTTCTGCGAAGGTGGACAGGGTCAGCGTTTCGATGTCGTCGTCGGCGGGCGCTGCGGCTTGTTCGAAGAGGTTTGCTTGGATTGTCATAATTCAGTTCGTTCGGTTCAAATATCCGCTTCCGTCTCGTTGCCGTGTTCTTCGATCCACGCACGGCGTGCGGCGGCTTCGCCTTTGCCCATCAACATGTTGAAACGCGCGCTCGATTCGCCGTGATCAAAACCACCCAGGGCCACCGGCAGCAGGCGCCGGGTGTCCGGGTTCATCGTCGTTTCCCACAGCTGCTCGGCGTTCATCTCGCCCAGGCCCTTGAAACGCGAGATGTTCCAGCTGCCTTCCTTCAGGCCGTCCTTCGTCAGCTTGTCCTCGATCGCCAGCAGTTCGCCCTCGTCCAGCGCGTACAGCTTTTGCAGCGGCTTCTTGCCGCGTGGCGGCACGTCGACGCGGTACAGCGGCGGACGCGCAACACAGATATGGCCATGCTTGAACAGGGCAGGGAAGTGCTTGAAGAACAGCGTCAGCAGCAAAACCTGGATGTGCGAGCCGTCCACATCGGCGTCCGACAGGATGCAAATTTTGCCGTAGCGCAGGCCCGTCAGGTCCGGCGAATCGCCGTGCGAATGCGGGTCGACCCCGATCGCCACGGAGATGTCGTGGATCTCGTTGTTCGCAAACAGGCGGTCGCGGTCGGTTTCCCAGGTATTCAAGACCTTGCCGCGCAGCGGCAAAATCGCCTGGTATTCCTTGTCGCGCCCCATTTTTGCGGAGCCGCCCGCCGAGTCGCCCTCGACCAGGAACAGTTCGTTGCGGGTCAGGTCGGTCGATTCGCAATCGGTCAGCTTGCCGGGCAACACAGCCACGCCCGAGGATTTCTTCTTTTCGACTTTTTGCAGCGAGCGCATGCGCGACTGCGCCTGCTTGATGACGAGGTCGGCCAGCTTCTTGCCGTATTCGACGTGCTGGTTCAGCCACAGTTCGAGCGGCGGCTTCGTAAACGTCGACACCAGCTTGACGGCATCGCGCGAGTTCAGGCGTTCCTTGGTCTGGCCCTGGAATTGCGGGTCCAGCACTTTCGCCGACAGCACGAACGAAACACGTGCGAACACGTCTTCCGGCAACAGCTTGACGCCCTTCGGCAGCAGGCCATGCAGCTCCGCGAAACCCTTGACGGCGCCGAACAGGCCGTCGCGCAGGCCCGACTCGTGCGAGCCGCCGCTTGGCGTCGGGATCAGGTTGACGTAGGACTCGCGCACCACGCCGCCTTCCTCGTTCCAGGCCACGACCCAGGCCGCGCCTTCGCCTTCGGCAAAGTTTTCGTCACCAGGCGCTGCATACGCGGCACCCTCGAACAGCGGGATCACCGTCTCGCCGCTCGAGGACTGCGCCATCGCTTCGGTCAGGTAGCCGCGCAGGCCTTCGTCGTAGCGCCAGGTCTGGACGTCGCCGGTCTTGGCAATCGTCAGCGTGACGGTGACGCCCGGCAGCAGCACGGCTTTCGAGCGCAGCAGGCGCACGAGGTCCGGCATCGGGATGTTCGGCGAATCGAAGTACTTCGCGTCCGGCCAGGCGGTGACGCGGGTGCCGTTCTTCTTGCCGCCGCGCTCGAAGGGCGCGGAGGTCAGGGGTTCGATCACGTCGCCGCCGGCGAAAACCAGGTTGTGGACGCCAGTGCCGTCCTCGTTCTTGCGCCAGACGGTGATTTCGAGGCGCTTCGAGAGCGCATTCGTGACCGAGACGCCGACCCCGTGCAGGCCGCCCGAAAACGCGTAGGCGCCGCCGGAACCCTTGTCGAACTTGCCGCCCGCGTGCAGGCGCGTGAACACGATTTCGACCGTGGACACGCCTTCTTCCGGGTGGATGCCGACCGGGATGCCGCGGCCGTCGTCCTCGACGGTGACGGAACCGTCGACGTTCAGGGTGACGCCGATGTTGTTGCAGTAGCCGCCGAGCGCCTCGTCCGAGGCGTTGTCGATGACTTCCTGGATGATGTGCAGCGGGTTCTCGGTCCGGGTATACATGCCCGGGCGTTGCTTCACGGGCTCGAGTCCTTTGAGGACGCGGATGGATGATTCGCTGTAGTCGGGTGCGGGTTTCTTGGTTGCCATGCTGATCAGTGTTATGTCGAAAGCCTGCGCATTCTATCTTGTCGGAGGGAAAAAGCAGGAGTGGCGTAATCGATTGTGCTTGTCAACGCGCGAGAACGTGACTAGATTGGTACGCAAGGTTGCTATGTCAAGCGGCCCCGAGAAACCGTTGAGCGAATGGCATCGGCCAAGGATGGTACTGTACATGCATACAGTGATTATCGCAAGCCGAGCAGCTTTTGCACAACAGGTCCGCGGCTGTTGGTGTGGCACGCACCGGTGATGATCATGCATCCACACAAAATTCCGACCGCAGTACGTCTGCTGGGATTCGGGTCCGAGCACGCCCGCCATATGGCGACGCTGCTTCACGCGGCTCCGCCCTCGGGACCGCTGTATGGCTGCCTGCATGACGACAGTTTGCAGGAGCCCGACATCGTCATTGCCAACGGTACCGATCCGGCTGCCCTTGCCTGGCTCGATGGCATGCGTTGCGCCCCGCCCGCGCTGGTGATCGGCGGCGACGGCCACGGCGGCTACGACCATCTGGCGCTCCCGCTCGATCCCCCGCTCCTGCACGAGACCCTGGCACAGATGCTGGCCGAACGGCGGCGCGCACTGGCGCTGCTCATTGCACGCGGCGAGCCCTTCCTGGCCGAACGCCGGCGCCGCCCGCGGCTCGGCCCGGAGGCCGGCTGCGCGGCCGAGCGGCAGCCACCGCGCGACGGCAAGGTGCTCATCGTCGACAAGGGCGGCGCGTTCCGCGATCACCTGGCCGGCCTGGTCGGCGCACGTGGCCTGGCGATCGCCTGGACCGACAGCGCGCCGGTGGCGGTACGCCTGTGCGACGAGACGCACGTGGCGCTGGCGATGATCAATACCGCCGCGCCCGGCATCGATCCCTACCACCTGAGCCGGACCATCAAGGCCCAGGAAGGGGCAGGGCGCACGGCCGTGGTGCTGCTGGTCGGGCGCACCTTCAGTTACGACAGCACGCTGGCGCGCGGCGCCGGCGTGCGCGGACTGCTCGACAAGCCGGTCGGCGACCGCAGCCTGGTCGCCATGTTGCAACGATTGACCAGCCTGCCGGCACTGCCGGCTTGACAGCTCAGCCGGTGTCATTTTGTTACAACTTCGAATCGTGCGCGGCAATGGCAGGGCTATATTTGGGCCATGGCAGACGATCAACCACAGCGCCGCGGCGAGGCACCCGGCCCGCCGCTGGAAAACCGTGAGGATGCACCACAGCGCGTCCCCGACCGCCGCGCGGCAAGCGGCCAGCCGCGCTACCAGCGTCCCGGCGACACCCCGTTTGCATTGGCAGGCCGCGTGCTGCGTTCGCGCTGGCGCGCCCTGCGCGACCGCTTCAGCCGCGATCTTCTACGCCGCACGCTGCGCATCGGCGTCTCGGCCCGCATCTTTCATCCGGAACCGGGTTCCACTGGCCTGCGCAGCAAGAACCTTCAGTATCTGGAAGAGTCGATCGCCCAGTGGGTGATGTCGCGCGACGTGCTGGTGTTCATGATCCCGACGGTGAACACGAACGGGCTGCTCCACCCCAGCAACATCACGCTGCGCCATTACGCGCGCCACCTGGACGGGCTGGTGCTGCAGGGCGGGGCGGACGTGTCGCCGCAGACCTATTCCGAATCGCCGACGCGCCCCGAATGGAGCGGCGACCGCGCGCGCGATGTATACGAACTCGAACTGCTGCACGAATTCGTCGAGGCCGGTAAACCGGTGCTCGGCGTCTGCCGCGGCTGCCAGCTGATCAACGTCGCCTTTGGCGGCACCCTGTACCAGGACGTGGCGACCAACGTGCCGGCGGCGCTCGCCCACGTGCACACCGACTACGACGCCCACCGTCACGCGATCGAATTCCCGCCCGGCTCGACGCTGGGGCGCATGTTCCCGCAGGCGGCAAGACCGATCGTCAATTCGATCCATCACCAGGCGGTCAAAGAGCTCGGACGCGATATCCGGGTCGAGGCAATGTCGTATCCGGACGGGATCGTCGAGGCGATCCGCTACGACAAGGCCGATTTCGTGATGGGGTTGCAATGGCATCCGGAATTTCACCGGGCCGGCGGGACGGACCTGCTCGATTGCACGCCGGTGCTGGACGAGTTTTTAAGGGCGGCAAGAGAGACGCGGTTGTAGGTGTTTGCAAAACCGCTTGCATCCCATTCCTCCCTTGATCATAATGAATGAGAATCATTCTCATTAACGACTGATCAAAAGGGAACGCCATGAACCACCCATTCGCAGACACCGCCATGCCGGCGCACGCCATGCCCCAGCGCGAGGCCGTCATGCTCGCCTCGCTGCTGCACCTGATGTCGCACTACAGCGCGCGCGACGACAAGGACAAGCCATGCGTGCGCCTGGCCTCGGTGATCGAGCGCCATTTGCGTGCGCTCACATGCCTGCCCGACCTCGATCCGGTGCTGCGCGCGACTTGCGAGCAGTTGTGCGAACGGTGGGCGGCGCTGGTCGATGAGGGGATGCCGCAGCCCGTAAAACGGAATTTTATCGAGCGGATCATGCGCTCGAGCAGGGTGAGCGCGGCGTGAAGAGCTTGACGCCCGACTCGCCGCAGGTGGCCGCGATGCCTTACCTGCGTCTGAACCGCCGCTCGCCGCGGAACCAGTTGATCGCCGCATGCACCATCCCCTCGACGCTGCCCTGGCGCTCGTATTGCTGGCGCAGCAGCGCCGCGTCGCTGCCCCCGCCCGCTGCCGCAGCCAGGTGGCGCAAGCCGTCCAGGCTCCCCAGCTCTGCCGCGTAGGGCGCCATTTTTGTGAGCGTCGCCAGGATGTCTTCGCGAATCGGTAGGTTTTCGTAGCTTTTCGGATGCGTGATCGTCCCCTCCAGTCCAAACCGGCAAGCCTGGAAGCGGTTGTAGTTATAGACGAGATAATCGTCCTCGACCGGCGGCGCTTCAAGACGCTGCAGCAGGTAGCCGCACAGTGCCTGTAAATAGGCGGCCAGCGCGGCGGCGCGTTCGACGGTCAGCGGCGTATCGCACACCCGCAGTTCGATGGTGCCGTATTCGGGTTTCGGGCGCAGGTCCCAATAAAAATCCTTCATGCTCTTGATGATGCCGGTGCGCTCCATCTTCGCGTAATAGTTTGACTCGAACTCGGCCCAGCGGAGTGTGAAGGGCGCGCGCCCGCTCATCGGGAAGGCGAACACGGAATTCAGACGCGCCGAATCGAACAGGCTGTCCTGGCCCTGCACGAAGGGCGACGAGCTTGATAATGCGATGAAATGCGGGATGTAGCGGTTCAGCGCATGCAGCAGGTACATGGCGTTGTCGCCATTGCTGCAACCGATGTGCACGTGCTGGCCGAACACGGTGAACTGCTTGGCCAGGTAGCCGTACAAGGACGACAGGTGCTCGAAGCGCGGCTTGGCGAAGATCTTCTGTTCCGACCAGTGCTGGAAGGGGTGCGTCCCGCCGCCGGCAATGCCGATATTGAGTTGGTCGCCGGCTGCCACCAGGGTGTCGCGGATTTCCTGCAACTCCGCCAGCAAGGGCGCATAGGACGAGTGCACGCTCGAATTAATCTCGATCATGCTCTCGGTGATCTCCGGCGTCACGTTTCCCGGAAAGGGCTTGCGGGCCAGCAGGTGCAGCAAATCCGGGCTGGCGGCGGTGAGATCGAAGTCGGACAGGCTGACCAGCTGGAGTTCGAGTTCGACGCCGAAGGTCAGCGGCGTGGAGGCGGTAAACGGTTCAAGCGGCATGGCGCGTCTCCGGCTGGGTCTGCGGTACCTCGCGCGCCCAGACCAGGGCGCGCTGGATGATGATCGGACCGAACACCTCCAGCAGCAGCATCACCGCCGCCACCGAACGCAGTTCCTCGACCACGTGCACGCCGCGCAGGCGCGCGTGTTCGAGCAGCAGGATGGCAAACACGGACAAGGGGGCCAGCGCCACGCCGGCCAGCGCGCCCTTGCGCCAGGACACGCCGGACAGGTGGGCAAAGGCCATGACGCCGCCGGTCTTGGTGACCAAGCGTGCTGCCACGATCACCAGGGCAAACAGGCCCCCGGCGGCGACCTTTTGCCAGTCGAGGGTCGAGGCGGCGAAGACGAACAGCAGCACGGTGAGCAATTCGCCCAGTGCCCCGAAGCCGCGCTGGGCCTGGCTGAAGGCGACGCGCCGATGGCGTGCGACCAGCCCGAACGCGAGCGTCGACACCACCGGCGACAGGCCGCCCGCATACGAAATGGCGACCAGCAAAATCACCGCCAGCGCAAACGCGACGGTCGCATCCTGGCGCGGATTCTTGAGCGCGCGCAGCAGCGCCGGCACGGCCAGGCCGAACACGGCGCCGGTCAGGAGCGAGACGGCCAGCAAGACCAGGCTGTTCCAGATGGCGTCGCCCAGATCCTCGAAGGTGCGGAAAATCCAGAAGCCGACGGCGACGTTGAATGCGAACACGGCCAGCACGCAATTTTGCGCAGTCAAATGCAGCACCCGTTCCGTCACCTGGCCCGAGCTGCGCTGTTCGTTGATCACCCGCACCACGGTGGCCGGGGAGGTCGCCATCGACAGCGAGGCCAGCATCAGCGAAGTCAGTTGCGGGGTCCCGAAGGCGATCGCGATCAGGTAGACGGCAATGAAGGTCGCCAGCGATTCCACCAGGCCGCTGATGCCGATCCAGGGATTGGTGCGCAGCCAGCGCAGGTTGATGCGGTAGCCGAGCTCGAACAGGATCAAACCAAAAGCGACGTCGGCCAGCATCGGCACCGCGCCGCCGTCGGGCACGGGCAGGATGCCGAGCTGGGGGCCGGCCAGCACGAAGCCGACCACGCCATAAAAACTGATGCGCGGCAACCCGGTCCAGCGTTGCCCGAATTCCCCGGCAATCCAGGCGATGGCGATCGCGAACGGCCACGCCAGGCTGGTCAGGATCGGCAACAGGTCGGGCATGCATGCTCCTCGAAAACAGTGCGCTCAACTGCGGGCGGGCTGGTCTTTTGCCGATTTTACAAGACGAGCTGGGCCCAAGCTGCGCACGATTGGACCGTCTTCTAGCCGATGAGTTCGTTGTCAGCATGCGCGCCGCTGGCTAGAATGGCGGGTGGTCGGCCAGCAGGCTTGCCGCTTCGTGGCCAGACGGCCTTTTCGATTCCTCATTTGTCGCTTTGTCCCGACACTCCGCCATGTCTCCAGCACCAAGCCCGCCGCAATTGCAGCCTCAGCCGCCCCGTGCGCCGATCCGCCTGACCGCCCAGGTATTGACTTGCGTCGTGTTTTCCCTGATCGCGCTCCTGATCATTTTCGTGGCCGAGCAACGGCCGCTAGCGGTGTTCCTGGGGCCAATGGCACTGGGCTCGCAGCTGCTGTATGGCCTCGGATTGTCGGCGCTGGCGGCTGTATTTTCCTATGTCAGCTATCGCCTCACCGCGACCTCGGAGGCGACCCGCAATACCGTGACCGCCTATGGCCGCCTCGATCTGTCGGGCTTCAATCCGGTATGGATCAGCCTGGCCGCCGCGATCGGCGAAGAGCTACTGTTCCGCGCGGCGCTGCAGCCGCTTCTGGGGGTGTGGATTACGTCAGTGATCTTCCTGGTGACGCACACGCCGGTGTACCAGTTCCGCAAGTTGAACAAGGCGACCCTGGTGCAGGCGGCGGGGGTGTTCGGGGTGAGCGTTGCGCTCGGGTTTATTTACCAGTATGTGGGCTTGCTGGCGGCGATGATGGTGCATACGGCGCTCGATGTGGTGGGCTTGTACGTGGTGCGCAATGCCTTGCGGGGAGCGCGCTGAGACGCCCCTGTCGTCACGCTTCGGCTGTCATTGTGATGTTCAGGCCGGCGGCCTCGCGCTCGAAGTCGGCAAGAGACAGTAGCCCGAGGCAGGGCAGGGCGCCGGCCTGAAGCGGCTGACCGGCAGCCAGGCGCCGCACCAGCGCGGCGGCGGCGAGGGTGGGAACGAAGGGGCCGTCTCCAACGGTGGCCACGAGCGCCCAGTTGCGGGTCAGGCTGGCGCCATCCGCCGTCGCTCCGCTTACCCGGACATGCATGGCCCCGGCGTCGGAGCCCAGGTGGCGGAACCAGTCGGCCGCGCGCTTGAGCAGCGGCGCGAGCGGCGCCCAGTTGCGCACCAGGCCGCGATGGGCCAGCAGCGCCATCAGGTTCATTCCCCGGTGTAGCACCGTCAGCTCGAGTCCGGCGCCGAAACGCAGGCGCGGGCTGCCGGGAAAGCGCGGGCCGAGCAGGACCAGATCGGGGACATCGCAGGGAGATAGCAAACGCCGGCCGACCGGGGCGGGGTAGCGATGGGCATACGTGCCCAGCCAGCCGACTGCCGCACCAGGGGCGCCGCCCGGCAGTGGTTGTCCGCAATAGCCGAGGATGGCCGCAACCGTCGACAGGCCGCGCTCGGTGCGGTTGCCGGGACTGATGCCGATGTCGATGTCCGTCACACGCGCCATGCCGGCAGCCAGGGTATCGGCGACCGCGCTCGACAAGGCCGGGACCGAGCTGGCGCCGCTGGTGACCAGCACCCCGGCGCGCTCGGCGGCCGCGTGCAGCGCGCTGATGCCTGCGACAAAGGCGCGGCCGTCGGCCAGGTCGATGTAGTGCGCGTTCGCTGCAATGCAGGCTTCGGCGACGCGGTAGTCCTGACCCTGGAAGGGGCCGGCGGTGTGGATGACGATGTCGGGTTTTAAAGTCGACAGGGTGCGGGCAAGGGACGGGCTGTCGATGTCGATTGCCAGGGCTTCCAGGTGCGAACTGGCGCCGGGGCTTAGTTTATCTGCCAGGGCCTGGGCTGAGGCCTGGGAGCGGCCGCCGACGAGGATGTGCAGCCTGGGCTGGCGCGACAGGAGTTCGACCAGCCGGCTGCCGAAGAAGCCGTAGCCGCCGATGACGAGGACGCGCGTGCCCACCTGCCTATTTGCTCAGCAGCCGCATTGCGCGCTCGAGCCCCTCGAGCGTGACCGGGAACATCCGGTTGTTCATGATCTGGCGAATCACCGAGATCGACTGGCGGTATTGCCACAGATGCTCGGGCTCGGGGTTGAGCCAGGCGAATTTCGGGAAGGCGTTGCAGAAACGCGCCAGCCATTCGGCGCCGGCTTCTTCGTTGTTGTATTCGACCGAGCCGCCCGGTGCCAGCACCTCATAGGGGCTCATGGTGGCGTCGCCGACGAAAATGATGCGCGTGTCGGGCGGGTATTTGCGCAGCACGTCCCATGTGTCGAAGCGCTCGGCGTGGCGGCGGCGGTTATTCTTCCACAGGTAGTCATAGACGCAGTTGTGGAAGTAGTAGAACTCCATGTTCTTGAATTCGCTCTTCGCCGCCGAAAACAGCTCCTCGGTGCGCTCGATATGGTCGTCCATGGTGCCGCCGACATCCAATAACATCACCACCTTGATGCGGTTCTTGCGCTCGGGCTGCATGCGGATGTCGAGGTAGCCGGCATTGCTGGCCGTTGCGTGTACCGTCGCGTCGAGCGCGAACTCTTCCGCCGCGCCGGTGCGGGCGAAGCGGCGCAGGCGGCGCAAGGCGACCTTGATGTTGCGCGTTCCCAGTTCGCGCTCGTCGTCGTAATCCTTGTACGAACGCTGGTCCCACACTTTCACGGCCGTGCGATTCCGGCCGGCGCCGCCGATGCGGATGCCTTCCGGATTGGTGCCGCCGTGGCCGAAGGGTGAGGTGCCGCCGGTGCCGATCCACTTGCTGCCGCCTTCGTGGCGTTCCTTCTGTTCCTTGAGCAGTTCGTTCAGGCGGTCCATCAGCTTGTCATAGCCGAATTTCTCCAGCGCCGCCTTCTGCTCGGGCGTCAGTTCGCGCTCCATGCGCTTGATCAGCCAGTCGAGCGGGATTTCGCCCTTGGTCGTGTCGAACACGGCCTCGATGCCCTTGAAATAACTGCCGAAGGCGCGGTCGAACTTGTCGAAGTGGGCTTCGTCCTTCACCATCACCAGGCGCGCGAGATAATAAAACTCGTCCAGGGAAGGGGCGATGACGCTCTTTTCCAAAGCTTCGAGCAGGGTCAGGAATTCCTTGATCGAGACCGGGACTTTGGCGTTACGTAGCGCGAAGAAAAAATCGATCAGCATGTGTCTAGAGTGCGGCGTGCCGGGTCAGTTGGTAATGCAAATGCGTTTTGATTTCATGCCATTCGCCGCGCGCGATGCTGTACATGACGGTGTCGCGCACGGTGCCGTCGCGGCGCAGGGCGTGGTGGCGGATCACGCCATCCTTCTTCGCGCCGAGCCGTTCGATCGCCGCCTGCGAGGCGTGGTTGAAATTATCGGTGCGAAAACCGACCACCGCGCAGCCGAGCGTATCGAAGGCGTGCGACAGGAGCAGCAATTTGCAGCTGGTGTTTACATTGCTGCGCTGGACGCTGTGCGCGTACCAGGTGTAGCCGATCTCGACCCGGTCGACCTCGGGCAGGATGTCGTGGTAGCTGGTCGTGCCCAGCACGTCGCCAGTGGCGGCGTCGACCACGACAAAGGCGACCCGGTTCGTCATCTCCAGCGCCGCATGCACCCAGGCCTGGGTGCGGTGCGGTTCCGGCACCGAGGTCACGCGCAGGTTCCACAGCGCGCCGTCGGCGGCAGCCATGCGTAAACCCTCGACATGCGCGAGCGATAAAGGCTCGAGGCGCACGCCGTTGAATTCGAGCGCGACCGGCTCGACGTGAATCATCGATTCATCCTCGACATCGACAGCAGGCGTTCGAACAGGTGCACGTCCTGTTCGTTTTTCAGAAGTGCGCCGTGCAGCGGCGGCACCACGGCTTTGTTGTCCTTGCTGTGCAGCGCTTCGGCCGGGATGTCCTCGGCCATCAGGAGTTTGAGCCAGTCGAGGAATTCGGAGGTCGATGGCTTTTTCTTGATGCCGGGGATGTCGCGCACGGCATAAAAACTTTCCAGGGCAGCGCTCAGGAGCTCTTGCTTGAGGCGTGGATAGTGCACCTGCACGATGTCGGCCATCGTGCCGCGGTCCGGGAATTTGATGTAGTGGAAGAAGCAGCGGCGCAGGAAAGCGTCCGGCAGTTCCTTCTCGTTGTTCGAGGTGATGATCACCAGCGGGCGGTGTTTTGCGACGACCATTTCGCGCGTCTCGTAGACGTAGAACTCCATGCGGTCGAGTTCGCGTAATAAATCGTTCGGGAATTCGATGTCGGCCTTGTCGATCTCGTCGATGAGCAGGACCACCGGTTCGGGCGCGATGAAGGCTTGCCACAGCACGCCCTTGACGATGTAATTGTGGATGTCGCGTACGCGCTCGTCCCCCAACTGCGAATCGCGCAGGCGCGAGACGGCGTCGTATTCGTACAGGCCCTGCTGGGCCTTGGTGGTCGATTTGACGTGCCACTGCATCAGCGGCATGTTCAGCGCGGCGGCCACTTCCTCGGCCAGCATGGTTTTACCGGTGCCGGGCTCGCCCTTGATCAGGAGCGGACGCTGCAGCGTCAGGGCGGCATTCACGGCCAGCTTCAGGTCGTCGGTGGCGACATAGCTTTCGGTGCCTTCGAAACGGGGATGGGCTTGCATACGCGTCAATAGTAAAGAGGGGAAAGTGCG
The DNA here is from genome assembly GCF_051262535.1 of Massilia sp. CMS3.1. Taxonomy (NCBI): domain Bacteria; kingdom Pseudomonadati; phylum Pseudomonadota; class Betaproteobacteria; order Burkholderiales; family Oxalobacteraceae; genus Massilia; species Massilia sp. CMS3.1. The sequence continues at coordinate 255,417 of NZ_JBIMES010000002.1, read as the reverse complement.
AGTATATGCCAGAACTTCGGGCGCGGCTGACGCTGCACGCGCCGTTGGTAGACTGCAATCTTTTGTTGGGCTAGAATCAACAGCTTATTAGTACTGAATTGGTTCCAGGCTTTTTGTGCGGTAGCGGTATTCGATTAAAAATTTTGCGATTCCCACCATGAAAAAACTTTTGGCAGTACTCGTTCTGGCCGCCAGTGCCGGCTCCGCATTCTCAGCGGAGGTCGTCGGCAATCCGAAGGCAGCGCAGAGCAAGATCGAAATGTGCATCGGTTGCCACGGCATTCCCGGCTATAAGGCCAGCTTCCCCGAGGTGTACCCGGTGCCGATGATTGGTGGTCAGTCGGCCAAGTACATCGAATCCGCGCTGCACGCCTACAAGAAGGGCGACCGCAAGCACCCGTCGATGCGCGGTATCGCCGTCAGCCTGTCGGATCAGGACATCGCCGACGTCGCCGCGTATTATTCGCAGCAGAACGCCCAGAGCCGAAAATGAGAGAGCCACGACACGCCATGAAAAAACTGATCATCGCGCTGGCCCTCGGCGCCGTTTCCTTCGCTTCTTCCGCCGCCGACATCAAGCGCGGCGAAGAGCTGGCCAAGAAGTACAACTGCGCCTCCTGCCACGGCGCCGACTATAACAAGCCGATCGACCCGAGCTATCCGAAGCTGGCCGGCCAGCACGCCGACTACCTAACGCACGCACTGAGCGCCTACAAGCGTGGCGGCGACAAGGCCAATGGCCGCAGCAACCCGATCATGGCCGGTTTTGCGAAACCGCTCTCGCAGCAGGACATGGCCGATATCGGCGCCTATTTGAGCAGCCTGCCGTCGCAGCTGGTGGTGCGCAAGTAAGCAGCCTGCGGTCGGGCTAAGGCCCGGACAAGCAATCAGGATTCGGATCCCCCGGATTCGGCCTCGAGGCCGGATCCGGGGGATTCTATTTTTCCTGCGCCAATAAGAGGCGCTTCATCCCCGATGGCGGTAAAAGTCTGCCCGGTGTCGCTGCAGCCGGCTTTCAGCCGATGCGAATCGGCTATCGCCGACAGGGCTGTGCAGCGGCCAGTGCGGCGTCGGGCGCCACCCCCTTGCTCTGCCTGATCAGGCTGACGACGGCCCCGGTGTCGATCATGGCCTCCATTTCCACAGCATTGATGCGGACGAAGAAATGCGGATTCATGTGGTTCTGGTTGTGGCGTCGCAGCGGTATGTCCTGCACGTTCCCGCCCCAATAGCCGAGGAAGGTGGCGCCGCATTTTTCAGGGACAAGGAAGGTCAGTTCCTTGGTCGCGAGCGATATTTCCATGTCTGTCTGGAACAGGGCGGGCGCACCGAGGATGCCTTCGTAACTGGGTGTGTGGTCGAAGCTGCCCAGCACAGGCATGCTGCCGCGGTCCGCGCGGATCGGACCGACCTTGAATTCCTCGACCTTGGTCGCGTAGATCGCGCGCGTTCCGCCGATGCCGGTTGCACGTTCGCCGGTAGCTAGCTGTTGCGATCTGGAACATGATACGAAAAAGGCGGCCTCGGCCGCTTTACTGTATCGCTTCCCGATCGCTGCACCGTAACTAGCGCGTTGCGCGCCGCCGCACGCATTCGATATACGCCTCGGTATCCGGCGCCGTGCTGGTGCGCTGCGATTTCCAGATCATCTCGCCCAGGCATTCCATGATGTCGTGGTCGGCATCGTGCTTGCCGATGCGGGCAACGAGCATATCGTGGGCGGCCTTGATGCCGCGCGGCTGGTCGATCGAGACCTGTTCGGCGATCGACAGGTGCATCGACAGGTGCAGGAAAGGATTCGGCTGGCCGCCTTCGACCGAATAGTCGCGCGCGACGGCTTCGTCGGCGTCCATCAGGGCGTCGTGGTATTCGGGGTGCTGGACGATCCAGTCGGCGGCGATGGCGTCCATTGGCGTGAGGACTTCACCGGCGCGCTGCTTGCGCCAGGCTTCGCAGAAGAAGCGGCGCACGTCGTGCGAGGAGGGCGTGAACATGGAAGTTAAGCGAAACGTTGGCGTGGCCGGTATTGTAGCGCGCGCCGCGAAGGCGCGCGCGGCGCCGTCAGTGCGATGCCTGCGCCGCCGTGGCCGCGCCTGCGGGTTGCGCAAGGCACTCGGCCTTGATCTGGGCGCCCAGTGCCGCTGCCCGCTCGCGTTCACCGTGCGCGCCATGCCATTCCGCCATGGCCGACAGCGCCTGGCAGGTGTTCTTCTGCGCCAGTGTGCGGTCGCGCGCCGCCTGCTTCAGCAATGCCTCGGCCGTGATCTTGCCCAAGTAAAAATCGGCAACCGGCCCCGGCCAGGCATTGTCCGCATTCTGCGCGAAACTGGCCGCCAGTTCGCTCTTTGCCAGCGCAAGCTGCTTGCTGCGCACCCGCGCGAGATAGAGCCACAATGCCGCCGCGCGGTGCGAGGGCAGTTTGTCGAGCGCGCTGCGCAGGCGGGTGGCGGCTTCCTCGGGGAAGCCCTGCAGCATCAGGCTGCGGCCGACCATCAGGTTTGCCTGGCCATTGCCGCCGCGCGCCGACTTTTCGAGCCAGCTGGCGCTCAGCGCGGCGTCTTTCGGGATCACGCCGCCGCGCGTGTACATCCCGGCCAGGACAAATTGCGCATCTGCGTTGCCGGCGTCGGCTTCCTGTTGAATCCACGGTTCGAGCTTGCGCCGCTGGCCAAACGGCTCGCCGCCAATGTAGGAGAGGTAGATTTTTCGCTGGCTCATGGCGAACAGCACGCGGTGGGCGCGCAGGAAATCGGCGCCGAGCACGATGTCGACATGGTCATCCCAGTCGATCACGCCGACTTCCGCATTGCGCACGGTTTCATCGGCGACCTGGAAGGTGTCGAAAGTGGTGCTCCAGCGTGGCACGCGATTGGTGCCAATGCCGACCGCATCTGACAGCCGGGTAACGCCCGGTGCATCGAGTTTCAGGCCGGCGCGCTGGGCCGCCTTCAGGCCTATGACGGTCGTGGTAGCGCCGGTATCGATCATCGCCCGCATTTTCTTGCCGTTGACGAGTACAGTGAAGCGTGGATTCGGGCTGCGGTCGGGGCTGGTTTCGAAGGGAATTTCCATCGCCGCCGGATCCCAATAGGCAAGGAAGCTGTCGCCGCACTTGTGTGGCCGGAAAAAGCGCAGCTCCTTGGTCGCGAGCGACAACTCCATGTCCGCCTGCAGCAGGAAGGGGGCGCCGATGATGGCGTCGTACGGGGGCGGGACGCCGAAGTCGGCCAGCACCGGCAGCCAGCTGCGGCCGATTTTCGCCGGACCCACCGACAATTCCTTGATCTGTGTCTGATAAATGGTCGCGTACCCGCCGATGCCTTGCGCATAGCCTCCCGTGCCGCGCAGCATCAAGTTGCGCCGCTCGGTGCCGGTGCGGGTCAGCAGGGTGTCGAAGGCGCCCGTATCGACCAGCATGGTCGCCGGGCTGCCGTGCATCCTGCCCTGGGTCGTCAGTTCCAGGCCGGGGCCTGTGTACTGCAGGGGTAGCTTTGCCACTTGCAGGTAGTGGCATGTGGGAGCGTCGGTCCCGGTCTGCGGTGTGGCGCGGACGGTAGCAGGAAGCAAGAACCCGCAGATGGCGAGCGCGACAACGGCGTGGGAAAGAGTCGGTGGCATCAGCCGATTCTAATAGCAGGGTTGTCATTGTGCAACTATTAAATTGCTGAAATAACACGTGAACATCGACTGGACTCGGGCAAAAAAAAAGCAAGCGCCACCACCTGCGTGGGGCGCTTGCATGCCTTGCGGCGATCCTTATTTGTCCGGCGCCAGCATCAACTGCGGTTCGGCAATGACGAGAGGCGCCTTGGCAGCAGGCTTGGCGCCGGCCGCGCTGCCGGTGCGCGGCTGGCGCAAGTAACGCGCAGTGTGGCGCCGCTCGCCATGTCCGCCGTTGGGCGGGATGGTGAGGAAACGCGACAATTCCTGCAACGCACGCTGGTAGACGTCGCGCTTGAACTCGATGACAACGTCCAGCGGCACCCAGTAGTCGTGCCAGCGCCAGGCGTCGAACTCCGGATGGTCGGTCAGGCGCAGGTTCACGTCGTTGTCGCGCGCAACCATGCGCAACAAAAACCAGATCTGCTTCTGACCGCGGTAATGGCCGCGGATCTCGCGCTTGATGAAATGGTCGGGCACCTCATAGCGCAGCCAGTCGCGGGTACGTCCCACGATCTTGACATGCTCCTGGCGCAAACCGATTTCCTCCTCGAGCTCGCGGTACATCGCCTGTTCCGGCGTTTCGCCGTATTTGATACCCCCTTGCGGAAACTGCCACGAGTGCTCGCGCACCCGCTTGCCCCACCACACCTCGTTATTGGCGTTAAGCAGGATGATGCCGACGTTGGGGCGAAACCCTTCCCGATCGAGCATAAAGCACCTCGAAACTTTCTGCCGGCTTCTGGTCCCTTACATTTTTACCTACAAATCCACGCGTCAGCTTCCCTCGTGTACGACGAAAACGGCGGACGCTGCGTGTTCCGGACCCATTTGTACAAAGATTGGACGCATCAGCCAGCTAATCCTTTAAAATTAGGTCGATTATAACTCTCTCTTTTTAAAAAGAATTCATCGATATGCGCGCCTCACGATTTTTTATTTCTACGCTTAAAGAAGCGCCGTCCGACGCAGAGATCGTCAGCCACCAGTTGATGATGCGCGCCGGGATGATCAAGCGCCTGGGCTCCGGTATCTATACGTACATGCCGATCGGCCTGCGCGTGATCCGCAAGGTCGAGGCCATCATCCGCGAAGAAATGAACAAGTCGGGTGCCCTCGAACTCCTGATGCCGGTCGTGCAGCCGGCCGAGCTGTGGCAGGAAACCGGCCGCTGGGACAAGATGGGTGCGGAACTGATGCGCGTGAAGGACCGCCATGGCCGCGAGTTCGCGATCCAGCCGACCTCGGAAGAAGTCGTGACCGACGTCGTGCGGGGCGAGATCAAATCCTACCGCCAGTTGCCGCTGAATTTTTATCATATCCAGACCAAGTTCCGCGACGAGCGCCGTCCGCGCTTCGGCCTGATGCGCGGCCGCGAGTTCACGATGAAGGATGCGTATTCGTTCGACCGCGATGTCGAGGGCATGCAGAAGTCGTACGCGATCATGTTCGATGCCTATGTCCGCATCTTTAACCGCTTCGGCCTGAAGTTCCGCGCGGTGGCAGCCGACAACGGCGCCATCGGCGGCACCGGCTCGCACGAATTTCACGTCATCGCCAGCACTGGCGAAGATGCACTGGTGTACTGCCCGAGCTCGGATTTCGCGGCCAACATGGAAGCGGCCGAGGCGCTGGCCATCGGCGAGCGCGGCGCGGCGGCGCAAGCCATGACCCGCGTAGCGACGCCCGGTAAAACCAAGTGCGAAAGCGTGGCTGAACTGCTGGGCCTGCAGTTGTCGCAGACGGTGAAAACCATCGCGCTGACGGTCGAGAAGGAAGCCGATGGCAAAGTCAGCAAACAATACTTCATGCTGCTGCTGCGTGGCGACCACGAACTCAACGAGGTAAAAGTCGGCAAGGTCGCTGGTCTCGCGGGTCACCGTTTCTCGACGGAGGCCGAAATCCTCGAGGTTTACGGCACCGTGCCGGGCTACCTCGGTCCGGTCGCACCGAAGCTGCCGGTGACGGTCGTTGCCGACCGCACGGTCGCGAACATGGCCGATTTTGTGTGCGGCGCGAATGAGCTTGATTACCACCTGACGGGCGTGAACTGGGGCCGCGACCTGCCCGAGCCGATCGTTGCCGACCTGCGCAACGTGGTCGAGGGCGATGCTTCGCCGGATGGCAATGGCGTGCTGGCGGTCGAACGCGGCATCGAAGTGGGCCATGTGTTCCAGCTCGGCACGGCCTATTCGAAGGCGATGGGCGCTACTTTTCTGGACGAAAACGGCAAGCCGGCGCCGCTGCAGATGGGTTGCTACGGCATCGGCGTGACCCGCATCCTGGGCGCGGCGATCGAGCAGAATTTCGATGACAAGGGCATCGTCTGGCCGGACGCGCTGGCGCCGTTCCAGCTCGTGCTGTGCCCGATGGGCATGGACCGCAGCGAGATGGTCAAGGCGCAGGTCGAGACGCTGTACGCGGAGCTGGAAGCAGCTGGCGTCGACGTCATCGTCGACGACCGCGGCCTGCGTCCAGGCGCGATGTTCGCCGACTGGGAGCTGATCGGCGTACCGCACCGCGTCGTCATCGGCGAGCGCGGCCTCAAGGAAGGCAACCTTGAATACCAGGGCCGCCGCGACACCGAAGCGACCCCTGTACCCGTGGCGGACATGGTCGGCTTCATCAAGGGCAAGCTGGGCCAGTGATGCTGTCGGGCTTACACAGCCGGGCCAGGTCCTGGCTGGGCGGCATCCTGTGCGCGGCAATGTTTGCCGCGGGCGGGAGCGTGCACGCCGGCAACCAGAAGGAAGAAGCGCTGGCGGACTCGGTCCGCCTGGCGCTGTCGAACGCGATCGCCGACACCCGTCCGCCGAAGCCGGTGTTCCGTGACGAGGCGGCGCGCGTGCGCTACCAGGCGTGGTTCACCGACATGTCCACGCGTTTGAAGAAGCGCCTGCCGGACGACCAGTCGCGTACCGAGTTCCTCGAGTCGGCCTGGTACGAAGCGACCCGCGCCGGGCTCGATCCGGGCCTGGTGCTGGGCCTGATCCAGGTCGAGTCGGCCTACCGAAAATATGCCGTCTCGATTGCCGGCGCGCGCGGCTACATGCAGGTGATGCCGTTCTGGACCAAGGTCATCGGCGACAACGACCGCCGCAAACTCTTCCACATGCAAACCAACCTGCGCTACGGCTGCGCGATCCTGCGCATGTATATCGACATGGAGCGCGGCAATTTGTATCTGGCGCTGGGCCGCTACAACGGCAGCCGCGGCAAGCCGCAGTATCCGAACGCGGTGCTGGCGGCGTGGAAGAAGTGGGAATTCAATCCGGTGGCGGTGGCGCAACGGTAGGGTGGACGGGTCCCCGTCCACGCGTTGAACGCCTCAACAATTCCACAACATATCAACATCGCCACACCCTCCCGTTTGCGGTGTAGACTCCCCCCTTTCCCCGCCACACACTCCATCATGCGAATGAACACTCTCGCCGCCGCGTGCACGCTGGCGGCGCTTGCCGGGTGCGCCTCGACCGGCCCCGCTGCTACCTCCCCGCGTCCCGCTGTTCCGGGACAAGCGAAAAACATCATCTTCTTCCTCGGCGACGGCATGGGCATCAACACCCTTACCGCTGCCCGCATCTACGCCGTCGGCGAAGACGGCGAGCTGGCGATCGACACGCTGCCCGAATCGGCCTTCGTGAAAACCTTCTCGAACGATGCCCAGGTGACCGACAGCGCCGCCTCGATGTCGGCCTACATGACCGGCGTGAAGCAGAACAATGGGGTGATTTCGATGTCGACCGAGACCCGCGCGATCGCGCCCACCAGCGAGGGCAAGCGCACGGTCAGCCGCTGTAACAATGGACGCGCGGTGCCGACGCTGGTTGAACTGGCGAAGGCGCGCGGCATGGCTGCCGGCGTCGTCACCACGACTAGCGTCACCGACGCCACGCCGGCCGCAACCTATGCCCATGTTTGCAGCCGCAGGCTCGAGCAAGACATCGCGGCTGCGCTGGTGCCGGGCGGCGCCGGCTATAACGCAGCGCTGGGCGCCAACGGCCTCGATCTGGTCTTTGGCGGCGGCGCCCAGCAATTCACGGCGCTGGAAGCAGGCGGCAAGCGCGCGGACGGGCGCAACCTGCTCGGCGAACTGCAGAATAAGGGCTGGCGCGTCGCGTCGAACACGGTCCAGCTGCAGGCGCTGGCGGCAAACAGCCAGCCGGCGATCGGCCTGTTCGCCCAGAACCACTTCACGTATGAAGCGGCGCGCGACCCGCTCAAACAGCCGCTGCTTTCCGAGATGACGGCGAAAGCGATCGACATCCTGGCCAACAACCCGAACGGCTTCTTCCTGATGGTCGAGGGCGGCCTGATCGACCATGCGCTGCACGCGACGCTGGCCAAGCGCGCGCTGCAGGAGACGGTCAGCTACAACGCGGCGATCAAGACCGCGCTCGACAAAATGCAGCAGCTCGATCCGGGCCTGAAGAACACGCTGATCGTCGCCACCGCCGACCACGATCACACGCTCCTGATCAACGGCTACTCGCCACGCACCGGGAAGACCACGCCGACGAATGCCGGCGTACTGGGCCTGGTGCGCGGCCTCCCGGACGGAAAAGTCCGCTTGGACAAGGACGGCGCGCCGTTCACGATCCTGGGCTTCGGCACCGGCGAGCACCGCATCCAGGGCAGCCGCAAGGACGTGAAACTCACCGACGAGATCGCCGCCGGCGACGACTATCACCAGGAAGCCGTGGTGCGTACGCGTGCCGGGGCCGAGACCCACGGCGGCGTCGACGTCTACCTGGGCGCGGCCGGCGCCAACGCGGAGCTGTTCCGCGGGACGATCGACAACACCCGCGTTTTCGACCTGATCAAGACCGCGGCGGGCCTGTGAGCCGAGCCGCCAGAAAGCATCCGATGACCCGACTTCCACTTCCCGCGCTGCTGCTGGCGGCGTGCTGCAGCCTGAATGCACAGGCGCAGAGCGCACCTGCCGCCAGGCTCGCTGCCAAGGCACCAGCCAAGAACATCATCTTCTTCCTCGGCGACGGCATGGGCCCGACCACGATCACGGCCGCGCGCATTTTCAAAGCCGGCGAAGACGGCCTGCTGGACTTCGAGCGCCTCGACCGCACCGCACGCGTCAAGACCTACTCGGCGGACGCGCAGGTGACCGACAGCGCGCCTTCGATGGGCGCCTACATGACCGGCGTGAAGATCAACAACGACGTCATTTCGCTGCAAGGTGCGAAACCGGTCGCGCCAGGCAAGGACGCCAACGGTAATGCGAGTATCGACCGCTGCGGCGCGGCCAACGGCACCTCGTCGATGACGATCCTGGAACTGGCCAAGTCCGCCGGCAAGTCGGTCGGCGCGGTCACGACCACGGAGCTGACGCACGCCACGCCCGCCTCGACCTTCTCGCACGTGTGCGACCGCGACATGGCCTACACCATCGCCCAGCAGGTCGTGCCGGGCGGCGCCGGTTTTAACGCGCGCCTGAAGGATGGCGTCGACGTGCTGATGGGAGGAGGGCGCAATCACTTCACGCCGTTCGACGCTAAGCGCAACCCGAAGGGCCGCGGCGACGGACGCGACCTGGTGGCCGAACTGGAAAAGCAGGGCTACTTCATCGCCAGCACGCGCGCCGACATGGCGTCGAGCCGTCCGGGCCAGAAGTTCCTCGGCCTCTACAGCGCCGAGAGCCACCTCGACTACGCGTCGAAACGCCGCCCCGAGCAGCCGACGCTGGCCGAGATGACCGCCAAGTCGATCGAGCTGCTGTCGGCCAATCCCAAAGGCTTCTTCCTGATGGTCGAAGGCGGCAGGATCGACCACGCGCTGCACGACACGAATGCGCGCAACGCGATGGTCGAGACGGTGGCGTTTGACGAGGCGATCCAGACAGCGGTGGAGCGCATGCGCGCCATCGATCCGGGACTGGACAACACCCTGATCGTCGTCACCGCCGACCACGACCACACGATGGTCATGAATGGCTACCCGAAGCGCGGCAACCCGGTGCTGGACATCGTGCGCGCTTATACGGATGGCGAACCAACCCGCGACGCCGACGGCAAGACGTTCACCACACTCGTCTTCGGCAACGGCCCGAACCGCCCGGACGTGCGCGCCGATGTCGACAGCGCCACGGCGCTGGCCGTGGACTATCACCAGGAGACCGGCGTGAAGTGGTCGAGCGAGTCGCACGGCGGCGGCGACGTCAAGCTGTACGCCGCAGGGGCAGGCTCGGCGCCGTTCCGCGGCACGATCGAGAACACGCACGTGTTCACGCTGCTGAAGGCGGCCTTCGGGTTGTAAGTCATCGGCGTCGGCGACCCCGACGCATTTACTTCACCGCAAAAAAAAAGCCCCGATCTTGCGAGCGGGGCTTTATAACATTCGGCCACGACAGCCGAGTATTCTTATTTCAAATGATTCGAAATGAGTTTGGTCATTTCGAACATCGAGACCTGTTCCTTGCCACCGAAGACGGCTTTCAGCTTGTCGTCGGCGTTGATCATCTGGCGGTTGTCTGCAGCTTGCAGGTCCGCTTTCTTGATGTATTCCCAGACTTTTTTCGTCACTTCGGTGCGTGGCAGTGGCTTGTCGCCGACCACTGCAGCCAGTTCAGCCGACGGCGTCAGTTCTTTCATGAACGCGGCGTTTGGCTTGCGCGCTGCGGCCGGTTTCTTGGCTGCTGCGGCTTTCGGTGCTGCTTCCTTGGCAGGAGCTGCTTCTTTTGCTGGAGCTGCTGCCTTCTTTGCTGCAGGCTTGGCCGCGGCGGCCGGCTTGGCGGCTGCCTTCTTTGCAGGCGCTGCTGGGGATTTCTTGGCTGTTGCCATCTTCGAGCCTCCTAATATGAGAAATTGCGCAATACATCGCACGGCTTATATTGGTGGCGTTTTACTGTTCCTGCAAGTCTTTTTCACCATTTTTTCACTCTGATAAGCCCAAAAAACAGGGTTTATACGCAACTCGTCCTCATAGAGTGAAAAACGCCCTAAAAACGCCCAAAAAAAATGCCGCGCCGGATAAAGCCGAGCGCAGCGTTTTAAGAGGACAAAAGGGTCCAGTAAGGTCACAGGACCCGTTAACGCATCCCGCCCGGCATCATGCCCTTCATCCCGCGCATCATTTTCATGAGGCCGCCGCCCTTCAGCTTTTTCATCATCGTCTGCATCTGGTCGTACTGATTGAGCATGCGGTTGACTTCCTGCACCTGCACGCCGGCGCCGGCGGCGATGCGGCGCTTGCGGTTCGCCTTGATCAGTTCCGGCTTGGCGCGCTCGAGCGGCGTCATCGAATCGATGATGCCGCACATGCGCTTGACCTGCTTCTCGGCCTGGTCCATGTTGGCGCCGGCCGCCGCTTGCTGGAATTGCGCCGGCAGTTTGTCCAGCAGGCCCGACATGCCGCCCATCTTCTTCATCTGCGACAGCTGCGCCTTGAAGTCGTTCATGTCGAAGCGCCCGCCAGCCTTGATCTTGTTGGCCATGTCGCTGGCGGCCTTTTCGTCGACGCCTTTACGGGCTTCTTCGACCAGCGCCATGATGTCGCCCATGCCCAGCACGCGGCTGGCCATGCGGGTCGGATCGAACGCTTCCAGGCCATCGAGCTTTTCCGACACGCCCGCGAACTTGATCGGTTTGCCGGTCACGTGACGCACCGACAGCGCCGCGCCGCCGCGCGAATCGCCATCGAGCTTGGTCAGCACGATACCGGTCAGCGGCAGCGCGTCGTTGAAGGCCTTGGCCGTGTTGATCGCATCCTGGCCCAGCATGGCGTCGACCACGAACAGGGTTTCGATCGGTTTCACGGCGCCGTGGATGGCGGCGATTTCCTGCATCATCGCTTCGTCGATACCGAGACGGCCGGCGGTGTCGATAATCAGGACGTCGTGGTAATGTTTCTTCGCCCAGTCCAGCGCGTTCAGTGCGATGTCGACCGGCTTGTCGGTCGAGGTGGATGGGAAGAAGTCGGCGCCGACTTGTTTTGTGACGGATTCGAGCTGGGCGATTGCGGCCGGACGGTAGACGTCGGCCGAGACGGTCAGCACCTTTTTCTTCTTCTGTTCCTTGAGGTACTTGGCGAGCTTGCCGACGGTCGTGGTCTTGCCGACACCTTGCAAGCCGGCCATCAGGATGATCGCCGGCGGCTGCTGCGCAAACGAGAGCTGGGTTGCTTCTGGACCGAGGTCGGCGCCCATCAGGGCGGCCAGCTCGCGCTGCACCACGCCAACCAGGGCCTGGCCCGGGCTGAGCGAGCCGATGACTTCTTCGCCCAGCGCTTTTTCCTTGACCTTGGCGATGAATTCGCGCACCGCCGGCAGGGCAACGTCGGCCTCGAGCAAGGCAAGGCGCACTTCGCGCAACATCTCGGAGGTATTCGCTTCGGTCAGACGGGCCTCGCCGCGCATCGTCTTGACGACCTTGGCAAGGCGTTGGGTAAGGTTATCTAGCATGTTCTACCTGACTATATAGATGGACGGCATTCGGAATCCGCCATTTTACCCTGCGCAAGAGAGCGCCGCCCGTCCATGCGGCGTTCATATCGTGAATTTTTGGCCGCAATCCTGCGTCTCGTCAAAAGCCAGCTTCGCTTTCTCTGACACATTCTGCAATCGCGGATCGTACTTTCCGGTCGGAATTATTTTTGTATAACGGAGAAATGGCATGACTAGCGTATTAGGCAAGACCCTGGCCGCAATCGCCCTGCTGGGCGCAACAAGCGCCGCAGCCCAGGAGCGCTCCACCGACGCGGTGGTGCGCCTCGGGAACCTGAAGCTGGCGCATTTCGGCGCCGTCTCGTACATCAAGGAAATCGCGCCGCGCTGCGGCATCCGGGTCGAGGAAAAGGTGTTCGCCAAGGGGCTGGACGTGATGCAGGCCATCATCGCGGGCGAACTGGACGTAGGCGCCACCGCCTCGGAAGCTGCGATCGCCGGCCGCGCCGGCGGCGCTCCGGTCGTGATCGTGGCCGGTTTTGCGAAGGGTGGGGCGCGCCTGGTCGCCCGATCCGACCTCAAGATGACAAGCGTCGCCCAGCTCAAGGGCAAGCGGATCGGCGTCACCCGCGGCGCGATCCAGGAAGTGCTGCTCATGGCCGAACTGCAGAAACACAAGATGACATCGAGCGCCGATCCCGGCAAGGACGTGCAGCTGGTGTTCCTCTCGTACGCCGACCTGAACGCGGCGCTGATCGGCAAGCAGATCGACGCCATGATGCAGTCCGAGCCGCAAGCCTCGCAGGCGATCAACAAGGGTTTTGGTGTCGAAGTGTTGAAGCCCTACGACACGCCGATCGGCTCTCCGGTGCGCACCATGGTCATGACCGAACAGTTCTACGGCACCCGGCGTCCGCTGGCCGAAAAATTCATGCGCTGCTTCGTCGAGGCGACCAAGACCTTCATCGCCAACCCGGCGCTGGCGTCGAAGTATGTGCGCGAGACGGTGTTCAAGGGTCAGATCAGCGTCGCCGACTTCGAGGATGCGATCGGGAATGCGCCGTATTCGTACGACGTCACGGCCGAGCACATCCAGGTCACGACCGACACCATGGCGAAAACCGGCGTCGGGCGCATGCGCCAGCCGCCCGTGGCGCGCGACTGGGTGCGCACCGACCTGCTGGCCTCGGCCAAGAAAAGCCTGAACGTCAACTGAATCGCCATTGCAGAAGGAGCGGACATGGAAAAACGGAACTGGCGCCAGGAATTGGGCGAGCGTGCAGTCGGCATGGTGGTGCCGCTGCTGGCGATCCTGATCTGGCAGGCGGTAGCGAGCGCCGGCCTGGTCAACCCCCAGGTGCTGCCGGCGCCCTACGACGTGGGGCGCAAGTGGGTGGAATATTTGCTGCCCCTGCAGCCCTTCGAAGGCAATGCCGGCGCCAGCTGGTGGTCCTGGGCCTTGTCGGGTGAGCTGATCGTCGACACGCTCACCAGCCTGTACCGGGTGGTGGTCGGGTTTGCCATCGGCGGCGCTCTGGCCCTGCCGCTCGGTCTCGCCATGGGCGCGATTCCCGCCGTGTATGCCTGGATGAATCCGCTGGTGCAGATCCTGCGCCCGATCCCGCCGATCGCCTACATTCCGCTGGCGATCCTGTGGTTCGGTCTCGGCAATCCGCCGGCCGTGTTCCTGATCGCGCTGGGCGCGTTTTTCCCGGTGCTGATGAACACGATCGCCGGAGTGCGCCAGGTCGACGGCATCTACCTGCGCGCGGCGCGCAGCCTCGGCGCTGGACCCGGCACGGTGTTCCTGCGCGTGATCCTGCCGGCCGCCGTGCCTTACATCCTGTCGGGCGTGCGGATCGGTATCGGCACCGCCTTCATCGTCGTCATCGTCTCCGAAATGATCGCGGTGAACAATGGGCTCGGTTTCCGCATCCTGGAAGCGCGCGAGTATTTTTGGTCCGACAAGATCATCGCCGGCATGATCACCATCGGCATGCTGGGCCTGGCGATCGACATCGGCATGAACCGTTTGAATAACTACCTGCTGCGCTGGCACCGGGGACTGGAGCACTGATGGAACCGCATATCCGCATTCAGAAAGTCAACAAGGTGTTCGAAAGTGGGCGCCGCAAGGTGGTGGCGCTGCAGGACATCGACCTCGACATCGCGCCGGGCCAGTTCACCTGCCTGCTCGGGCCCTCGGGCTGCGGCAAGTCGACTCTGCTGGGCGCGGTGGCCGGCTTCTCGCATCCCACCAGCGGCAGCATTCTCGTCAACGGTGCGCCGGTCGTGGGTCCCGGACCCGAACGCGGCATGGTGTTCCAGGAATATGCGCTCTTCCCCTGGATGACGGTCGAGAAGAACATCGCCTTCGGCCTCGAGATCAAGGGGCTGGCGAAGGCGCGCATCGGGGGCACGGTCGAGAAGCTGTTGCACATGCTGTCGCTGTCGGAATTCCGCACGCGCTATCCGAAGGACCTGTCCGGCGGCATGCGCCAGCGGGTGGCGATCGCGCGCGTGCTGGCGCTCGATTCGCCGATCATGCTGATGGACGAACCCTTCGGTGCGCTCGACGCGCTGACCCGGCGCAACCTGCAGGACGAGCTGCTGCGCATCTGGTTAGAAACAAAAAAGACGATCCTGTTCGTCACCCACAGCATCGAGGAAGCGATTTACCTGGCCGACCGCATCGTCGTGATGACCTACCGGCCCGGCACGGTCAAGCGCGACATCAGCGTCGATTTGCCGCGCCTGCGCGATCCCGCATCGCCCGCCTTCAATGACCTGAAACGGGAACTCGGCCACCTCGTGATGGAAGAGCAGCAGCGCCACCATACCGACGAGCGCCGCATGGCCGCCGTCGATTGACGCGAGCGCGCTCGGGGCGGGGCAGGGCCGCGCCTGCCGGGCTCCGATGGTGTAGACTCGGGTTATGCACAACACCCTCTTTTTTGCCGCGGCTTTGCTGTACGCGGCCTGCGCCCTGCTGCCGTTGCGCCAAGGCGCCGTCATCTCCGGCGTCACCGCGCTGGCCTGGGCGGTGCACGGCGTGGCCCTGTGGAGCGACGCCTTCGCGCCAAACGGCCTGCGCATCGGTTTTGCCATCATGCTCTCGGCCGCGCTCTGGGTATCGGTCGCTGCCTACTGGGTTGAGAACCGCAATTTCGCGCTCGACGGCCTGCGCCGCCTGGTCATGCCCTGCGCCTGCGCCGCCGCCCTGTTGCCGATGGTCTTTCCGGGTGCAGTCATGCCCCTGCAAAACCAGTCGAGCGCCTTCGGCTGGCATGTGGCCGTGGCCGTGCTGGCCTACAGCACGCTGACCATCGCCGCTTTCCACGCGGTGCTGATGGCCTTGCAGGAAACCCGCCTGCACGCGCGCGCGGTGCCGGCCGCAAGTGGCTGGTTCGGCGGCGCGCTCGACCAGCTGCCGGCGCTGCTGACCATGGAAAAGCTCCTGTTTCGCCTGATCTGGATCGGCTTCGTGCTGCTCACCCTGACCGTGCTGTCGGGGGTGGTGTTCTCGGAACAGCTGTTCGGCAAGGCGCTGCGCTGGGACCACAAAAACGTGTTCGCGCTGTTGTCCTGGATGCTGTTCGCGGCCCTCTTGGCCGGACGGCGCTGGCGCGGCTGGCGCGGCAAGACGGCGCTGCGCTTCACGCTGGCCGGTTTTGCCACGCTGGCGCTGGCCTATGTCGGCAGCCGTTTCGTGCTCGAAGTCGTGCTGCACCGGGGGATCGCATGAGCCGCGCCCTGTTCTGGATCGCCCTGGCCGTGCTGATCTGGTTTGCGGTGCGCGCGAAACTGCGCGCCGCCGCCCGCAAGCACCAGATGCATGTGCCGCCGCAAGGGCCGGAGGCCATGCCGCCCGCAGCCATCGAAAACATGACCAGCTGCGCCCACTGCGGCCTGCATTTCCCGGTTTCGGAAGCAGTCCACGCGGACGGGCGCGACTACTGCAGCCCGGGCCACGTGCGCCTGCCGCCCGGTCAGCCTTGAAAGCCGGCTGGCAAGTGCTGTCCACGCAGTCGCGCGCGACCTTCTGGCGTTCGCTGCAGGCACTGACCGTCACCCGCATCGTGATCGCGCTGGTGCTGCTGCTGTACCTCGCCTTCGACGTCCAGGGCGGGGGCGTGCGGGCCTTGCCCGCCTATGCGCTCACCTGCTTCATCTACCTTGGCGCCGCCATCTGTTTCAGCCTGCTGACGCTGTTCTGGCGGCGCCGCTTCACGCTCCAGTTGACGACCCAGATCGCGCTCGACCTGGCCGTAATCTCGCTGCTCTACCTGAGCGCCGGCGGTGTGCGCAGCGGCCTGGTCATCCTGTATCTGTTCCCGCTGGCAGGCGCCGCGATCCTGGCGCCGCTGGTGCCGGCCCTGTTCTCGGCCGCGCTCGCGACCCTGTTCATCCTCGCCGACGCCACCTGGCTAATGGTCACGCGCGACGGCGAACCGGCGCTGGTGCAGGCCGGGATGGCCGGCATCGCCTTTTTTGCCGTGGTCTGGCTGCTCAACCGGCTGGCGGCGCGCCTGATCGGCCAGCAAGAACTGGCGGCGCAACGCGGCGTCGACCTGCAGGTGCAGCAGGCGATCAACGAGATCGTGATCGCGGACGTCGGCGACGGCGTGCTGGTGGTCAGCATGGATGGGCGCATTCATACGGCCAATCCGGCGGCGCGGCGCATGCTCGGCATGGACGCGGCGGCTGGCTTGCAGCTTGACGCGTTGCCTGGACTGGAACCGGTGGCGCACGCGTTTGCCAGCTGGATGGGGGCAGGGAGTACTGCGGCGCCGACCCTGGCCGCGGTCGAGCCGGTGCCAAGCGAAGCCGGGCCGGATGGCGCGTATGTGATCCTGAAGCCCTACCAGGAAGTGGCGGTCGGCGAAGCCGGTCTGCGCGCGCGGCGCGACCAGCTGGCGCATTTGAAACTGCGCTTTGCGCGGGTAGCCGCCGGCGGCGGGACGCCTGCGCGCAGCGTCATCTTCCTGCAGGACGTGAGCGCCATCGAAAACCAGGCGCAGCAACTGAAACTGGCCTCGATGGGCCGCCTGACGGCGAGCATCGCGCACGAAGTTCGCAATCCCCTGTCCGCGATCGGCCACGCTACCGCCTTGTTGGCCGAAGACCTGCACGGCAAGGCCGAGGTGCGGCTGTTGAAAATCATCGGCGACAATGTGGCGCGCGTGAACCGCATGGTCGAGGACATCCTGCAGCTGTCGAGGAAGGCCCAGCCGTACGCCGAGCCGGTGCAGCTGGGGCCCTTCCTGTTCGAACTGAAAAACGAGTTTTGCGAAACCCAGGATTTGCCGGGCGAGGTAGTCTGGCTGGGCGGGGCCGGCGCGATCGAAGTGCGTTTCGATGCGCTGCACCTGCGCGAAGTGCTGGTCAATTTGCTCGGCAATGCGATCCGCTATGCCAGCCGCAAGCCATCGAGCATCCGCATCTGGCCCGAGCTCGATGCCTTCGGCACGCTGGAGCTGCACGTACAGGACGACGGCCCCGGCATCACGCCCGAAGTGCGGGCCCATTTGTTTGAACCCTTCTACACAACCTCGAGCAAGGGCACCGGCCTGGGGCTGTACCTGGCGCGCGAGCTATGCCTGAACAACGGCGCTAAACTCGATTACGAATCACGTTTCGACACCGCCGCGCTGGGGCCGCGCAAGGCCAGCGGCCGGTTCGTCATCACCTTCGCGCAAGAGAGAAATGTATGAGTTCACCCCGCATCCTGGTCGTCGACGACGAAGCCGACCTGCGCGAACTGCTCGAGATCACGCTCCTGAAAATGGGCCTGGACGTCGACTGCGCCGCCACGCTGCGCGAAGCGCGGCGGCACGTCGCGGACAACAGCTACGCCCTGGTGCTGACCGACATGCGCCTGCCGGACGGCCTGGGGCTGGAGTTGGTGCGCGAAGTGTCGAGCACGACGAAAACCCCGATCGCCGTCATTACGGCGTTTGGCAGCGCCGAGAACGCCGTGGTGGCGCTGAAAGCCGGCGCATTCGACTATGTGTCCAAGCCGGTGGTGCTGGACGAATTGCGCGTGATGGTGCGCTCGGCGCTGAAGTTGTCCGATGCCGGCGCGGGAAGTTCGGCTGAAGAGACCGGCTCGCGCCTGATCGGCAATTCGCAGGCGATGCAGGCGCTGCGCGCCCAGATCGACCGCCTGGCGCGCTCGATGGCGCCGATCGCGATCACTGGAGAATCGGGCGCCGGCAAGGAACTGGCTGCGCGCGAGATCCACGCCCGGAGTTCGCGCGCTTTGAAACCTTTCGTGGCCGTCAACTGTGGCGCGATTCCGGAAAACCTGATGGAGTCCGAATTCTTCGGCCACCGCAAGGGCGCTTTTACCGGGGCAGGGGAAGAGCGCGACGGCTTCTTCCAGGCGGCCAATGGCGGCACCCTGATGCTCGATGAAGTGGCGGACCTGCCGCTGGCGATGCAGGTTAAATTGCTGCGCGCGATCCAGGAGCGGCGCGTGCGCAAGATCGGCGCCACCAATGAGGAGCCGGTCGACGTGCGCATCATCAGCGCCACGCACAAGGATTTGGCCCGGTGCGTCGAGACTGGCATGTTTCGCCAGGATTTGTTCTATCGCCTGAACGTGATCGAACTGGCGCTGCCGCCGCTGCGCGAGAGACTGGATGATTTATCGGTGCTCACCAACGCCATCCTGGCGCGCCTGGCAGGACCGGGCGGCGCCTCGCTCGGACCGGGTGTGCTCGATGCCTTGCGTGCGTATTCCTTTCCCGGCAACGTGCGCGAACTGGAAAACGTGCTGGAGCGGGCACTGGCGTTTGCCAACGATGGCGTGATCCAGGTCGAGGATTTGTCGCTCAAGGCCGCACGCGTGGCAGAGACGGCGCGTGTTGAGCCGGCGCCCGTGCTCGCCGCGCCGGTGACGCCTGCGCCGGCTGCGCCGCTGCCGGTCGCCGCGCCCATTGCCGACGAGCCGGCAGCGCTCGGCCCCGCTTCCTTGCCGAGCAACCTGCCGGCTTACCTGGAGCAGGTCGAGCGCGACATCATCGGGCGCGCCCTGCAGCAAACCCAGTTCAACCGCACGAAGACCGCCAGCCTGCTCGGCATCAGCGTGCGCCAGTTGCGTTACCAGATGCAAAAGCTCGATATTCAAGCTCCGGAGAATTGAGTACTCCTCACCGGATGCGATGCAAGGCGGACGCTGCTTGCAGTGCGAGCACTGCAAGCAGTGGCCAACGCAGCAGCGCGCCGGTTATGGCAGCCAAAACTTCATATTTATTTCTTGGGGAGTACTCTAATGCCAAAACGCTTACGTTATATGGCCCTTGGGATCGCCCTCGTGGCTGCCTTCATGTGGATGAAGCACGAACGCGACGCCGACAACTGCCGCAAGGGCGGCGGACAGTGGGAAAGTTCGGCAAACACTTGTGCTCCAGCAACTCCTGCGACGGGTAGCCGGGCGGGTTGATCCACTCGGGTCGACACCCGACTTGTGGCATCTCAACAGTCAACTTGTCAAAAAGCGTTGCCTTTTCGCCAGTGCAAAATGGTGCGCACTGCACTGCGATTGGGCAGGGTCGCCGCACGCTGAACAAGCTTTAAGCAGCAGGTTAGTGCTCACTTACCGCCAGTGGCGCATTCGAGGTCCAACCACGCGATGTCAAGAGCCACACATATAAAAATCGCCTGATTTTGAAAATTTAATCACTTGCAGCTTGCGCCAGCGAAGTACTACAATTAGTCCATTGTCAAACAACGGCACTAGATCTAGTGGTAGCAGGCTCAAGTGTTCAAGACTTGGTGTGTAGCACGGGCAACAATAGTTCGGTGGCTCCATCGTTGATTCAAGCAAGTTAAATCCATCAGCAGCAACGTTGTCCAGCCTGTTTATTCGGGCTGGCCGGGGTTCGTTTTGCTTCGCATTTTTCGTTAATTCATAGGCGGCAGCCCGACTGCCCTTCCTGGAGGCCCCATGCATACTTCACAAGACATTTCCATCCACCCGCACGCGGCTCCAGGATCGGCCGGCGCGAATAACGCCGCCGAACTGGCCGCGCGCGCCGACTACCGCATCATCCGCCGCAACGGCGCCGTCGTCGCTTTTGAGCCGAACAAGATCTCGGTCGCGATGACCAAGGCCTTCCTGGCGGTCGCCGGCGGCCAGGGCGCCGCATCGGCCCGCATCCGCGAACTGGTGGAAGAGCTGACCAATAACGTGGTCGCCAACCTGATGCGCCGCCAGCCGAACGGCGGCACCTTCCACATCGAAGATGTGCAGGACCAGGTGGAACTGTCGCTGATGCGCTCGGGCGAACACGATGTCGCGCGCGCCTACGTGCTGTACCGCGCCAAGCAGATGGAAGAGCGCCGCCTGTCCAAGGAAGCCGCGGGCTTGACGCACGTGGCCGCGCCCCAGATCCACGTGATCGACAACGGCCAGCGCCTGCCGCTCGACATGGATGCCGTGCACGGCCTGGTGAACGCCGCCTGCGTCGGCCTGGAAAAGCACGTCGACGCCGAAGCGATCGTCGCCGAAACCCTGCGCAACCTGTACGACGGCGTGCCGGTCGAAGAGCTGCACAAGTCCGCCATCCTGGCCGCGCGCGCTCTGATGGAAACCGATCCGGCATACAGCCAGGTCACGGCCCGCATCCTGCTGCACACGATTCGTAAAGAAGTCTTCGGCAAGGAAGTCTCGCAGGCGAAAGCTGCCGCCGAATACCTCACCTACTTCCCGCAATACATCGCCAAGGGCATCGAGAACGAACTGCTCGACGCGGAACTCGGCAAGTACGACCTCGAGCGCCTGGCAAAGGCCATCGTCGCCGACCGCGACCTGCAATTCGGCTACATCGGCCTGCAGACCCTGTACGACCGCTATTTCCTGCACGTGCGCGAAACCCGCATCGAGATGCCGCAGGCCTTCTACATGCGCGTCGCGATGGGCCTGGCCCTGCGCGAAGCGGACCGCGAAGCGCGCGCCATCGAGTTCTACACGCTGCTGTCGAGTTTTGATTTCATGAGCTCGACCCCGACCCTGTTCAACTCGGGCACGCGCCGCTCGCAGTTGTCGTCGTGCTATCTGACCACCGTCGGCGACGACCTGGAAGGCATCTACGACGCTATTAAAGAAAACGCGCTGCTGTCGAAGTTCGCCGGCGGCCTCGGTAACGACTGGACCCCGGTGCGCGCGCTCGGTTCGCGCATCAAGGGCACCAACGGCAAGTCGCAGGGCGTGGTCCCCTTCCTGAAAGTGGTCAACGACACGGCCGTGGCCGTGAACCAGGGCGGCAAGCGCAAGGGCGCAGTCTGCGCCTACCTGGAAACCTGGCACATGGACATCGAGGAATTCCTCGACCTGCGCAAGAACACCGGCGACGACCGCCGCCGCACCCACGACATGAACACGGCGAACTGGATTCCCGACCTGTTCATGAAGCGCGTGATGGAAAAAGGTTACTGGACCCTGTTCACCCCGAGCGAGACGCCGGACCTGCACGACCTGGTCGGCAAGGCTTTTGAGGCCGCCTACACCGCGTACGAAGCGAAAGCCGAGCGCGGCGAAATGCTGGTCTTCAAAAAGATCGAAGCGCTCGACCTGTGGCGCAAGATGCTGTCGATGCTGTTCGAGACCGGCCACCCATGGATCACCTTCAAGGATCCATGCAACATTCGTTCGCCGCAGCAGCACATCGGCGTCGTGCACTCGTCGAACCTGTGCACCGAGATCACCCTGAACACCAGCGCCGACGAAATCGCGGTCTGCAACCTGGGCTCGATCAACATGCCGCAGCACATGAAGGGCGATGGCCTGGATCATGTCAAACTGCAGAAGACGATCCGCACCGCGATGCGCATGTTAGACAACGTCATCGATATCAACTACTACGCCGTCGAAAAGGCGCGTAATTCGAACCTGCGCCACCGCCCGGTTGGCATGGGCATCATGGGTCACCAGGACTGCCTGCACATGATGCGCGTGCCGTTCGCCTCGGACAAGGCGATCGAATTCGCCGACCGTTCGATGGAAGCCGTCTGCTATTTTGCCTACCTGGCCTCGACCGAGCTGGCCGAAGAGCGCGGCCGTTACGAGTCGTACGCCGGCTCGCTGTGGGACCGCGGCATCCTGCCGCAGGATTCGATCAAGCTGCTGGCCGAAGAACGCGGCGGCTATCTCGAGCAGGACACGAGCGAGTCGATGGACTGGAGCCTGGTGCGTAACCGCATCAAGGAGTTCGGCATGCGTAACTCGAACTGCGTGGCGATCGCCCCGACCGCGACGATCTCGAACATCATCGGCGTGTCGGCCTGCATCGAGCCGACCTTCCAGAACCTGTACGTGAAGTCGAACCTGTCGGGCGAATTCACCGAGATCAATGCGTATCTGGTGCGCGACCTGAAGGCACGCGACCTGTGGGACGAAGTCATGATCGCCGACCTGAAGTACTTCGACGGTTCGCTCTCGAAGATCGACCGCGTGCCGCAAGACCTGCGCGACATCTACGCCACCGCCTTCGAACTCGAGCCGAAGTGGCTGGTCGAGCAGGCATCGCGCCGCCAGAAGTGGATCGACCAGGCGCAGTCGCTGAATATCTACATGGCCGGCGCCTCGGGCAAGAAGCTCGATGAGACCTACAAGCTGGCCTGGCTGCGCGGCCTGAAGACGACCTACTACCTGCGCACCATCGCGGCGACGCATATGGAGAAGTCGACCACCCGCACCGGCGCGCTGAACGCGGTGTCGGTCTCGGGCGGCATGGTGGGTCACGCGGCGCCGGCGGCTGCGCCAGTTGCGCCTACTTCGGCTGCGGCCGCCGACGCGGATGGCGAGGCTTGCTACCTGCGTCCGGGCGATGCCGGTTTCGATGAGTGCGAAGCTTGCCAATAAGTCTTAATAATTGAAATGCACGCCCGGCCTTCGCGCCGGGCGCTGCCGCCACAGAATATAGAAGAGGAACTATCATGCTGTCATGGGACGATGAACCAACGAGCGCACCCGTCGTGCGCCCACCGCACGGCGCGGACCTGCCCGACACCGTCGACGCCGCCCTGGTCGCCAAGCGCGTCAACGCCGACGACAAGCGCATCATCAACGGTCAGACCGACGTCAACCAGCTGGTGCCATTCAAGTACAAGTGGGCATGGGACAAATACCTGGCCGGCTGCGCGAACCACTGGATGCCGCAGGAAGTGAACATGCAGCGCGATATCGAGCTCTGGAAGAGCCCGAACGGCCTGAGCGAGGACGAGCGCCGCCTGGTCAAGCGCAACCTGGGCTTTTTTGTGACCGCCGACTCGCTCGCCGCGAACAACATCGTGCTGGGCACCTACCGCCACATCACAGCCCCGGAATGCCGCCAGTACCTGCTGCGCCAGGCTTTTGAGGAGGCGATCCACACCCACGCCTACCAGTACATCGTCGAGTCGCTCGGTCTGGACGAGCAGGAAATCTTCAACGCGTACAACGAAGTGGCCTCGATCCATGACAAGGATCAATTCCTGATCCCCTTCATCAATACGCTGACCGACCCGAAATTCGAGACCGGCACCCTGGAAAACGACCAGAAGCTTCTGAAATCGATCATCGTCTTCGCCTGCCTGATGGAAGGCCTGTTCTTCTACGTCGGCTTCACCCAGATCCTGGCGTTGGGCCGTCAGAACAAGATGACCGGCGCCGCCGAGCAGTACCAGTACATCCTGCGCGACGAGTCGATGCACGTGAACTTCGGCATCGACCTGATCAACACGATCAAGATGGAAAACCCGCTGCTGTGGACCCCGGAATTCCGCGACGAGATCAAGGCGCTGTTCCTGGAAGCGGTCGAACTTGAATACCGCTACGCCGAAGACACCATGCCACGCGGCGTGCTGGGCCTGAACGCCCCGATGTTCAAGGGCTACCTGCGCTTCATCGCGAATCGTCGCGCGGTGCAGATCGGCCTCGATCCGCTGTTCCCGGCCGAAGAGAATCCATTCCCGTGGATGAGCGAGATGATCGATCTGAAGAAGGAACGGAATTTCTTCGAGACGCGCGTGACGGAGTATCAGACGGGTGGGGCCTTGAACTGGGATTGACCCCAAGCCGTTCCACAGAGACGTCACGAAGCCCGATGAGAAATCATCGGGCTTTTTTCATGAAAGAGTGTCCGGCACATATGCTGCTTCACATGGTCAAAGCAGATATCGAGGAAGGCGCTGCCATTAAAGCGCGCCTGATGGAATCAGGCGCGCTTTGAAACGAAGCGAGTCAGTCGGGTGCCTGGTTCCGTCATGAGACTTGTTGTAGTCTAGTGAAGAAACGAATTTACTCGTGCGCGGGTTGCGGAGTGACAAGGTTTTCGTGTACTTTACGTGATTGAATTTGTCAAAACGTGAACATGGATTTTTTCGCATGCTTACGGGCAAAGTAAACCGAACAAATAAGAAGGCCTCGAGAGCCGATGCGGGCGCAGGAAGGTGGAGCGAAGCGCGTGGTTCGAGACTTTCATAATGGGACGCTGATCAAACCAGCATGCACATAAGCGTAACGAAAAGAACAAGCCGCACTGCCTGATCGTGTTCAGGCATGGCGGCTTTTTCTTTTCGTGCTCGTAAGGGCAGCGATGTGAAAGCGCATCTGAGTAATGGGTGAGTGTCCCGACGTCGTTGGCTGAAGCGCTGCAATTGTGAGGAGTTGCAGCAGTTCAGCTGGTGCCGGATTCATTGGCAGTAACCGAACGGTTTATGCCGATGAATAACCCGCCTGGCCATCCGGACGGACGGGTTTCAACCTTGTAGCGTATTTTCTCGTCGCAGAGAAGGAGAACGAAATGGCAACAGCCGCTAAGAAACCAGCAGCAAAACCGGCAGCGAAGTCTGCCGCAGCAGAGAAACCAGCCGCCAAGTCGGCAGCCAAGAGCGCAGCGAAGGGGACGTCTGCGAAGACGTCCGCCAAAGCCGCTGCCAAGCCGGCGGCAAAGCCTGCAGCGAAAGCTGCACCGAAAGCTGCACCGAAGGCTGCGGCGAAACCGGCTGCGAAGCCAGCCGCCAAGGCTGCATCGAAGGCGCCGGCAAAAGCTGCTGCCAAGCCGGCAGCAAAAGCCGCGTCGAAGGCACCGGCCAAAACCGCAGCGAAGGCTGCTACCAAGCCAGCTGCAAAGAAAGCTGTCGCCAAGCCAGCGGCTAAACCAGCTGCAAAGAAAGGGACGTCTGCAAAGACGTCCGCCAAGCCAGCCGCTAAGCCAGCTGGCAAGAAGACAGTCGCCAAGCCAGTAGCGAAAGCAGCCGCAAGCAAGTCGGCAGCCAAGCCGGCAGCGAAGAAAACCGCAGCCGCCAAGCCAGCCGCCAAGAGCGCAGCGAAGTCGGCTGCCAAGCCAGTAGCAAAAGCTGCCGCCAAATCGGCAGCCAAGCCAGTGGCAAAGAAATCTGCGGCCGCCAAGCCGGCAGCGAAATCGGCAGCCAAGCCAGTCGCCAAGAGCGCAGCGAAGTCCGCCGCCAAGCCAGTAGCAAAAGCCGCGGCGACCAAGTCGGCAGCAAAGGGGACGTCCACCAAGGCAGCAGGCAAGAGCGCCGCCAAGGCACCAGCCAAGAGCGCCGCCAAGGTACCGGCCAAGTCGGCAGCCAAGACCCCAGCCAAGGCACCGGCCAAGTCGGCAGCCAAGACCCCAGCCAAGTCGGCCTCGAAAGG
This sequence comes from Massilia sp. CMS3.1, assembly GCF_051262535.1. NCBI lineage: Bacteria > Pseudomonadati > Pseudomonadota > Betaproteobacteria > Burkholderiales > Oxalobacteraceae > Massilia > Massilia sp. CMS3.1. The sequence continues at coordinate 229,717 of NZ_JBIMES010000002.1, read as the reverse complement.
CCCGGCAAAAGCACCGGCCAAGACTGCAGCCAAGAGCGCCGCCAAGGCACCAGCGAAGACGGCAGGCAAGGCGCCGGCCAAGTCCCCTGCCAAGAGCGCAGCCAAGGCACCGGCAAAAGCCGCTGCCAAGAGTGCCACGAAGGCGCCGGCCAAGTCAGCCGCCAAGACTGCCACCCCAGCACCAGCCAAGGCTGCTGCTACCAAGCCCGCCGCTAAACCAGCAGCGACCAAGACCACCACGCAAGCACCGGCCAAAACCGCAGCTCCAGTTGCGGCTAAGGGGACGTCTGCGAAGACGTCCGCGACCAAGCCAGCAGCCAAGCCAGCCGTGACGGCAGCGCCGAAATCTGCAGCCGAAACCAAGCCTGCAGCCAAGTCCGAAGCCAAGCCCGAAGCCGCAAAAGCCGAAGCCAAGCCGGAAGCTGCGAAAGCCGAAGCCAAGCCTGAAGCGATGAAGGCCGAAGCGAAGCCGGAAGCGAAGAGCGACAGCAAGGCCGACGCCAAACCGGAAGCGACGGCAGCGGCACCAGCTGCAGCAGCAAAGGCGGAAACCAAGCCGGAAGCGGCAGCCAGGCCAGCGGCCAGGAAAGCGGCTGCCGCCAAGAAGCCTGCCAAGGAAGCCGAAGCCAAGCCTGCGCAAGCAGCAGACGACAAGCCAGCCGCACCTGCAGCAGGCGCCAAGACCGTGCTGTCACCGGCGGCCGCATGGCCGTTCCCGACCAGCAGCCGTCCGTAACACCAAGTCGGGCCCGCTTAGGGCAAAATACCGCTGTGTGAACCCCTCACACAGCGGTTTTTTTTATCTCAAGGAGTTGTCGTGCCCATTCTTCAGTTGATCGTCGATACCATTGCCACTGTGTTGGGGGCAGTGCTCCTGTTGCGTTTCTGGATGCAGGCCATCCGCGTGCGTCCGCCAGCCTCGGTGGCGCAGTTCACCTTCACGCTGAGCGACTGGCTGGTGAAGCCCCTGCGCCGCATCGTGCCGGGGGCGGGCGGCTACGACTGGGCAAGCCTGGTCGGCGCCTTCCTGGTGGTGCTGCTGGCGACATCGATCCTGTTCATCATCGGAGCGTCGGTCGAACAGGTGCTGCTGGTGGCGTTGGCGCGCTTCGTGAAGTGGATCATCTACGGCTTCATCGCGCTCCTGATCATCGAAGCGATCTTCAGCTGGGTCAATCCGCATGCGCCGCTGGCGCCGTTCGTACATGCGCTGAACGATCCGCTGCTGCGGCCGATCCGCAAGGTGGTGCCGCCGATTGGGGGGCTGGATTTGTCGGTGCTGGTGGCGGTGCTGTTGCTGCAGATTGCGTTGTATCTGCTGAGGATGGTGGTGCCGATCTAGTTGATTGGACGAATGTGAAAATGGGCAGCCTCGGCTGCCCATTTTTTTAGTGCATCACGACCAACGGCCATGTTCAGCGTGCGTACCGCGTGGACTCAAGAGTCCACGCTACGGATAGACGACGCTCCTGTCGCAGGCCGAGATCAGGTTACTTGAAGCGGTAGCCGAAGGCGGCTTCGAACTTGTCGGCGATTTCTTGTGGAGTAAAACTGTGGTTCTGGCCGCCCTGGTGGGCGATCTTGATGGAGCCGAGCAGGCTCGCGAGGCGGCCGGTCGTGTTCCAGTCGTAGCCTTGCGCGATGCCGAACAGCAGGCCGGCGCGGTAGGCGTCGCCGCAGCCGGTCGGGTCGACCACGAGCGCTGCCGGTACCGGCGGGATGTCGTGACGCTCGCCTCCCGCGTAAATCTCGGAACCCTTTTCGCCGCGTGTGACGATCAGCGCGTCCAGGCGCGATGCGATCTGGTCCAGGCTCAAGCCGGTGCGGTCCATGACCATTTCGAATTCGTAGTCGTTCGCGGCCAGGTAAGTGGCCTGCTCGATGAAGGTGAGCAGTTCTTCGCCGCTGAACATCGGCAGCTGCTGGCCCGGATCGAACATGAAGGGCACGCCCTGGGCGGCGCAGTCACGCGCGTGCTGCAGCATGCCGTCGCGCCCGTCCGGAGCGATGATCGCCACGCGCAGCGGCCCCTGGTCGGCGACCTTGTTCTCGTGCGAGAACTGCATCGCGCCCGGGTGGAAGGCGTTGATCTGGTTGTTGTCCTGGTCGGCCGTCACGAAACACTGCGCCGTGTAGGCGTCTCCAATGGTCTTGATGGCGCGGGTCTTGATGCCGAAATTGCGCAGGCGCTCGAGATAGTCGGCGCCGTCCTGGCCGAGGGTCGCCATGATCAGCGGATCGCCGCCAAGTAGATTGAGGTTGTAGGCGATGTTCGCCGCGCAGCCGCCGTATTCGGTGCGCAGCGTCGGCACCAGGAAGGAGACGTTCACCCGGTGCAGCTGGTCGGCCAGCAGGGTTTCGGCGAAGCGGCCGTGGTATTGCATGATCTTGTCGAATGCGAGCGAGCCGCAGATCAGGGTAGCTTGGGTCATGTGGGAGTCAGGGGTAGAAGACGGCGATGTGGTAGCCGGAAGGTTTCAGGTCGTCCACCCGGAAGTGGAGCTTGATCGGTTGTTCGGCGCGCGGCGCAATGCCGTTCGTGAGCAGCGTGCCGGCGGCAAGATAATCGGTCGGGGCGAATACGCGGCGCACCAGGGGCTTGTCGTTGGCGTCCGTCAGGGCCAGTTCGAGGCTCGGCCAGGCCTGGGCAATGCCGCCTGTGTTGCGCAGTTCGGTCGTGAACGAATAGGCGCCGCCGCCGAGCGTGGTCAGTTCTCCCGTTTCGATGGCGAGGTTGTCGGCCTGCGCGGGCAGTTCGACGCGGCAGCCGAACACCGCGCAGCTCGACACCAGCGCCGGTTTTGCGGCCGGGAAGCGCGCGGCGAGTGCGTTGCGGAAGGTGAGGGCTCCTTGCGCGAACAGCAGCACCAGCAAGCCGATGGCGCCGGCCAGCAGCGCAATCTTGCGCGCGCGTCCGTTCTGCTCCTGCGCGCGGCCGCGCTTGACGAACTCCGGCTCGTCGATCTCGGCGGCGCGCAGTTTCGGCTGCGATTCGATCCGGGTCGGCGTGAGCTTGGAGCGCCGCGCCGCGGCCTTTTCGGCGCGCTTGGCGGCCGGCGTGCGTGCCGCCGGCATCACGTGCGCCGCGGCAGGCGCCAGCGGGCTGGTGCTGGCGGTCGACTCGCGCATCAGGAGTGGCGGGGCGTCGTCGGCCGGCTGCCGCAGACGTGGCGTGGCGGCGACTGGTTCCGGCTCCGGTTCGTGGTCAAGCAGGGGAAGGGCAACCAGTTCTTCGTCGACCGGCAGGTTGAATGCAGGGTCGATGCCAACTGGACCGTGCGCGTCAGTCACGGGTTGTGCCTCGGGCTGTTCGTCTTCTGCCGGCGCGCGCGTTTGCGGGACCGGTTCGGGATCGTTCAGCACGTGCGACCATGGCGGCAGGACCGGCGGGACCGGCTTGAGCGTCTCTTCGGCGTCGGTCACCGGCGCCTCAGGCTGACTCGGTTCCGGCGCATCGACCTTCGGCAAGATCCCGAACGGATCGAAGGTATGGTCGAAGTCGAGCGTGTAGACCGGTTGCTCTTCGAATGCCGGGAGTTCGACTGCCACCTCGAGCGGCGCCAGCGGTTCGTCAATCGGAATAGCGGGGGCAGGGGGCTCGGCGGGAGCCTCGGCCTGTACGGCAGGCGCGGGCTCGGGCTTGGGCTCGGGGGCCAAAGCAGGTGCGGGTTCAGCTACCGTCTCAGGTTCGGCAGGCGCCTTGGCAGGCAAGGCATCCAGGTCGACCAGGCTGGCGCTGCCGTCAAAAATCTCCTGGCAGGAGCCGCAACGCACGATGCCCCCACGCAGCTTGAGCTGGTCCGAGGCGACCCGGAACATGGTGCCGCAATGGGGACATTGTGTGGCAAGCGCCATGCCTGGCTCCTTACGCGTTCGTTGCGGTGCGCGCGGCCGGTATCGTGTCCTGGCCAAGCGTCCCGTGCAGGGCAACCCAGCCGTCCTGCTCGGCCCAGACGCCCAGCTTGATGAAAGGTGCGTAGGCGGCGGCCACTTCCTCGGCCTGGCGCGCCAGCACGCCCGACAGCACCAGCGAACCACCAGCGGCCACGCGGCCGGACAACATCGGCGCCATGACCTTCAATGGGCTCGACAGGATGTTGGCGACCACGATGTCGAACTTGCCTCGTGCGTGGCGTTCGTTCGGCGACACGGCCAGGTCGTCCGGCACATAGAAGGTGATGTCGCAGTTGTTTCGTTCGGCATTCGCGCGCGCCGACTCGATCGCCTGCGGGTCGATGTCGACACCGGTGACATCGGCAGCGTCCAGCTTCTTGGCGACCATGGCCAGGATGCCGGAACCGCAGCCGTAATCGAGCACCGATTTGCCGGGCGCCGGATGGGCTTCCAGCCACTCCATGCACAGGCGCGTGGTTGGATGGCTGCCGGTGCCGAAGGCCAGGCCCGGATCGAGTTCCAGGATCAGGCCGTTCGGGTCCGGTGCCTCGTGCCAGCTCGGCACGACCCAGATGTTGGTGCCGATGTGGATCGGCTCGAACTGCGATTGCGTCAGGCGTACCCAGTCGGCATCGGCCACGTCGCGCGTGGTGAAGGCCGGCACTTGCGTCAGCCCGATGGCGGCGGCGGCTTCCGCGATGATGGCTTGTTGATCAGCGTCGACATCGGTCAGGGCCACGACGCGGCTGTGGTCCCAGGCGGCCTCGGTCGGCTCCATGCCGGGCTCGCCGAACAGCGGCTTTTCCTGGTCCGTGCCTTCGTCGGCATCTTCCACCGACACCGACAGCGCGCCCGCTTCCATCAGGGCGTCCGACAAGCCTTCTGCGTGTTCGCGTGCGATCTCGATGATGACTTCAGTCCAGCTCATGCGTCAGCCTTGTTTTCGGGAGCCACGACAACCTTCGTGTCCGGACGGTTGGCCAGCTTCTGTTCCAGGTAATGGATGTTGGTGCCGCCTTCGATGAAGCGCGCATCGACCATCAGTTCGCGGTGCAGCTGGATGTTGGTAAGAATACCCTCGACCACCATTTCCGACAGCGCAATTTGCATGCGGCGAATTGCTTGCTCCCGAGTAGCACCGTAGGAAATTACCTTGCCGATCATCGAGTCGTAATGAGGTGGCACATAGTAGCCCGCATACGAGTGCGAATCGACACGGATGCCAGGGCCGCCCGGCGGGTGCCAGCTGGTAATGCGGCCAGGGGAGGGCGTAAACTTGAACGGATCTTCCGCATTGATGCGGCATTCGATCGCGTGGCCGGCCAGCATGATGTCGCGCTGGCGGAAGCGCAGCTTCTCGCCGCAGGCAATGCGGATCTGTTCCTGCACGATGTCGATGCCGGTGATCATTTCGGTGACCGGGTGTTCGACCTGCACGCGGGTGTTCATTTCGATGAAATAGAACTCGCCATTTTCGTACAGGAATTCGAAGGTGCCGGCGCCACGGTAGCCGATCTTGCGGCAGGCTTCGGCGCAGCGGTCGCCGATCTTTTCGATCAATTTGCGCGGGATACCCGGCGCCGGTGCTTCTTCGATGACTTTCTGGTGGCGGCGCTGCATCGAGCAGTCGCGCTCGCCCAGCCAGACGGCATTTTTATGTTCGTCGGCCAGGATCTGGATTTCCACGTGACGCGGATTTTCCAGATACTTCTCCATATACACTTCCGGATTGCCGAAGGCGCTGCCGGCTTCGGTCTTGGTCATTGCCACGGCGTTCAGGAGGGCCGCTTCGGTATGGACGACGCGCATGCCGCGTCCGCCGCCACCGCCGGCTGCCTTGATGATGACCGGATAGCCGACCTTGCGGGCAGTCTGGATGATTTCCTTCGGGTCGTCCGTCAGCGCGCCTTCCGAGCCCGGCACGCAGGGAACGCCGGCGCGGATCATCGCCTGCTTGGCCGAGACCTTGTCGCCCATCAAACGGATCGAATCGGAACGCGGGCCGATGAAGACGAAGCCCGATTTTTCCACGCGCTCGGCAAAGTCGGCGTTTTCCGACAGGAAGCCGTAGCCCGGGTGGATCGCTTCGGCGTCCGTCACTTCGGCGGCGCTGATGATGGCTGGCATGTTCAGATAGCTCAGCGAAGACGCGGCCGGGCCGATGCAGACGGACTCGTCGGCCAGCTTCACATACTTGGCGTCCTTGTCGGCTTCCGAGTGGACGACCACCGTCTTGATGCCCATTTCGCGGCATGCGCGCTGAATACGCAGCGCGATTTCACCACGATTGGCGATAAGAATTTTTTCAAACATGGTTAGCTTCGGTGTGTGAGAGAGCCGGCGTCGTGCGCCGGCCTGGGTTCGGGATCATGCGGCCGGGAAGAAAACCCGACCGGAAGGACGTTTCGCCTTAGCCGATCACGAACAGCGGCTGGCCGAATTCGACCGGCTGGCCATTTTCCACCAGGACCTTGGTGACAACGCCCGACACTTCGGCGTCGATTTCGTTCAGGAGCTTCATCGCCTCGATGATGCAAAGGGTGTCGCCTTCCTTGATGGCGGTACCAACTTCGACGAACGCAGCGGCGCCAGGCGAGGACGAACGGTAGAAGGTGCCGACCATCGGCGATTTGACGACATGGCCGGTCTCGACAGCGACGGCAGGCGCGCTTGGCGCGGCCGGGGCAGCAGGGGCGGCGGCAGGGGCGGGCGCCGCGTACTGCTGCATGCCGGACGGCATCATCATCATCTGGCCTTGGGGCGTGGCGGACGACTTGACGATGCGGACCTTGCTTTCGCCTTCGGTCACTTCGAGTTCAGCGATGTCCGATTCGGCGACGAGGTCAATCAAAGTCTTGAGTTTACGTAGATCCATGTGAAACCCCTTGGAATTATTGTGGTATTAAAAGAGTAAAACAGCGCGCCAAAAGAGGGCGCAGCTTAAGATGATGCATGAAGTTGACGTAGATTAACGCTATTTAAGCGCGAAGTCGATGGCAAAACGATACCCGTCCGTGCCGAGCCCGCAGATAGTGCCGCGGGCGAGCGCCGACAAATAGGAATGGTGGCGGAATTCTTCGCGCTGATAAATATTAGAGATATGGACCTCAATGAACGGGATCGCCACTGCAGCGAGCGCATCGCGCAATGCCACGCTCGTGTGGGTCAGCCCGCCGGGATTGATGACGATCGCGTCCACGCCCTCGGTGCGTGCCGCATGGATGCGATCGATCAGCGCACCTTCATGGTTGCTCTGAAAGCAGGAAAGCGATCCGCCCGCTGCCTCGGCCTGGGCCGTGGCAGCGCTTTCGATGTCGGCCAGCGTTGCCGCGCCATACACCGCAGGCTCGCGGGTTCCCAATAAATTCAAATTGGGACCGTTGAGCAGCAGTAGCTTTTTCGCCATTGTATTGTAGAGTCTTTCCTCGAAAGTGACGCATTTTGCCGCCAACGTCAGCTATTGGCAAGCGATAAAATTCTCTCTGAATAACAGTGACGCCTGCGGCCTTCGTAAAAGAACGACCGTTCGCGCGTGCTACAAGCCCGCCAGGTCGGCCTTCAACTCGTCGAATTTCAATTTGCCCAGATAAGTCTTGCGTACCTGGCCATCTGCCCCGATGAGCACCGTGAAGGGCAGGCCGCCGTTCGCATTCCCGAATTCGCGCGCGATGTCCGTGCCGCCCATGCCGCCCACCAGGAGTGGATACTTGATTTTGTGCTTGGCGGCAAATTCGCTCATGGCCGTCGTCGAGTCGATGCCGACGCCGATGATGTTGAAGCGCTTATTGGCGTCCTTGGCGGCTTCCTCGTCGGCGATTGCCGAGAGCTCCGGCATTTCCTGCACGCAGGGGCCGCACCAGGTGGCCCAGAAGTTAATCAGTAACGGTTTTCCTTTCCACTGGCTCAAGGCTTGCGGCTTGCCGGCGAGGTCGTCCAGGGTACGCGCATAGAGATTAGTCGAGGCGGTGTGCGCTGCGCCGCTGGTCGGCGCCATGGCGGTCGTCAACGGTGCCGCCTCCTTCGTTTTACTGCCAAACACCACGCCAAGGGCGCAAAAAATCACTGCCACGGCCGCCACGGCGGCCAGCTTTGTTTTCTTCATTGGTCTTGTTCCAGGGATGGATCGGTCGTCATCAGGGCGCGCAGGCCGGCAGCGTCGACGCGCTGCAGGCGGCCATCGCCCCGCGGTTTGAGTGCGCCGCGTAAATCATGAAAATCATACAACTCGGCATGCACCGCCTCCTTATGCCACAGGAAGCTCACTGTTTCAACCGGATCGTGACGGGCGCCCTTGAAGTGCGTCGTTTCCGAGATCTCTATATTGACGTTGCGGTTCAGGAGGAAAATCTCGACTTCCTTGGCGCTATCGGCAAACAGTTGCAAATGGATATCGTCGTGCTCGCCGGCCGTGCCGTTCAGCACCGCGCCTGTGAGATAGGGGCGGAACTCGGCCAGCGCATCCATCACCTGTAAGGCTGTTTTGCGCAGCGCCTGCAAGAGTTCGGCGTGCGCCGCACCGCCGAACAAGCTCAGGTAACGCCGCACTTCCTCTTCGATCTCGGCGTTGTCGGGCATCAGGTTCGGCTGCGCCTGGTCCACGCCGAGCACCTGGCGGGCCGCTTTCCTGCGCGCCGTCGCATAGTCGGCGCCGTCCTGCGCGATCATGCGTGCGGCAAGCGCGGCGATCTGCGCGCGCTGCTGCTGGAGGTCATAATTCTGGGTTGGCATCATGCCCCTGATCATACTCTTGAACGAAAAATGGCATCGCGTCGGGTAGAATCGCGTATTCGCTTTATTACTCACGATCATGCACATTCACATCCTCGGCATTTGCGGCACCTTCATGGGCGGCCTGGCAGTCCTGGCGAAAGAAGCAGGCCACCGCGTTACCGGCTGCGACGCCAACGTCTATCCCCCGATGAGTACCCAGCTCGAGGCCCAGGGCATCGAACTGATCCAGGGCTACGGGCCGGAGCAGGTGTCGCTGAATCCCGACCTGTATGTCGTGGGTAATGTGATGACGCGGGGTAATCCGCTGATCGAGGAAATCCTGAACCGCGGCCTGCCGTATACGTCGGGCCCGCAGTGGATCGGCGAACATATCTTGCGCGAAAAATGGGTGCTTGCCGTGGCCGGTACCCACGGCAAGACGACGACCTCGTCGATGCTGGCCTGGATCCTGGAAGACGCGGGTTACGCGCCGGGCTTCCTGATCGGCGGCGTGCCGATGAATTTTGGTATCTCGGCGCGCCTGTCGGGTGCCACCGATTCCGACTTCTTCGTCATCGAAGCGGACGAATACGACACCGCCTTCTTCGACAAGCGCAGCAAGTTCGTCCATTACCACGCGAAAACGGCGGTCCTGAACAACCTCGAATTCGACCACGCCGACATCTTCCCGGACATCAGCGCGATCGAGACCCAGTTTCACCACCTGGTGCGCACCGTGCCGGGCGTGGGGCGGCTGGTCGTGAACGGCGACGAAACCTCGCTCGCGCGCGTCATCAAGCGCGGCTGCTGGAGCGAGAAGGAAACCTTTGGCGTGTCCGATGGCGTGGACTGGGCAATGGTCGAGCATCCGGGCGGTTCCAGCTTCGATGTCATTTTTAATCATGAAAACCAGGGCACCGTGCATTGGGACCTGACCGGCAAGCACAACCGCTCGAACGCGCTGGCCGCGATTGCGGCGGCGCGCCACGTCGGCGTGCCGGTGGCGCAAGCGGTCGATTCGCTGTCGCGCTTCCAGAGCGTCAAGCGGCGCATGGAAGTGCGCGGCGTGGTGAATGACATCACCGTGTATGACGACTTCGCCCACCACCCGACGGCGATCGCCACCACGGTAGGGGGCTTGCACCAGAAGATCGGCGCCAAGGGCCGCATCCTGGCCGTGCTGGAACCGCGCTCGAATACGATGAAGCTGGGCGCCATGAAGGACGCGCTGCCGGGCAGCCTGCGCGACGCGGACCTGGTGTTCGGCTTCGGCAGCCAGCAAGCGCTGGGCTGGTCGCTGGCTGACGCCTTGAAACCGTTGGGCGGGATCGCCCACAGTTTCGACCAGATCGACTACATGGTGCAGGCCATCGTGCAGGCGGCCCAGCCGGGCGACCACATCCTCGTGATGAGCAATGGCGGCTTCGGCGGCGTGCACCAGAAGCTGCTCGAGGCGCTGGCGACATGATTCTCTATCTCCACGGCTTCCGTTCCTCGCCGCGTTCCTTCAAGGCGCGCGTGATGCAGGAGCGGATGACGGCGGCCGGGCGTGCCGGCGACCTGATCTGCCCGCAACTGCCGGCTTCCCCAAAGGCGGCCATGGAGCTCGCCTTGCTGCTGGCCGAGCGCCATGCACCGCACAATTTGTCCATCGTCGGCTCGTCGCTGGGCGGCTTTTACGCCACCTGGCTCGCTGAGCGCTTGAATGTGCGCGCAGTGCTGCTCAATCCGTCGGTAGATCCTTTGATCAAGCTCGACAAGCATGTCGGCGTCACCACCGGCTGGCATTCGGATGAACCGTTCGAGTTCCGCCGCGAATACATCGACGAGCTGGCCGCATTGAAAGTTGCGCGCATCACTCAGCCGGAGCGCTATTTCCTGGTCGCCGCGACCGGCGACGAAGTGCTGGATTACCGCGACATGGTGGCCCACTATGAAGGTGCGCGCCAGCATGTGATCGAGGGCAGCGACCACGCGATTTCCGAATTTGCGCACTATGTGGACGAGGTGTTGGCGTTTTGCCAGCCGGACCTGCACCCGTCCCTAGGGCAGGCGACATCGTAGGCGTGCACCTGCGGCTGGGAAAGTGGCATCGCAAGCTTGCCGCCGTCGGGACTGATGCGGCGATGCGCGACTGGCTGGCAACAAGAGGTTCGCTGACGGCGCGCCTGGTCGCTGCCAGCGGGACGTTTCGCGTACGGCGCCTGCACCAGAAGGCTGCGCCCTGTTCGTTCGAGGAAGCGGCGCCGATCGGCCTGGCGCGCCGCGAACGGGTCTGGGAGCGCGAAGTAATGCTGTGCTGCGACGGGGTGCCGGTCGTGTTCGGTCACACGGTCGTGCCGATGTCGGCCACGGCAAGCGACTGGCCATTGTTTTCGGCGCTGGGCGAACGCTCGCTCGGCACCACCCTGTTTCACGACCCGCGGGTAGTGCGCGGGCCACTCGAGTTTGCCCGGCTGCGCGGCAGCCACCCGCTGCTGGCGCGTGCGCGCGCGGCGCTGGGTGGCAATCTGGACGGACATGTTTTCCATGCACGGCGCTGTGTCTACCGCCGTCATCAAGGCTTGCTGATGGTCACCGAGGTATTCCTGCCGGCGGTAGTCAAATTAGCAGCCGCAACAACAAAGAACACGACATAAGATGAATCTATTTTTTGAAGAATCGGGCGACTTCAAGGTCGGCTCGGTGTTATCAACTGCCGGCGAAGCCTATCAGGTGGAGCTCGCCAGCGGCAAGCGGACCAAGGTCAAGATCAAGGACGTCCTCTTGCAATTCGAGAAGCCGGCACCCGAAGTGCTGCTGGCCGAAGCGAAGGGCATCGCCGCCGAGGTCGACCTCGACTTCCTGTGGGAAGTGGCGGGTCAGGAAGAATTTGGGTTCCCTGAACTCGGCGCCGAATATTTCGGCCATGCGCCGCTGCCCGCGGAAGCGGCCGGCCTGGTGCTGGCGCTGCACAACGCCCCGATTTACTTCTACAAAAAAGGGCGTGGACGCTACAAGGCGGCGCCCGAGCAGTCGCTGCGCGCGGCCCAGGCCGGCATCGAAAAGAAGAAGCAGCAGGCCCTGATCCAGGCCGGCTATGTCGACGAGCTGAAAGCCGGCACGCTGCCGGCCTCGATGCAGCCGATCGTCGCGCAACTGCTGTTCAAGCCCGACAAGAACACGATCGAATACAAGGCCCTGGAAGCGGCGGCCGACGAGCTGCAGACCACGGCGCCACGCCTGATGCTGGCAACCAAAGGCATCGCCTCGCCCAAAGCGCTACATATGGGCCGTTTCCTGTTCGAGAACTTCCCGCGCGGCGCCGGTTTTGCACCGGTCGCGGTGCCGGCTGCGCCGACCGCCTTGCCGGTCGCACATGTGGCCGCTTTCTCGATCGATGACGTGACCACCACCGAGATCGACGACGCCTTCTCGGTCGAACAACTGGCCGACGGCACCGTGCGCGTGGGCATCCACATTGCCGCGCCAGGTCTTGCCATCAAGCCCGATGACGAGATCGACAAGATCGCACGCAACCGCATGTCGACGGTGTACATGCCGGGCGACAAGATCACGATGCTGCCGGACGAGGTCGTCAACGCGTTCACGCTGGCCGAAGGCACGACTTGCCCGGCACTGTCGCTGTATGCCGTCCTGAATCCCGAAGACTGGTCGACGATCTCGACCACGACGCGCGCCGAGCTGGTGCCGATCAAAAGCAACCTGCGCCATAACGACCTCGACGAACTGGTGAACGAAGAGACGCTCGAGAATGGCGCCGGCGAGTATCCGCACAAGTCCGAGCTCGGTTTGCTGTGGAAGTGGGCCTTGAAGCTGGAAGCGGGACGCATGGTCAAGCGCGAAGCCTTTGGCCTGAAACCCGAGCAGGGCAACCGCGTCGACTTCAATTTCTATGTCGACGACGACGTCGTCTCGATCGTGCGCCGCAAGCGCGGTGCGCCGCTCGACAAGATCGTCGCCGAGCTGATGATTTTCGCGAACAGCACCTGGGGCAAGTTGCTGCACGACTCGGGCGTACCGGGCATCTACCGTTCGCAGGGCGCCGGCAGCGGCGCCGGCTGGGCGGCAAAAATGCAGGTGCGCATGGTCACGCACGCGGCGCCGCACCAGGGCCTCGGTGTCGATCAATATGCCTGGAGCACCTCGCCGCTGCGCCGCTATACCGACCTCGTCAATCAATGGCAGATCATCGCCTGCGCCGAGCACGGCGTGACGGCGCCGCTGGTCGCGCCCTTCAAACCGCGCGACGCGACGCTGTTCTCGATCGTCTCGGCCTTCGACGCGGCCTACGCGGCATATAACGAGTTCCAGCAGACCATGGAACGTTACTGGTGCCTGCGCTGGCTGGCGCAGGAAGGCGCGAAGCAGGTCGACGCCGTCGTATTGAAAGACGACGTGCTGCGCCTGACCGACGTGCCGCTGGTGATCCGCCTGTCCGGCATGCCGCAGGTGGCGCGCGGTACGCCGGTGCGCCTGGACATCGTGCGCTGGGACGAAGTCGACCTGTCGCTCGAGGCACGCCTGCTCGAAGTCGTTGCGGCGCCGGCCCAGGACATGGCCGCTGAAGAAGACGAAGGCGATACGGGCGAAGCGGCGGTGGAGGAAGTGGTCGAAGCCGAAGGTGTGGTGGCGGTGGTCAGCACCGATGACGCAACGCCGGCTACTCCATCAATTTTGTAGGGTGGGCGCGATCGCCCGTTGAACCCGTCATTGAGGCCATTGGCCTCAATGACCCCACCTCAACGGACCGTTGCCACGCCGCCACCAAGCACCCACACCGTCGCTCCGCACGGTAGAATGCTTGGATTCCCAGATTCAACAGCCGTCCGGCCGCCCGCGTGAAGTATTCCCAAGAAAACCGTCCCCTCATGATTGCCCTGGCCGCTTCGGTGGCGGCGCATGCGGTCCTGCTCGCCATCCGTTTCGTCGCGCCCGACGCCTTGCGCTTCGAGCCGGCCGATCCGGGCCTGGAAGTCATCCTGGTCAATGCCAAGCACGCCAAGGCGCCGACGAAAGCCGAGGCGCTGGCCCAGGCCAACCTCGAAGGCGGCGGTACGGCCGACGCCGGGCGTTCGAAGTCGCCATTGCCCGACCTGCGCAAGAACGAAAACGGCGACAGCATCAAGGCGCTTCAAAAACGCATCGTCGAACTCGAACAGCTGCAGCAGAACGTGCTGACGCGCGCGCAGAATGCCAGTTTCAAGGCCGCGCCCGTCACCGACAGGGACAAGCCGGACCCGACCCGCACCGGGGCCGATGAGGTCGACACCACGCGCCAGATCGCGCGCATGACGGCCGAGATCACGCAGACGATCGAGGATCAGAACAAGCGCCCGAAACGCACCCACATTTCTCCGAGCACACGCCAGGTCGGCTACGCGCTGTACTACAAGGCCATGCAAAAGCAGGTGGAAGAGGTCGGGACGCTGAATTTCCCTCAGCAAAACGGCAACAAGCTGTACGGCGAACTCGTCATTTCGATTCCGGTCTTCCAGGACGGCACGCTGTACCAGAAGGAAGGCGGACCGCGCATCGAACGTTCGTCCGGCAATCCGGCGCTCGACAAGGCGGCGCTCGAGATCGTGCGCCGCGCCGCGCCCTTCGGCAGCTTCCCGCAGAACATGCGTACGGCAGGCAAGGATGATCTGTGGATCGTGATCACCCGTTTTACCTTTACCCGCGAGGAAAAACTGAAGGCGCAATTGCAGGAGGGGGCATGACCGACCGCTACTGCGTGATCGGCAACCCGATTGCCCACAGCAAATCGCCCGAGATCCACGCGGTATTTGCCGCGCAGACCGGGCAGGACATCAGCTATGAACGCTGCCTGGCGCCGCTTGACGGTTTCGCCGAGACGGTGCGCAACCTTGTTGCCCAGGGCTACAAGGGCGCGAATGTCACCGTGCCGTTCAAGATCGAGGCAGTGGGCGTGGCAAGCCGCCTGAGCGAGCGCGCACTTGCCGCCGGCGCCGTGAATACCCTCAGTTTTACGAACGGCGAGATCGTTGGCGACAACACCGACGGTCCGGGCCTGGTGGCCGATATCGTCCAGAATGCCGGCGTGACGCTGGCGGGCAAACGCATCCTGCTGCTCGGCGCCGGCGGCGCGGCGCGCGGGATCATGCTGCCTTTTATCGAAGGAGGGCCGCAGTCGATCCTGGTGGCGAACCGTACCCGCGCCACCGCCGACAGCCTGGTGGCAAGCTTCAGCGGCCACGACGTTGAATTGGCCGCCTGCGGTGTCGACGAGATCGCGGGGCCCTTTGACATCGTCATCAACGCCACCTCAAGCAGCCTGTCAGATGCCATGCCGCCGGTGCCGGCCTCGGCCTTTGCTAAAGAAACCCTGGCTCTGGATATCATGTACGGCAGCGCGCCGTCGCCGTTCATGGCCTTTGCTGCCGCACAGGGCGCCAGCACGCGCGACGGGCTCGGCATGCTGGTCGAACAGGCGGCCGAAGCATTTACGGTCTGGCGCGGCGTGCGGCCGGACACGGGCGACGTATTGACTCAACTGCGTTACGCAATTGCGTCATTCAACTCCAAAGAAAAATAACAATGGCAAAACGAGGCAATGGATCGGGCACGGCAAAGGGCGGCCGGCGCTGGATCAAGTGGATTTTCCTGGGGCCGATCCTGGCCTTCTTTTTGCTCCAGCTGTATTTCTTCGTGCAGGTCTGCTGGTTCGTGTATTTCAATCCGGGCTCGACCAGCTTTATGCGCCAGCAATTGTCCGAGTTGCGCGAAAAGAATCCGGATGCGCAACTCAAGCACGAGTGGGTGCCCTACGAGCGCATCTCGAATAACCTGAAACGCGCCGTGGTGGCGTCGGAAGACGCGAATTTCGCCGACCATCCGGGCGTCGACTTCGAAGCGCTCGAGAAAGCCTATGAGCGCAACAACCGCAAGCACAAGGTGGTCGGCGGCGGTTCGACCATCACGCAGCAGCTGGCGAAAAACCTGTTCCTGTCGGGCTCGCGCAGCTACCTGCGCAAGGGGCAGGAAATGATCATTGCCTTCATGCTGGAAACGGTGATGGGCAAGCGCCGCATCCTCGAGGTGTATTTGAACGTGGTCGAGTTCGGACGCGGCGTGTTCGGCGCCGAAGCGGCCGCGCGCTATTACTTCCGCACCCCGGCGGCCAAGCTCGCGCCGGCGCAGGCAGCGCGCCTGGCCGTGATGCTGCCCAACCCGCGCTACTACGACCGCAACCGCAGCACGAATTACCTGCTCAGGCGCGCCGGACTGATCCAGCGCCGCATGGCCTCGGCCGAGTTGCCATAGTTTCTCCCGGTTGCCCGGCAAAAGTGCTGTTTCGGGGTGGCCCCGCCCGGGGCGAACGGGTACACTTGCGTCAGTTTTGATTCCGGCCGAGAAAGCGCATGATCAACGTATTTGTCCTACAAAATGGCCGTCTGAACCAGATCCCCATCGCCTCGCGCGCCGATCTGGAGAATGCCGCCCCTGTCTGGGTCGATCTCACCGATCCGGATGACGACGAACGCGCGTGGGTCAAGGCAATCTACGGCGTGATCCTGCCGGGCGAAGACGAAGTCTCGGACATCGAGGCCTCGGCCCGCTACTACGAAGCCGAGAACGGCGACCTGCACCTGCGCACCGATTTCTTGCGCGAAGAAGAAGATGGCCCGTCGCGCGTGGTGACGGTCGCCTTCATCCTGTCGGGCAAGCGGCTATTTTCGGTGCACTCGGATGACCTGCCCGTGTTCCGTCTGGTGCGCATGCGGGCCCGCTCGCGTCCCGGTTCGATCGCCGATTACATGGACGTGCTGCTCGATCTGTACGCGACCGACGCCGAATACTCGGCCGACGCGCTCGAAGGCGTGTACGAAAGCCTGGAAGAAGTCAGTACCCGCGTGCTGCAAAAGGAATTCACCGACCAGGACGCGGCGGCCGCGCTGAACTCGATTGCGCACGAGGAAGACTTGAACGGCCGCATCCGCCGCAACATGATGGACACGCGGCGCGCCGTCAGCTTCCTGATGCGCGGCCGCTTGCTGAACTCGGAACAGTTCGATGAAGCGCGCCAGATCCTGCGCGACATCGAATCGCTCGACGGCCACACTTCGTTCCTGTTCGACAAGGTCAACTTTCTGATGGATGCCACCGTCGGCTTCATCAATATTAACCAGAACAAGATCATCAAGATGTTTTCGGTGGCCTCGGTCGTGTTCCTGCCGCCGACGCTGATCGCCAGTATCTACGGCATGAACTTCCAGAAGTGGTTCCCCGAGCTGAACTGGACCTATGGTTATCCGTTTGCGCTCGGGCTGATGGTGGCCAGTGCGATTGCACCCTTGTGGTATTTCAGGAAGCGGGGTTGGTTGAAGTTGGCGTGAAATAATATTTCACGACACTGCTCGTGATGAAATTTTATTTCACTGCCACCGCGGTCATCGGCTCCCGGAATCCTTCGCCTCCATCCGCGCAGCGCATGCGGCTGAGCACCTTCCCGCGCCGCGCGACGATGACGCCATCCTCGAATTCCGGCGTGCTGCCGTCACTCCCCCGTGCCACCTTGCTGTAGACAGTGTAGGTGTACACACCGCGCTTGAACGCGACCGTGGTTTCGCCGCCGCCCACCAACGGCACCGACTTCACGGTGAACGCCGCGCTGGCCTGGCGGCCAGGCTCCGGATACGTCAATTCGAGTTTCCCCACGCCGCCAAAACGGTAGCTCAGCATGCCCCAGTCGCCGGCCGGACGGCACAGCGAGACCATTTTCGACCCCACATGGCAGGCAAAGACAACGGGCTCGTTCGGCGCGCAGAGCGACTCGGCGCGCGCAGGAGCGGCCGCGCAGCAGGCCGCTACCAGAATCAATTCAAATACCCAATACTTTTTTGATGCTCGCAAGGCGCGCTCCGCGATCTTCCAGTCCGTTCAGGCCGCCATTCACGGCGCGGGTGACTTGCTTGAGGTCGTCCAGGTCGGCAAGCGCATTGACTGTACGCGCATGCCAGTAATAGAAAGCCGATTCGATGGCGTATTTGAGTTCGCTCATGAGGAGCTCGGGTTGCGCCACAAAATCGCGCGGGTCCGTTGACGTGCGCGCATTGTGGGCCTCGCTAAAGGCCGCGTAGTTGCTCTTGCCGGTCAGCTGGATCAGGCCGCGTCCGCGGTAGCGGTAGCCATCGAGCGAGGCTTCGTCGCTGTTTCCAAGGCGGTTCGCATAGACATAGGCGAGCAGGCGCTCGGGATTGCCGGCGTAACTGTCCGCTTCCAGCCAGAGCTTGGGACGCAGGCGCGCCGGTTGGCCGTCCTGCCCGAGGCGGCACTCGTCGCCGGTGCGGTCGTACTGGGCACGCCCGCCGCGGCAGCCGAAAATTTCGCGCATGCGCGGCGCCGAGTAATTGCCATTCTCTTCAAATGCACGGAAGCCGCTTTCATGGCCGATCTGCGCCAGGAAGT
This sequence comes from Massilia sp. CMS3.1, assembly GCF_051262535.1. Classification (NCBI taxonomy): domain Bacteria; kingdom Pseudomonadati; phylum Pseudomonadota; class Betaproteobacteria; order Burkholderiales; family Oxalobacteraceae; genus Massilia; species Massilia sp. CMS3.1. The sequence goes on along the minus strand of NZ_JBIMES010000002.1, from coordinate 211,681 downwards.
GGGCCAGGCGCAAGGGCGTGTCGACCTCATAAGGCCGCGCGTAGTCGTTCAGCGCGTCGACGATGCCGGCGTAATAAGCATCGGAATTGGATGCATCGGCCGCGCGCAACAGCGCGACCGTGACCGCCGCCTGCCCGGTCTGGGGCAGCGGCTGCTGCGAGCGCGGCACCCGCGAACGGGGCGCGCCGGGAGGAGAACGTCGGAGTCGTGCCATGATCAAACCCAACCGGAGTGAGGTCCATCATGGCACAAGGCGCGTCGAGCACTGCGCGTACCGGAGCGGCGCCTTTGCTCTGCCTTAAGCGATGCGGGCGAAGACTTTCCTGGCGGCTGCGATCGTTTCCTCGATGACCGCATCGTCATGCGCAGCGGACACGAAACCCGCTTCGAACATGGCCGGCGCGAAATAAACGCCTTCATCCAGCATGCCGTGGAAGAAGGCATTAAAACGGCTTTTGTCGCCGGCCATCATCTGGCCATAGGTCGATGGCACCGTCTCGCTGAAATACATGCCGAACATGCCGCCCACCGAGTCGCCGCAGAAGGCGATGCCGGCTTCTTTCGCCGCTTCGCTCAAGCCTTTGACGAGCTTTTCGCCAGTCGCGGTGAGCTTCTCGTAGAAGCCCGGCTGCTGCACTAATTTAAGCGTTGTCATGCCGGCAGCGACCGCCACCGGATTGCCCGACAGGGTGCCGGCCTGGTAGACCGGGCCGATCGGCGCCATCTTCTGCATCAGTTCGGTTTTGCCGCCAAAGGCCGCCACCGGCAAGCCGCCGCCGATGACCTTGCCCAAGGCCGTCAAGTCCGGGTTGATGCCGTACATTTCCTGGGCGCCGCCGAGGCCGACGCGGAAGCCGCACATCACTTCGTCGAAAATCAGCACGGCGCCGTGTTCCGTGCACAGGTCGCGCATGCGCTGCAAGAATTCAGGCGTGGCGCGGATCAGGTTCATGTTGCCGGCGACCGGCTCGACGATCACGCAGGCGATGGTGTCGCCCATCGAGGCGAACGCGTCTTCCAGCTGGGGCACGTTGTTGTAGTCGAGGACCAGCGTGTGCTTCACAAAATCTTCCGGCACGCCGGCCGAGGTCGGGTTGCCGAAGGTGAGCAGGCCGGAGCCGGCCTTCACCAGCAGCGAGTCGGCGTGGCCGTGGTAGCAGCCTTCGAACTTGACGATCTTGTCGCGTCCGGTGGCGCCGCGTGCCAGGCGCAGCGCGCTCATGGTCGCCTCGGTGCCGGACGACACCAGGCGCACCTGTTCGATCGAGGGAACGAGCTTGCAGATTTCTTCGGCGATCTCGATTTCGCCTTCGGTCGGCGCGCCGAAGGAGAGACCATTCGCAGCAGCGAGCTGCACCGCCTTGACAACGTCAGGGTGGGCGTGACCGACGATGGCCGGACCCCAGGAACCGATGTAGTCGATGTAGCGCTTGCCGTCCGCATCCCAGAAATACGGCCCTTCGGCGCGCGTAATAAAACGCGGCGTGCCGCCCACCGAGCGGAAGGCGCGCACCGGCGAATTCACGCCGCCGGGGGTGGTTTCCTGGGCACGGGCGAAGAGGGTGTCGTTGCGGGAAAGAGCGTGGTCAGTCTTCATGTCGATGAAACTTTCTTGCTGCCGGCTTGCGGCAGGAGGCGATAAAAACGGTTGGGAACGAGTTTGCCCATGCCGAAGCGCTGGGCGTGCAGCAGGGCGCCATAGGTGTACTCCTGGGCGGCGCGCATGGCATCGACGGCGTCCATTCCCTGCGCCATGCATGCGACGAGTGCGCCCGAGAGCGTGCAGCCGGCGCCAAGAAAATGACCGGGCAGATGCTGCCAGTCGATCGTGGTGACGCCTTCTTCGCGGTCGAACAGGCTGTTCGCGCGCTTGTGGCCGCTGCCGGCGGTGCCCGTCACCAGCACGTACTGGCAACCGCGCGCAGTCAGTTCAGCCACGTCGGCTTCGAGGCAACCCTCGGCGCCGCTTTCGTTGCCAACTTCGCGCCAAAGTTCGGCCATGCGCCCCAGTTCCGATTGCGACAATTGCAGCACCGTCGCTTGCGGCGCGAGGATCTGGCGGATCGAGGCGACGATGTCTTCGTCCGACATGCCGGAGTCGGGCAGGGCGGAGAGAAACGGGTCGACGATCAGCGGCACCTCGGCATAGTCCGAAACGATTTCGGCAATCGCGGCGGCTTGCTCGATGCTGGCGATCGCGCCGATCTTGACGGCGGCGATCGGCATGTCCTCCAACACCTGGCGTGCCTGGTCGGCCATGACGCCGGTGTCGACTTCATGCCATTCCTCGACGCGTGCGCTGTCCGACACCAGCAGCGCGGTGGTGATGGAGAGGGCGTGGCAGCCGTGGGCGGAGAAGGTCGCGCTATCCGCTTGCACGCCGAGTGCTCCGACAGGGTCGGACACCCCAAATGTGAGAATCAGTGGAGACGGTTGGTTTTGCACGGCGCGTAGATTAAGATACCTGATTCTCCATTTTACTAGATCGAAGGAACTACAACGTGAGTAACGATACGACCGCTTACCAGACCTGGATGTGCCTGATCTGCGGGTGGGTGTACGACGAAGAAGCAGGCGCACCGGATGACAACATCGCTCCCGGCACCCGCTGGGCCGATGTGCCGATGAACTGGACCTGCCCGGAATGTGGTGCACGCAAGGATGATTTTGAGATGACTGCCATCTGATTTTTCAAGCTCGCGGTGCTGGAATGGCCGCGATTTATCCCCGGCCTTTCTTGCCAATCACTTCATTCTGTTATCAATTTTGCCCCGCCCGATAACTTAATTTCTAGCCCTTCGAATAAGCTTCTCCCCTCTCCTTTCCCTCCCAGTTACCGCTGTGCAACACTTCGCGCACAAGCCGATCTCCCTATGCTATCGTGACACTCCATGCTGAAGTGAAACGAAAATGACGACATCACAGCAAGCAAGCGGCCTGACCGTCATGGTGGTCGACGACAGCAACACGATCCGCCGTTCGGCCGAGATTTTCCTCACCCAGGCGGGCTACCACGTGGTGCTGGCCGAGGACGGTTTCGACGCGCTGGCCAAGATCAACGACCATCATCCGGCGCTCGTGTTCTGCGACATCCTGATGCCGCGCCTGGACGGGTACCAGACCTGCGCCCTGATCAAGAAGAGCGCGCGCTTCCATGCGACGCCGGTGGTCATGCTCTCGTCGAAAGACGGCCTGTTCGACCGTGCGCGCGGCGCGATGGTCGGCTCGAGCGCCTATCTCACCAAGCCGTTTTCCAAAGACACCCTGCTCGCGGCCGTCCGCGAGCACACGGCCCCCAAGGCCTGAACCAACCGAATTGCGGAGCCCCCGTGGCCATACACAAGATCCTGATCGTCGACGACTCGCCGACCGAACGCTACTACCTGACCGACATCCTGGTAAAGAACGGCTTTTCCGTCTCCACCGCCGACAACGGCGAGGACGCGCTCATTCAAATGCGCGCCGACCGCCCGGAACTGATCCTGATGGACGTCGTCATGCCCGGCGCGAACGGCTTCCAGGTCACGCGCTCGATCGCGCGCGACCCCGAGCTGTCCGCCGTCCCGGTCATCATCTGCAGCAGCAAGAACCAGGAAACCGACCGAATCTGGGGCATGCGCCAGGGCGCCAAGGATTATTTTGTGAAGCCGGTCGATCCGGCCCAGCTGCTGGCGCGCATCGCCGCACTGGGCGCCTGATGAACGCGCTCGTCGACGGCAGCGCGCCGGCGCCGCACACGAACCGGCGCACCCGCCTGCGCGACTACCAGGCGCAGCTGCTGGCGCGCATGCAGGCCGCGCAAAGCGGCGCCTTTCATGCCCCTCACCAGCTCGGTGTGGCGATCGGCGGCGAGCGCTATTTGCTGGAACTGACCGAAGCCGGCGAGATTGTGCCGCCCGCGCCGCTGGCCGGTGTGCCGCTGACCCAGCCCTGGTACCTGGGCCTGGCCAACGTGCGCGGCAGCCTGCTCGGCGTGATCGACCTGGCGCGTTATTTCGACGCCGGCGCCAGCGCGGCCGGACCGGATGCGCGCCTGGTATCGCTGGCGCCGCGCCTGGGATTGAACTGCGCGCTGCTGGTCACGCGCGTGTACGGCTTGCGCCGTGCCTCCGCCATGGAGGACCATGGCGCCCACCTGCAAGACGCTGAAGGCCATGCCTGGACGCCGCTGTCGCTGGCGGCACTGGTGCGGGAAGAACGCTTCCTGCACGTCAGTCTCTCGAATAATTAAGAACCGCAGCACCAGGAGCCGCAATGGGAATCGCGTCAAAGATGAGTTTGAATTTCCTCCCGAAAGGGAAGGGCGACAACGACACCGTGCTGGCGTCGCCGGACACGCGCTTCGGGGTGGATGTGATGCAGGATGTAATGCCACCCCCCCCTTCACCTGGCGGCTCGGCCGACGAAGCCATGCTGCGCCTCGGGAGCGTGATGCGGCGCCGCGCACCGGCCGCGGCTGACGATACCGAGGACGAGGACAACCTCAGCCTGCCGCTGATCGGCCACCTGTCGCTGCCGCGCCAGCTGCGCATCCTGCTCGTCGCCTTCGCTGTCGGCATCCTGCTCACGATTCTCGCAATGTGGCAGAACGCCGACGTGAATGCGAAAGTGGCGGCGCAGATCCAGGTCGCCGGCGACATCCTGATGCACACCCAGCGTGCCGGCAAGGCGGCGCCGAACGCGCTCGCCGGCCGCGTCGATTCGTTCGCCCAGCTCGACGAGAGCCGCGCCGAAGTCGACCGCAGCATGCGCCTGCTCGCCAAGGGCGGCGATCTTGGCGGCGTCAGCATCCCCGGCGCGAATGGCCGCCAGGGCGCCCAGCTCCAGCGCGTGCGCGCCACCTGGAGCGCCTCGGAGCAGGGAGCTTCCAACATCATCAAGATGAAGCCGGCGCTGATCGCGTTCGACAAGAGCGTGCGCCAGCTCGACGCCCTGGCGTCCGAAATGCTGACCCTGACCGAAGACCTGATGGCGCAGAACGTCGAGCGCGGCGCCAGCGCGCGCGAGCTGGCCGCGATCGGCCGCATGATGATGCTGACGCAGCGCCTGGCGCGCGGCGCCAACCAGTTCTTCGCCATCGGCATGCCCGGCGATGACGCCGCGGTGCGCATCGGCGCCGACAGTGCCGCCTTCGAACACGCGCTGCGCATGCTCCTCGATGGCGGCGCGGCCCAGCGCAACCCGGACCTGCGCGACAAACTCGGCCAGGTGCAGCAGCGTTTCAACGCCTTCCGCACCGATTTCACGCCCTTCCTCGACAACCCGGCCGCCTACTCGCAGGCACGCGCCGCGGCGCGCACCATCCACCGCGACAACGAAGACGTGAAAAAGGAAGTCACGACGCTGCAGGGCGGCTACCGCGAGCAGCAATCCTCGCAGAACGGCTGGTTCTGGCTGCTGGTGGTGGCCTCGATCTTCACGCTGGCTACCGCCGGCTCGATCAGCCGCGTCATGCTGCAGGACTCGCACAACCGCACCCGCGGCGCCGACGCGCGCCGTCGCGAAGCCGAAGCGCTGCGCCAGTTGGCGCAAACCCAGGAAGAAGAAGCCAAGGCCACCAACAACCAGAACCAGGCCGCGATTTTGCGCCTGATGAACGAACTGCAGGAGGTGGCAGACGGCGACCTGACCGTGCACGCCACCGTCTCCGAAGACATCACCGGCGCGATCGCCGACTCGGTCAACTACACGGTCGAAGAACTGCGCACCCTGGTGCAGCGCGTGACCACCACCGCCGAGCAGGTGACGCTGGCCTCGACCGAGGCGCAGACAATTTCCACGGGCCTGCTGGGTGCGACCGAGCAGCAGTCGCGCGAGATCGAGGAAGCTTCCTCGACTGTGCTGCGCATGGCCGGCGAGATCACCGACGTGTCGACGTCGGCCAACGAATCGGCCGACGTCGCGCGGCAATCGGTTGCGGCAGCCGAGCAGGGCGCCACGGCGGTGCAGAACGCGATCCTCGGCATGCACGAGATCCGCGAACAGATCCAGGAAACCAGCAAGCGCATCAAGCGCCTGGGCGAATCGTCCCAGGAGATCGGCGAGATCACCGAACTGATTTCGGACATCACCGAGCAGACCAACGTGCTGGCACTCAATGCCGCGATCCAGGCCGCGTCGGCCGGCGAAGCGGGGCGCGGTTTCTCGGTCGTGGCCGAAGAGGTGCAGCGCCTGGCCGAACGCTCGGGCGACGCGGCCAAGCAGATCGGCGCCCTGGTGCGGACGATTCAAACGGATACGCACGACGCGGCCGCGGCGATGGAAAAATCAACCCAGGGCGTGGTCGAGGGCGCGCGCCTGTCGGATGCGGCCGGTGCGGCGCTGGCCGACATCTCGCGCATCTCGAACCGCCTCGCGGAACTGATCCAGGGAATTTCGTTCGCGACCGGCCTGCAGGCGACATCGGCCAATGGCGTGGCGCACAACATGCAGCACATCCTGTCGGTGACGCAGCACACCCAGGCCGGCACCGAACAGACGGCGCAATCGATCCGCCAGCTGGCCGTGCTGGCGCAGGAACTGAAAAACTCGGTGTCGCGCTTCCGCGTCGCCCCCTGAGCCGGACCTCCAGTTGACAACGACCATGAATTCATTCCCGCACGCGAGCGCCTTTGACACCGGTCCCCTGTCGTGGGTGATCGGCGAGATCCGCGGCGCGCTCGAACGCTCCGCTACGGCCCTGAACGACGCCGCCACACGATCGAGCCAAGCCCAGCCGACCCTGCTGCTGCATGCAAAGACGCACCTGCACCAGGCGCACGGCGCGCTGCAGATGGTCGATGTCGAGGGCGTCGGCTTGCTCACTTCCGCCGCCGAGCGCGCGCTCGAGCGCTTCAGGGAGCGCACCCTCGACTGCACGCCGGACAATGCCACGGCTGTGCGCGAGGCCTTTGGCGCGATCGGCGAATACCTCGACGAACTGGTGGCGGGCAGCGCGCCCCAGCCGCTGCGCCTGTTCCCCTACTATCGCGCGCTGCAGGAGCTGCTCGGCGCGGAGCGCATCCACCCGTCCGACCTCTTGAGCGTCGACACGACGCGCACGCTTGCGCTGTCGGGCGCGCTGGAAGACGCCACGCCGGACTATGCGGCCTGCCGCGCCCAGTTCGAAAAGTCCTTGCTGCCTTACCTGAAAAGTCTGGAGCCCGAGGCCCAGCGCCTGCACGCCGGCGCGCTGGCCGCGGCGATCGCGCCGCTGGTCGCGAGTGGCCCGGATGCGCAGGCACGCACGGCCTGGCACGCGTTGCACGTCTTTGCAAGCCTGGTTGCCGACGGCGCGCTGGCGGGCGACCTGTATGTAAAACAGCTGTTTGGCCAGATCAACCTGCAGCTGCGCCGCCTGACGCAAGGGCAGGCCGGCTTGCCGGAATCGATGTTGCGCGACGCGCTGTTCTTCATCGCCGCCACGCCGGGCGCCGGGGGCGAAGCCGCGCAGCTGCGCCGTGCTTTCGCGCTCGATGGCGCGGTGCCGGCGAATGTCACCGGGCGCCGCTACGGTAAAGTCGACCCAATCGCGCTGAAAGAAGCGAAGGAAGCGCTGGCGCGTGCGAAGTCCGACTGGGACCATCTGGCCATGCACGCCGACGCGCTGCGCGAAGCGGACTTCAACGACGCCCTGGCGACGCTCGGCGATGCCAGCGAAAAGCTCGGCGCGCCGGCGCTGACCCGGCTGCTGCGCGAACTTGGCGAGGCGGCCAAGGCCTCGCTCGGATCAAGCCGCAACGACCAGTTCGGCCTCGAGATGGCCACCGCGATGCTGTTTGTCGAACATGGCCTGGACCAGGTGCGCCAGTTGCCGGACGATTTCGGCCAGCATGCCGAGATGGTGGGGCAGCGCTTGCTGGCGCTGGCCGCCGGCCAGACGCCGCCCGCGGCGCCGGACTGGCAGAACGAACTGGCGCACCAGATCCAGCAGGGCCAGACGGTGGCGGTGCTGGCGGGCGAGATCAAGTCCGGCCTGCGCCAGGTCGAAAAGCTGCTCGACGAGTATTACGACGATGCGCAGCACAAGCGCGGCGCGCTGCTTGCGGCCGGTCCCGTGCTGCACCAGATCCAGGGCGCACTCTCCATCCTCGACCAGGAAGCGGCGGCGCGTACCGCTCACCATGTGCGCGATGCGGTAGCAGGCCTGGCCGGGGGCGATGGTGACCTGCAAGCCCAGGCCGGCGCCCTGCACAACATCGCCCGGAACATCGGCGCGCTCGGCTTCTTCACCGACATGCTGGCGCAAAACAGCGACAGCGCGAAGAGCCGTTTCGTTTTCGATGATGAAGCGGGCCTGTTGCGCGAATTGACGTTCGAGCAGGCGAGCACCGCACAGGAGCCGGCCACACTGCCTGCTGTTCCCGAAGCGCCCGCCGCTGAGCCGGAAGCGGCCGGCGTCGATACCGAGCTGCTCGAGATCTTCGTGGCCGAAGCCGGCGAAGTGCTGGACACGATTGCCGGCACGCTGCCGGCCCTGCGGCGCGATCCCGCAGCCCAGGAGGCGCTGACGATCGTGCGGCGCGCCTTCCACACGCTCAAGGGCAGTGCGCGCATGGTCAGCCTGGACGAATTCGCGGCCGGGGCGGCGGCGCTCGAACGCGTCATGAATGTCTGGCTGGCCGACGGCCGCGCCGCGACACCCGACCTGCTCGACCTCGTGGAGCACGCGCATGCCGAGCTGACGCCCTGGGTGGCGGAACTGGCGGCGTACGGCGCATCGCCACGCACCAGTGCCCAGCTGATTGCAGCGGCCGAACGCGTGCAGGCGGGCGGCGCCTTTGCCGAGCCGGTCGAGGCAGAGCCGGCGGTCGCGCGCGAACAGCGCGAAGCGGCGAGCAACGTGATTGTCCTGCCCACGGCCACGCGCCCGGTGCCCGCTGGCGACGAAAACATGCACCGGGTCGGCACGCTCGAAATCCCGCTGGCCCTGTACAACATCTATGTCGCCGAGACCGACGAACTGGTGCGCCTGCTCGAGCGCGATTTCGGCGAGTGGCGCCACGAAGCCGGCCGCCCGGTCAGCACGGAGGCGCTGAAAGCCGTGCACACGTTGTCCGGCACCTCGGGCACGGTCGGTTTCCTTTCCCTGCGCGACCTGGCGCAGGCGCTGGAGACGGCGCTCGAGATGCTGGCCGCACCGGCGCCGACGCTCACCGCCGCCCAGCACGATGTGCTTGACGGCGTGCTGGCGCGCGTGCGCCAGATGCTGCAGGCGTTCGGTCGCGACGAGCTGGCCCCGGCCCAGCCGGACATGCTCGAACAGCTGGGCGCCCTGTGCGAAGCGCTGGCGCAGCAGCAGGCCGCGGTCGCCTATGGCGACGCCAGTCCGATTCTTGCGCGCCAGCTCGACGACCTGTTCGCGCAAGCCTATGAAAGCCTTGTGGCCGAGCCGCCGGTCTTCGCGCAGGCCGCGCAGCCGGTCGATGACAAGCCGGCCCTGGATGACGGGGTGGACGACGATCTGTTCGGCCTCGATTTCGACGCCCTGTTCGACAGCCCGCAGGCACATGTGCCTGCGCCGGAGCCGGAACCGGAGCCGGAGCCGCAACCCGCAGCCCGGCCGGAAGCCGTCGAGCGCAGCGTGGCCCTGCCGGCAGGGGGCGGCGCGCCCGCGGCCGAACCCGTGCCGCATGACGAGCTCGATCCCGACCTGCTGCCGGTATTCCTGGAAGAGGCGGCCGACCTGCTGCCGCAAATCGGCAATGGCCTGCGCCAGTGGCAACACAATCCGCAGGACCCCGCGCCGGCGCAAGGCTTGCTGCGTACGCTGCATACCGTCAAAGGCAGCGCGCGCATGGCGGGCGCGATGCGCATCGGCCAGCACACGCACGAACTTGAAACGCAAGTCGAGAACATGGTGCATGCGGGGACCACGCTGCCTGCCGCGTTCGACGAACTGATGGCCAGCTACGACACGGCACTCGCCCTGTTCGAACAGCTGGTGCAGCCGGCGCAGGTGCTCGAGCCTGAGGCGCCGGCGGCTGAAGCTGCGCCCCTTGCCGAGGCGCTGGCCCCGGCGGAAGCGCGTACGCCGCTGGTGCGGGTGCGCGCCGACATCCTCGACCGCCTCGTGACCCAGGCCGGCGAGGTCTCGATCACGCGCTCGAAACTGGAAAACCAGATGGGGGTGATGAAGGGCGCGCTGTCCGACTTTTCGGACAACCTGGGCCGCCTGCGCCGTCAGCTGCGCGAAGTCGAGATGCAGGCCGAATCGCAGATCGCCTCGCGCATGTCGATCGCCGGCGAGCGCGAGTTCGATCCGCTCGAATTCGACCGTTTTACGCGCCTGCAGGAACTGACGCGCATGATGGCCGAGAGCGTGAACGACGTCGCGTCCTTCCACGAGTTGCTCTCGCGTACCGTCGACGGCGCCGGCGAAGAGCTGGCGGCGCAGTCGCGCATGACGCGCGACCTGCAGCGCGACCTGATGCGGGTGCGCATGGTGCCGTTCGCGAGCCTGTCCGAGCGCCTGTTTCGCGTCGCGCGCCAGACCGCGAAAGAGACCGACAAACGGGTGAACCTGGATATTCGCGGCGGCGCCGTGGAAATCGACCGCAGCGTGCTGGAACAGATGGCTGCGCCCTTCGAGCACCTGCTGCGCAACGCCATCGTGCACGGCATCGAGCCGCGCGCCGCGCGCCTGGCCGCGGCCAAGCCGGAGACCGGCGAACTGCTGGTGCAGGTGAGCCAGCAAGGCAATGAAGTCGTGCTGCAGTTCAGCGACGACGGCGCCGGCCTCGACCTGGAGCGCATCCGCGCCAAGGCCCGCGCGCTGGGCTTGATCGCGCCCGACGCCGCGCTGCCTGATGACGATGCAGCCGAACTGATTTTCGCACCGGGCTTCTCGACTGCCGATACGCTCACCGAACTGGCGGGACGCGGCGTCGGCATGGACGTGGTGCGCTCCGAGGCGCAGGCGCTGGGCGGACGCGTGACGATCGACACCACGCCTGGTGGCGGCGCGCGCTTCACGATCCGCCTTCCCTTGACGCTGGCCGTCACGCAAGTGGTGCTGGTATCGAGCGCCGGCAAGACCTATGCGCTTCCCTCGACCCTGGTCGAGCAGGTGCTGCAGGTGCGCGAACCGGAGCTGGCGGCAGCCTTTGACGCCGGCACGCTGGAATCAAGCGGGCAGGCGCTGCCCTTCCACTACCTGCCGGCGCTGCTCGGAGAAGGGGACCGTTCCGAGCCGGGCCTGCGTTCGCGGCCGGTGCTGGTGCTGCACAGCGCCGACGAGCGCATCGCGCTGCAGGTCGACGAGGTGCTCGGCAACCGCGAGGTGGTGATCAAGAACCTGGGGCCGCAGCTGGCACGCGTGCCCGGCATCGCCGGCGCCACCGTGCTCGGCACCGGCGACATCGTCCTGATCCTCAATCCCCTGGCCCTGGGCCGCAATGCCGGCACGCTGACGACCGCGCCTGCCGCCGACCAGCCGGCACCGGCCCATCGTCCCACCGTGATGGTGGTCGACGATTCGCTGACCGTGCGCCGCGTGACCCAGCGCCTGCTCGAACGCGAGGGTTACCGGGTCGCGCTGGCCAAGGACGGCGTCGACGCGCTGGAACAGCTGCCGACCGTGCGGCCGGACCTGATGCTGGTCGATATCGAGATGCCGCGCATGGACGGTTTTGATCTCGTGCGCCACGTGCGCAGCAACGCCGCCACCGCCGCGCTGCCGGTCATCATGATCACCTCGCGCACTGCCGACAAACACCGCAATGTCGCGCTGGGGCTGGGCGTGAATGCGTATTTCGGCAAGCCGTTCCAGGAGCCGGTGTTGTTGGGGGCGATTGCGGGCTTGTTGAATCGCGAAATGCCGGGGGCCTAGGGTGGACGGGTCCCCCGTCCACGCGTCGATAGTCGTACCGGTGCGCACCCCACCGCCTCACCCGGCCTTGACCACCGCAAAGCGCGCCAAGGTCCGCTGCCTTGCCTGTGCATGGTCGACCACCGGCTGCGGATAATCCCGGCCCAGCACGATTCCGCACCGTTCCAGTTCATCCGCCGGCACCAGCCACGGCGCATGGATATCGCGCGCATCCAGTGTCGCCAGCTGCGGCAGATACTGCCGGATGAACGCCCCCTGCCTGTCAAACTTTTGTGACTGCGTCGTCGGATTGAAGATCCGGAACCACGGCTGCGCGTCGCACCCGGTCGAAGCCGCCCACTGCCAGCCGCCGACGTTCGAGGCCAGGTCGTAATCGTTGAGCTGGCGTGCGAAATAGCGCTCGCCCCAGCGCCAGTCGATGCCGAGATCTTTTACTAAAAAGCTGGCCGTCACCATGCGCAGCCGGTTGTGCATGAAGCCGGTCGTGTTCAGCTGCACCATCGCTGCGTCCACCAGCGGATAGCCGGTGCGGCCCTCGCACCAGGCCGCGAACAGTGCCGAGGCCGCGTCCCCCGCTTCCCAGGCGACCGCATCGAACGCCGGCTTGAACGACCGCTGCGCGATGTGCGGGTGGTGGAACAGGATCATCGCGTAAAAGTCGCGCCAGACCAGTTCCGACAGCCAGACCGGCGCGCCCGTGCCGCCGGCGCCGTGCGCCATCATCTGGCGCAGCGTACGCACCAGGTGGCGCACCGAGGTGGTGCCGAAGCGCAGGTGGATCGACAGGCGCGAGGTCGAATCAAGCGCAGGGAAATCGCGCGCCGTGCCGTACTCGCCCAGGCGCGGCAGGAAGTCTTCGAACGATTGCGTCGCGCCGGACATGCCCGGCGGGGCGGGCAGGGGACCCGCGTCGAATCCGAGTTCGGCCAGACTGGGCAGCCGCATCGCGGGAACTTGCGCGAACCCTGCCGCATACGGTTCGATCATCCAGGGCGCGGCCGCTTCCGGCTGGGCGATCAGGCGCTTGAGCCAGGCGTTTTTATAGGGGGTAAACACCCCATAGATGCCACCGGCGAGCGTCAGCACCTCGCTTTTCTCGAAGATGACCTGGTCCTTGAAGCGCAGCAGGGCGCGCCCGTCGGCGTGCAAGGCCGCGGCCACTGCCGCGTCGCGGGCGATCGCACCGGGTTCGTAGTCGTCGTTGAGGTAGACACTGCCCACGCCGAGTTCGGCTGCCAGGCGCGGGATGAGTTCCTGTGCGGCGCCATGCTGCACGCTCAGGCCGCCGCCGAGTTTGCGCAGTTCCGTATCCAATTCGCGCAGGCTGGCATGGATGAAGCGTACCCGGCGATCGTCCCGTGGCAGTTCGGCCAGAATGTCGGTGTCGAACACGAAAACGCAGTGCACACTGCCGCCTCCTTGCACGGCGTCGCGCAAGGCGTGGTGCAGGGCGGCGTGGTCAAAGGCGCGCAGGTCGCGGCGGAACCAGACGAGGGACTTGCTTTTCGGAATCATCGTGTTTTCAGTCAACAGGGCGCCCCATTTTACGGGCTAGGATCGAACAGTTGCGTCAGGTAATCGTGCACCTTGCCGCGCGCGCAATGGCGCTCAAAATGGCCGGTCGCGCGTTTCAGTGTAAACTATAGAAAAGCCTAATGTTGTTGTCTGGATACTAGTGGTTAAACAGCGGGCTTCGGGAAACCGCGGCGAGTGGACGATCCAACGCGCGGCCGGTCGATCGAGGTTCTCCCAGAGAGCGAGCCAACAGAGAGTCAGCGTATGAAGAAGAGCAAAATCGGCACCACTCTGCCCATGGCCGGCCTGCCGCAGGGAAGCGAAACACTCGGCAATATCGGTCCGGCACCGTCAGGGTTGAATTTGGCCAATCATTTCCTCATCGCCATGCCTTCCATGGAAGACCCGATCTTCGGTGGCGCGGTGGTGTATGTCTGCGAGCACAACGAGAAGGGTGTGCTCGGGGTCGTCATCAACAAGCCGACCGACATGACGATGGAAGTGCTGTTCGACCGCATCGACCTGAAAGTGGCCGAAGGCCTGCGTGCACACGTGGTCGATGAACCGATCATGTTCGGCGGCCCGGTCCAGGACGACCGCGGCTTCGTGCTGCACAGTCCCAGCGGGCGCTATTCGTCCTCCTTGAACGTGACCGAAGAAGTCGCCTTCACCACCTCGATCGACGTGCTCGAGGCGGTTGCCAGCGGCGCCGGACCGGCGCGCATGCTGGTGTCGATCGGCTACGCCGGCTGGAGCCCGGGACAGCTGGAAGAAGAACTGTCGCGCAATGGCTGGCTCACCGTCGGCGCCGACGCCCATGTGCTGTTCGACCTGCCGATCGAGGAGCGCTACACCGCCGCCATCAAACTGCTGGGCATCGACCCGATGATGCTCGCCACCGAGGCCGGCCATGCGTGACGATGGTTGATATTGTTTTCGGGTTCGATTTCGGCATCAAGCGTATCGGCATCGCGATGGGCAATACGCTCACCAAGCAGGCCCAGCCTCTCACAGTCCTGAACGCCATCGACAACGCCACCCGTTTTACCACCATCGGCGCGCTGATCGCCGAGTGGCGCCCGGCGCGCCTGATCGTCGGCGAGCCGCGCCATCACGACGGCGCCGAGCACGACATGACCCTGCGCGCGCGCCGCTTCGCCAACCAGCTGCACGGACGCTTCGACTTGCCGGTCGAACTGGTCGACGAGCGCTACTCGTCCGTCGTGATTCGCGCCAAGCGCGGCGAGATCATCGACGCCAAGGCCGCCGCCATCATTTTGCAACAGTACTTTGACGATCATGCCAACAACTAATCAAGACTTCGATGCCGAAGCGCTGTACCGCGTCCTGCTCGAACAGGTGCGCGCCGGCCTCGCCGGCGCGCCCGATGCCGCCATCGTCGGCATCCATTCGGGCGGCGCCTGGCTGGCCGAGCGGCTCGCCGCCGACCTCGACCTCAAAGGACGCCTCGGCTTCATCGATGTCTCGTTCTACCGTGACGACTATGCGAAGAAGGGCCTGCATCCGGACGTGAAGCCGACCCATATCGGCTTCAACGTCGATGGTGCCACCATCGTGCTGGTCGACGACGTGCTCTACACGGGCCGCACCACGCGCGCCGCGATCAACGTGCTGTTCGACTATGGCCGCCCGGCCTGCATCAAGCTGGCGGCGCTGGCCGACCGCGGCGGGCGCGAGCTGCCGGTGGCGCCGGATTTCGTCGGCGTGACCACGACGCTGGCAGGCAAGCAGCTGCTGTCGCTGACGCGTATTGAAAACGGCCAACTCTCGCTCACGATCGAAGAAGACAATGCATAACCCGCAACTGAACAAGAACGGCGAGCTGCAGCACCTGCTCAGCATCGAAGGCCTGCCCAAGTCGATCGTCAACCACATCCTCGACACCGCATCGAGCTTCGCGGGCATCTCCGACCGCGAGGTGAAAAAGGTGCCGCTGATGCGCGGCAAAAGCGTGTTCAACCTGTTTTTCGAAAACAGCACGCGCACTCGTACTACCTTCGAGATCGCCGCGAAGCGCCTGTCGGCCGACGTCATCAACCTGAACATCCAGGCCTCGTCGACGACCAAGGGCGAGTCGCTGCTCGATACCATCGACAACCTGGCGGCCATGCATGCCGACATGTTCGTGGTGCGTCACGCACAGTCGGGCGCGCCCTACCTGATCGCCAAGCACCTGAACGACAGCGGCCGCAAGGAGATCCACGTCGTCAACGCCGGCGACGGGCGCCATGCGCACCCGACCCAGGGCCTGCTCGACATGTACACGATCCGCCACTACAAGCAGGATTTCACCAACCTGCGCGTGGCCATCGTCGGCGATATCCTGCACAGCCGCGTGGCGCGTTCGGACATCCATGCGCTGACCACCCTGGGCGTGCCGGAAGTGCGCGCCATCGGCCCGCAGACGCTGCTGCCGAGCGGCCTGGAACACATGGGCGTGCGCGTGTTCAACAACATGGACGAAGGCCTGAAGGACGTCGATGTCATCATCATGCTGCGCCTGCAGAACGAACGCATGTCGGGCGCGCTGCTGCCATCGGCCCAGGAGTATTTCAAGAGCTATGGCCTGACGCCCGAGCGCCTGGCACTGGCCAAGCCGGATGCGATCGTGATGCACCCGGGCCCGATGAACCGCGGCGTCGAGATCGATTCGGCAGTCGCCGACGGCAAGCAGGCCGTGATCCTGCCGCAGGTGACCTTCGGTATTGCGGTGCGCATGGCAGTGATGAGTATTTTGGCGGGAACCCACGGATGAAACTACATATCAAGAACGGGCGTCTGATCGACCCGGCGAATGGCATTGACCGGGTCACCGACCTGTTCATCGCCCACGGCAAGGTCGCGGCAGTGGGCGACGCGCCCCTCGACTTCATGGCCAATGACACCATCGACGCCAGCGGCCTGGTGGTCGCCCCCGGTCTGGTCGACCTCTCGGCGCGCCTGCGCGAGCCGGGTTACGAATACAAGGCGACGCTGGAGTCCGAAATGCGCGCGGCAGTGCAGGGCGGCGTGACCACGCTCGTGTGCCCGCCCGATACCGACCCCGTGCTGGACGAGCCGGGCCTGGTCGAGATGCTCAAGCACCGCGCCCGCAACCTCGACCTGGCCAACGTGCACCCGCTGGGCGCGCTGACCATGGGCTTGAGGGGCGAAGCCCTGACCGAGATGGCCGAACTGACGGAAGCGGGCTGCATCGGCTTCGCCCAGGCCGAGGTGCCGATTTTGGATACCAACGTCCTGCTGCGCGCCTTGCAGTACGCCAAAACCTTCGGCTACACGGTCTGGCTGCGCCCGCAGGATCCGCACATCGGCCGCGGCGGCGTGGCCCACAGCGGGCCGCTGGCGACGCGCCTGGGCCTGTCCGGCGTGCCGGTGATGGCCGAGACCATCGCGCTGCACACGATCTTCGAGCTGGTGCGTTCGACCGGTGCGCGCGTGCACCTGTGCCGCATCTCGTCCGCCGCCGGTCTTGCACTGGTGCGCGCCGCGAAAAAGGAGGGCCTGCCGGTCACCTGCGACGTCGGCGTGCACCACCTGCACATGACGGATGCCGACATCGGCTTTTTCGATTCCAACGCGCGCCTGACGCCGCCGCTGCGAAGCGGGCGCGACCGCGACGCGATCACGGCGGGCCTGTTGGACGACACGATCGACGCCGTCTGCTCGGACCACACCCCAGTCGACGACGACGAAAAGCTGCTGCCGTTCGGCGAAGCCTCGCCCGGCGCCACCGGCCTGGAACTGCTGCTTTCCTTGACGCTGAAATGGGCGGAGCAACAGCACGGCATGGATGCCCTGCCGCGGGCATTGGCCAAGATCACGTTCGACGCGGCGCGTACCGCCGGCCTGCCGGTGGGCCAGTTGGGCGTCGGCGCGCAAGCCGACATCGTGCTGTTTGACCCGAATGTACGCTGGAAGGTAGAAGGCGCGGCGCTGGCCAGCCAGGGCAAGCACACGCCTTTCCTGGGTTACGAACTGACCGGGCAGGTAAAAGCGACCGTCGTCGGCGGGCGCATCGCCTATCGGCGCTAATGGCTGTGCGGGGCCGCGGCCCCGCTTCTTAATTTGATCAATGACCCGACTTCGCCTCGCCTGGCGCCTCGCGCGCGTGACCGTTCACCTGTTTGCCGGCCTGGCGACCTGCGCGCTCATCTTTCCCTGGGCGAATCGGCGCCTGCGCGATGCGGCAACGCGGCGCTGGTCGCGCCGCCTGCTGGCGATCTGTAACGTGCGGGTGGAAGCGGCGCCCGGCGCGCCGCCGCTCGAACATGCGCTGTTCGTGGCGAACCACATCTCCTGGCTCGACATCTTCGTCATCAATTCGCTCTATCCCTGCCGTTTTGTCGCCAAGGCCGAGATCCGCGCCTGGCCGGTGCTGGGCTGGCTGGCGGCGGCCGGCGGCACGGTCTTCATCGCACGCGGCAACCGGCGCGAACTGCGCCACATCTTCAAGGGAATTGTGGCGGTGCTGGCGCAGGGCGAGCGCGTCGCCTTCTTCCCGGAAGGGACCGTCGCCCAGCAGGGAACCGTGCTGCCATTCCACGCCAACCTGTTCGAGGCGGCGGTCGACGCGCGCGTGGCGGTGCAGCCCTGCGCGCTCGCTTACCTCGACGAGGCCGGCGACTGGCATCGCGGCGTCGACTACACGGGCGACGTGAGTTTCGTCGACAGTATCGTCACCATTTTGAACGGCGCACCAGTACGGGCGCGCCTGGCGTGCCTGGCGCCTTTAACGGGCAGTGGAGCACACCGCAGGGAATTGGCGCAGGCGGCGCACGACGCGATCCAGCACGCCCTGTCGCCCACCGCCAGGCCCGCAGAAGCGGCGCCGGTGCCCGCGCCGCTACCCGAGCACTAGTCAGACCTTGCCGGCGTGGGGCCGGTATTCCGGACAGTCGATCTGCAGCAGGGCGCGGTTGTCCAGGCACACGGCAGTCAGCTTGCCGCCCCAGACGCAGCCGCTGTCCAGGCCCACCAGGTTCGGGCGCAGGATCAGGCCCAGCGCCGACCAGTGGCCGAACACCACCGTCACGTCAAGCGTGCGCCGGCCGGGCAGGTCGAACCAGGGCAGCAGCCCCGATCCGGCCGGCCCGCTCTCGCTTTCCTTGTGCGCGAAATCCATCGTCCCGTCGGGCAGGCACAGGCGCATCCGGGTGAGGGCATTGACGATGCAGCGCAGGCGCTCCATCCCGGTCAGCTTGTCGTCCCAGTGGTCGGGCTGGTTGCCGTACATTCCGGCCAGGAAATCGATCCAGCCATCGCCGCGCAACACGTCTTCGACTTCGCCCGCCAGCGCCATTGTCTGGGCCGCGTCCCATTGCGGCGCCACACCGGCGTGCACCAGCAAATGGGCATCGACGAAGATCGCCAGCGGGCGCCCGCGCAGCCAGGCCATCAGCGCGTCGCGGTCGGGGGCGGCGAGGATGTCGTCCAGGGTGTCGGACTTGCTGGCACGCTGGGCGCCGCACGCCACGGCCAGCAGGTGCAGGTCATGGTTGCCGAGCAGGGCCTCCACGCGTCCGCCGCTCGTTTCCGCCAGCGCCTTCATGCGGCGCAGGGCCAGCAGCGATTCCGGGCCACGGTTAATCAGGTCGCCGACGAACAGGATGCGCGCATCGCCGCCGGCGTCCAGGGCGATCTTTTCGAGCAGGGCCTCGGCCTCGTGGGCGCAACCCTGCAGGTCGCCTATGACATAGGTTTTCATGGTCTGTGTTCCAGTCGGAGAATGCCGTCAGCGCAGTTGTGCGAACGGATGGTTTGCTTTGGAGGGCATACTAAATGATTTCGCCGCGCTGCGTTGTCCCATGGGCCCGCCGGTTCAGCTGCCTGCGTATGACCAGCCGATGACTTATTGTCCACGGGCGACGCCGATGCAAGCCACGACGAGAGGTCCTGATAATCTCGACCGTGCCGGCTATGCCCGTTTCCGGCAATTGCCGGCGAAGGCGGGAAAGAGGGATTGGATCGAGGGAGTCGCGCAAGCCTGCCGCTTTCAGTGGCGGATTCGATGCCGCCAGTATCAATCAGGCTTATCTGTCTGCGGGGCGATTCCAGGTTGGGCTGAAGATTGTGCGGGGCTGGCTCGATACCGGTACTTATGCAAACGCCAGGGCGCGACAGTCGCGGTGCTGGAGAAACTAATGTTCCGGATGAGATATATCGGCGCGGCGCAACTGCACATCTGGCAGCGTCCGTGCCGCATAAGCGCCCGCCCGGGGCGAGCGAATCGCATTATCGACACGCTGTTGCACGCGATCTGGCGCAATTTCCAACACTTTACACAAGGTAAACTGACGTGCCCGGGATAAGGGCGCTGATCCGGTTAGAATGGATTGAGCGCTTCTAACGCTCCCGACCTCTGTGCAAGCACTGATGCGCAGCCTGCACCGCTACCGCAGTGCGCCTGGGGCGGCCGCCCGTCGAGTCATGAAACCGCGGGATATCCATGTTTTCATTCTTTGTCAGCTTCGTCTGTTCGGCCCTGCTGACCCTGCTCGTAATCAAGCAGGCGAAGTTGCATGGGCCGGCGCTCGACAGCGACTTCACGGGCGTGCAGCGCGCGCATACGCACCTGGTGGCCCGGATCGGCGGGCTGCCAATCTATTTGTCGGTGGTGCTGGCCGCCGCGATGTCGATCTGGCGCCAGCCGGCGCTGTTGGAACTGCTTCCGCTGCTGCTGCTGTGCGCCTTCGTCGCCTTTATCGGCGGCCTGCTCGAGGACTATACCGGCGCGGTGCGGCCGTCGCGCAGGTTATTGCTGACGATTGCTGGTGCCGCGCTGGCCTATCTGCTGCTCGATGCGAAAATCGAACGCGTCGACCTGCCGTTCGGCCTTGTCATCCTCGCGTCCGGCTGGATTGCGCTGCCCCTGACGGTATTGGCGGTGGCGGGGATTGCGAACGCCGTGAATATCATCGACGGCTTCAACGGCCTGGCAAGCATGGTCACGATCTGCATGCTGCTGTCCCTGGCCTATGTGGCCTTGCAGGTGGACGACATGTTCATCCTCATTACCGCCCTGATGGTGGCCGGTGCGACCGCCGGCTTCCTGATCTGGAATTATCCGGTGGGCCTGATATTCCTCGGCGATGGCGGCGCCTATTTCATCGGATTCATGCTGGGCGAACTGGCCCTGCTGCTGGTAATGCGCAACCCGGAGGTGTCGACCTGGTACGCGGCATTGCTCCTCATTTATCCTGCATTCGAAACGATCTTTTCCGCATACCGCCGTATGTTTGTACGCGGAAAATCCCCGGCGGTACCGGACGGTATTCACTTGCATAGCCTTATTTTCAGGCGTATTGTCAGATGGACCGTTGGTAAAAAAGAGGCGCGTGCGCTGCTCCAGCGAAACGCACGTACTTCACCGTATTTGTGGTTATTTTCACTCATGGCAGTCATTCCTGCTACATTGTTCTGGCAGAATACAATCGTCTTGATAGTCTTCTGTTTATTGTTCGTTATCAGCTACGTGTGGTTGTATGCGCGTATTGTTCGATTCAAATCTCCTAGATGGCTGATTTGGCGCAAGAAGGACTGGCAATAAATTGCCAATGTAGTATATTGCGACATTTGGTGAGAATTCACCTGAATTGGATTAACCCAACTTTCGAGGAACGATGATGGATCTGTCAAATATGTCGGTTGGCGATTTGCGCAACCTGCAAGAGCAAATCAAGCAGGAAATGAAACAGCGTGAGCACCAGGAAGTGCAGCAAGCACGCGAGCAAATCCTGGCTATTGCTCAAAAGGTCGGCGTACCGCTGAAAGACCTGATCAATACCCCGGCGCGTGGAACCAAAACCGGTTCGGTCGCAGTGCGTTATCGTCACCCGGACAATTCGCAGCAGCAGTGGACCGGCCGCGGCCGCCAGCCGAAATGGGTCAAGGAATGGGTCGAGGGCGGTAAGTCCATCGACAAGCTGCGCGTGTGAGGGAACCTCGATAAACCTACTGCGCGTCGGATTGTGGCGGGGGCGCCTAGCCCTGTGGTGCTCGCTGTACATTCGTACAGCCGCGGCGCCTTGGCGGCTCGGTCAACACTCCTTCCGCTCGCTACGGTTTATTGAGATCCCGTTACGCTAACTGGTGTTCTGCCTTCTAGAACATCGGGAAATGGAAGTCTCAAATCGAGTTTTACGTTACCAGCGCTCGCTGGTGGCTCTCTGGCCGGCCAGCGGGATTACCCATTGGCCGCGCTTGCCGCTACAATACCCTCTGTTTTGTCATCCTCTCATCATTTGGTGTTGTCCGTCCCTCCGTATTAACGGACTGGGCTGTGCATGACGTCGCCCGACTCTTCAAGGTAGAACATGGTTGCTCTCTCAAAAACGATTTTCAAAGCTTATGACATTCGCGGCGTGATCGACAGCACGCTCGACGCCGGCGTGGCGCATGCGATCGGCCAGGCCTTCGGCCAGGCCGCCCTGGCCAAGGGAGAGCGCAGCGTCGTGATCGGCCGCGATGGCCGCCTGTCGGGCCCTGAATTGACGGCCGCGCTGGCCGAAGGCCTGCAGGCCGCCGGCGTCGACGTCATCGACCTCGGCATGGTTGCCACGCCGATGGTCTACTTCGCCACCAATGTCCTCGAAGCTACCCGCTCGGGCATCATGGTCACCGGCAGCCATAACCCGCCGGACTACAACGGCTTCAAAATGGTGCTGGCCGGCGAAGCGATCTACGGCGATGCGATCACGGGCTTGTACGAAAGCATCCAGGCGCACGACGGCAGCAGTGCGGCTGAGAAGGGTGGCTACAGCACCCACGACATCCGCGCCGCTTACCTCGAGCGCATCATCGGCGACGTCAAGGTGGCGCGCCCGATCAAGATCGCGGTCGACTGCGGCAACGGCGTCGCCGGCGCCTTCGCGGGCGACCTGTACCGCGGCATGGGCTGTGAAGTCGTGGAGCTGTTCTGCGAAGTCGACGGCACCTTCCCGAACCATCACCCTGATCCGGCGCACCCGGAAAACCTGCAGGACCTGATCCGCGCACTGCAGTCGAGCGACGCCGAGATCGGCCTGGCGTTCGACGGCGACGGCGACCGCCTCGGCATCGTGACCAAGGATGGCCACATCATCTATCCGGAC
The DNA here is from genome assembly GCF_051262535.1 of Massilia sp. CMS3.1. Taxonomy (NCBI): domain Bacteria; kingdom Pseudomonadati; phylum Pseudomonadota; class Betaproteobacteria; order Burkholderiales; family Oxalobacteraceae; genus Massilia; species Massilia sp. CMS3.1. The sequence goes on along the minus strand of NZ_JBIMES010000002.1, from coordinate 189,247 downwards.
CGCCAGATGATGCTGTTCGCGGCCGACGTCCTCGAGCGCAACCCGGGCGCCGAGATCCTGTACGACGTGAAGTGCACGCGCCACCTCGGCCCGTGGATCGAACAGCATGGCGGCCGTCCGCTGATGTACAAGACCGGCCACTCGCTGGTAAAAGCCAAGCTGCGCGAGACGGGTTCCCCGCTGGGCGGCGAAATGAGCGGCCACATCTTCTTCAAGGACCGCTGGTTCGGCTTCGACGACGGCCTGTATTCGGGTGCGCGCATGCTCGAACTGCTGACCCGTACCGATGATCCGTCGGCGCTGCTGAACGCGCTGCCGATGGCGCTCAGCACCCCGGAATTGCACCTGCACCTGCAGGAAGGCGAAAACGTCGCCCTGATCGACAAGCTGCGCACGGACGCAACTTTCCCGAGTTCGGAAAAAATCAACGACATCGACGGCCTGCGCGTCGAGTATCCGGACGGTTTTGGCCTGGCCCGCTCGTCGAACACGACCCCGGTCGTGGTGCTGCGTTTCGAGGGAGAGACCCCGGAAGCGCTGGCACGCATCCAGGACGAGTTCCGCAGCGTGATCCTGGCCGCCAAGCCGGATGCCAAGCTGCCGTTCTGAAGCGGGATCGATGTGAAGATCCTGCTGGTGCGGGTGTCGTCCCTGGGCGACGTCCTGCACAACCTGCCGATGGTGGCCGACATCCTGCGCCACCATCCGCAGGCGACGATCGACTGGGTGGTCGAAGAAGGCTATGTGAGTCTCGTGCGCCTGAATTCCCATGTGCGGCGCATCATCCCGTTCGCGCTGCGGCGCTGGCGCAAGGGGCTGCGTAGTCAAGTGGTCCGCGCCGAGATCAAGGCCTTCTTCCGTACCCTGCGCGAAGAAGAGTACGACCTCGTGTTCGACACCCAGGGCTTGCTGAAAACCGGGATCATCATGGGTGCGGCGCGCGTCAAGCGCGGCGGGCGCAAGGTGGGACTGGCCAATGGCAGCGAGGGCTCGGGCTACGAAGGCATCTCGCGCCTGTTCCATACCGAGAGCATTCCGCTCGACCAGCGTACCCATGCTGTCGCACGTGGACGCCTGGTGGCCGCTGCGGCGCTTGGCTATGCGCTCGACATGCCACCCGACTTCGGCCTGCCGCCACCCGCCTCCACGCCGCGCCCCGACTGGTTGCCGCGCGAGGACTATGCCGTCTTCTTCCACGGCACGGCACGCGACGCGAAGAAGTGGGCGAGCGCGCACTGGATCGCCACCGGGCGCGCGCTTTCTCCGATGCCGGTGCTGCTGCCCTGGGGTTCCGAGGGCGAGAAGCGTGAGGCGGAAATCCTGGCCGCCCAGCTGCCGAACGCGCGCGTGTTGCCGAAGCTGTCGATGATGGATGCTGTGACGCTGGCGCAGCAGGCGGCGCTGGCGATTGGCGTCGATACCGGACTGACCCACATCGCTGCCGCTTTCTACCGGCCGACGGTGGAAATCTATGCCGACTCGCCGAAGTGGAAGACCGAGGGCAACTGGTCGCCGCGCATCGTCAACCTCGGCGACAAGGGCATGCCCCCGGCCGCTGAGGACGTGATCGCCGCCGCACGCCGCCTGCTGGACGCCGGATGAATCGTCCGCTGTATTCCTTCCTGTGGTGGCTGGCGCTGCCGCTTGTGCTCGCGCGCCTGTGGTGGCGCGGGCGCAAGGAGCCCGGTTATCGCGCGCATTGGCGCGAGCGCCTCGGCCTGTATGGCCCGTCTGTCGCGCCACGCAGGACCTTCATGGTGCATGCCGTCTCGGTAGGCGAGACGCGCGCTGCCGAACCGCTGGTCGAAGCACTGCTGGCCGCCTGGCCGGACAGCCGCGTCCTCCTGACCCACATGACGCCCACCGGCCGCGCCACGGGCCGGGCGCTGTTCGCGCAGCACGGCGAGCGTGTGATCCAGTCCTACCTGCCGTACGACACCGGCTTCATGGTGCGCCGTTTCCTGCGTCACTACACGCCGCGCATCTGCATCCTGATGGAGACCGAAGTCTGGCCCAACCTGATCGCCGGCTGCGCGCAGCAAGCCGTGCCGGTGGCGCTGGTCAACGCGCGCCTGTCCGAACGTTCGCTGCGCCGCGGCCAGCGTTTCGGCGGCCTGATGCGTGAGGCGGCGCGCGCGATCACGGTCGTGGCCGCGCAAACCGCGCTCGATGCCGCGCGCATCCGTTCCCTCGGCGCGCCGAAGGTGGCAGTCACCGGCAGCATCAAGTTCGACGTGGTGCCGCCGCAGGCGGCGCTCGATACCGGCGCCTCCCTTCGCGCGCGCTTCATGGGCCGCCCGGTGCTGCTGTGCGCCAGCACGCGCGAAGGCGAAGAGGTGCTGATCCTCGACGCCTACACGCGGCTGCGCGAGCGGCCGGCCGGCATGCTGCTGGCCATCGTGCCGCGCCATCCGCAGCGCTTCGACGAAGTCGAGCAACTGGTGCGCGCACGCGGCCTGTCGGTGCAGCGGCGTTCGGTCATGAACGACGATCCGGTCGATGCCGACGTCCTGCTGGGCGACTCGATGGGCGAGATGTTCGCCTACTATGCGGCCTGCGACTGCGCCTTCATCGGCGGCAGCCTGTTGCCGCTGGGCGGACAGAACCTGATCGAAGCCTGCGCGCTGGGCAAACCGGTGCTCGTTGGCGAGCACACGTTCAACTTCCTGGATGCGACCGCGGAAGCGGTCGCGGCCGGCGCAGCGCTGCGCGCACCGAACGCAGACAGCCTGCTGGCACAGGCCGTACGGCTTTTGTGCGATGCGAATGAACGCGCGCAAATGGGCACCAATGCAGAAAAATTTGCAAGCCTGCACCGTGGCGCAACCCTGCGCACTGTTGAACTCCTGCAACAGGAATTCGAGTAGGTTTTGTTACCATTGATTTTTGAGTTCGGTAGAAAAAGGGGGGCGTGCATGTCGTCATTAAATCACCCGGGACCAGGCGACAGCGGCAAGCCGATGGCCATGATGGCGCATGGAGCAGTCGATGGCGCCGCTGACGGTTTCTATGGTGCTGCGAGCGTTCCCGTTTTGCCGGCGGTCGGCAGCGCGCTCGGCGACCTGCATTTCTTCGTGCGTTATTCGCTGCGTGAATACATCGGCTTCATGTGGCAGCACGGCGGCTTCCTGATCCGCCGCCGCCGTATTGCCTGGCCTGGCAGCCTCTACCTGCGCATCAAGAGCACCGCCAGCGCGGCACTCCATTTCGTGCTGCTCGGGCGCGGTCGCCGCACCTACGAATTCACCATCGACGAACACGGCATCGTGCGCACCAGCGGCGGCGTCACCCTGATCAACTGGACCGACGTCTTGGCCGTGCGTACCTATTCGCGCGGCTTCATGATGGTGTTAAAGCGCGGCACGCTGCCGATTCCGTTTCGCTGCCTGAACGAAGCGCAGCGCGGCGCAATGCGCGCTCTGGCGGAGGCACGGCGGGATCATTTGCTGAACTGAATTGGGCGTAACGATCAATCCGTAAACAACACCGGCATCTCATGCGACCTGCGTCGCAAATCGAGCCGCGCCCCATCGTAATCCGCATACACCTCACCAACGACAGCCCAGAAGCGCGGGCTGTGGTTCATTTCGCGCAGGTGCGCCAATTCGTGCACGACGACGTAATCGAGCAGCGGCAGCGCGTAGTGGACCAGGCGCCAGTTCAGGCGGATGCTGCCACCGATCGTGCATGAACCCCAGCGCGTGCCGGCCGAGGACAGCGTCAGGGCGCTGTAGCGCACACCGAGCTGCGGCGCATAGAAGTCGAGGCGCTCCGTAAACAGGCGCTTCGCTTCGGCCTGGAACCACAGCTTGACGCGCTCCTTGAGCTGCCACTCCGACAGCCCCGGCGTCACGCCCACATTCAGTTCGCGCGTCTCGGGATCGAACACGCAATGGCTGCGCGGTGCCGACTGCAGGCGCAGCGTGATCTCGCCGCCAAGGTAGGGCAGGCGCACGCCGTCTTCCCAAACCAGTGGCGCACGTTCGGCGCGCTTCGCTCGCCGCTCGCCTCGTTCATGCAGCTTGGTCAGTATCCAGCGCTGCTTGGCGCGGATCGCGTTGTCGATGTCGGGCAGGATGGCGCGCCGCGGCGCTGTCACGTGCAGGCCGTCGTCGTCGATCATGAAGCCGATCGAGCGACGCGAGGAACGTTTCAGTTCGTAGTCGACCGCGTAGTGGCCCAGCACGATGCGGCGCAGTGGCGCAGCGTCGGGTGTGCGTGGCGGGGAGGGCAAGGTGATGCGGGGAGGGCTCGGAGGCGCCTTGAACAGCGGCTGCGGCGGCACCGGCCTTGGGGCCGGCGCCAGGGGCGCCTCCAGGACCCGCTGGAACGGGTCCGGTGCGCTTGCGGCTTGTGCGAACAAATCGAGCTGGGGCCCGGCGACCTTGGGGGAACTCACGTCATGCGGCGGAGATGCTTTGATCGGGGCGCCAACTTCGTTCAGCCATCGGTGTAGACGTGGGGCGAAATGACGCGCATTTCTGATTCTATCCAATTTTCGACCTCTTGCATCAGGCTCTCGGGAGTGTGGTGTGCCGGCGAGATCGGTTTGCCGATCGAGACCGTCACGAGTCCTGGCCGCTTGATGAACGAATTCTTCGGCCAGCACTCACCTGAATTATGCGCGATCGGCACGACAACGGCATGGGTTTCTACAGCCAGCCGCGCACCGCCGCTCTTGTACTTTCCCTTTTTCCCAACAGGGATGCGTGTCCCCTCCGGGAACATGATGATCCACTGGCCATCGGCCAGGCGCCGCTTGCCGTGGCGGACCACGTGGGCAAAGGCGTTCTTGCCTTCCTTGCGGTCGATCGGAATCATGCGCAGCAGCGCCATCGCCCAGCCGAAGAAGGGGATATACAGGATTTCCTTCTTGAAGACGAAGACCAGCGGGCGCGTGAGGCTTGGCAGCAGGAAGATCGTCTCCCAGGCCGACTGGTGCTTTGATAGCACGATCGCCGGCGCATCCGGCAGGTTCTCGTAGCCCTTGAACTGGTAGCGGATGCCGCAAATGACTTTCAGGCACCAGATGATGAAAACGTTCCAGCGCGAAGTCACCCAGAAGCGCTTGTTATAGGGGAGCGGAGCGACCAGGAAGCAGACGCAGGCCCAGACCACGGTGGCGAGCACCATCACGACGGTAAACAGGAGGGAACGCAGGAAGGGAACGACGTTACGCAAGAAGGACTCTCTTTTAATTTTTAGTTGGGCTGGCTAATTTGCCTGAATGCGCGGCGCCGCTTTCAGCAGCGCCGTGACCATCGCGGCCAGGTCGGGGTAGACCTGGGTGCCGGGCGGAAGACCTCCGGTCTGGTTGGTTTTCTCGCCCTTGCCGGTCAGGACCAGGTGGGGCAGGCAGCCGCTGATGAAGCCGGCCTGCAAATCGCGCAGCGAATCGCCGACCGTCGGCACGCCCTTCAGGCTGACCTTGAAGCGCTTGCTGATCTCTTCGAACATGCCGTTCTTCGGCTTCCTGCAGTCGCAGTTGTCGGCCGCCGCATGGGGGCAGAAGAACACCGCGTCGATGTCGGCGCCGACTTGCTGAGCGGCGTTGTGCATCTTCTGATGGATCGCGTTCAGGGTCGGCATGTCGAACAGTTCGCGCGCGATGCCCGACTGGTTCGAGGCGATGATGACGCGGTAGCCGGCCTGGTTCAGGCGGGCGATTGCCTCGAGCGAGCCGGGGATCGGGATCCACTCGGCCGGGCTCTTGATGAAGTCCGGCGAGTCATGGTTGATGACCCCGTCGCGGTCGAGGATGATCAGCTTCATGATGAACCCTTACGCGGCCAGCTTCGAGATGTCGGCGACACGGTTCATCATGCCGTGCAAGGACGACAGCAAGGCCAGCCGGTTGTTGCGCAGCGCCTGATCCTCGGCCATCACCATCACATCGTTGAAGAAGGCGTCGACGTCGTCGCGCAACTGGGCCAGCGTTTTGAGGGTGCCGGCGAAGTCGCCGCCGGCAAACGCCGCATCGACCTGCGGACGCACGCGCTCGATGGCCGCTGCCAGCGTGCGCTCGGCCTCTTCCTGCAGCAAGTCTTGCGAGACCGTGCCAATCGCGACGTCGGTCTTCTTCAGGATGTTGGTGATGCGCTTGTTGGCCGCGGCCAGCGAGGCGGACTCCGGCAAGGCGGCAAACGCCTGCACCGCTTCCAGTCGCTGCACGACGTCATCGACGCGGTCCGGATTCTGGGCCAGCACCGCTTCCACTTCGTTCGGCGTGAAGCCGCGCTCGCGCAGCATGCCGCGCAGGCGGTCGAGCATGAAGGCACCGACCTCGATGCGCGGGTCCTTGAAGGCGGCTTGGCCCGCGAACACGCCGGCAGCGTCGGCCAGCAAGTCGGCGATGCCAAGCGCCAGGCGCTTTTCGACCAGCATGCGCATCACGCCCAGGGCGTGGCGGCGCAATGCGAACGGATCCTTTTCACCCGTCGGCTGCAGGCCGATGGCCCAGATCCCGACCAGGGTTTCGAGCTTGTCGGCCAGGGCCACGACCAGACCCGTGTTCGTCGACGGCAGCATGTCGCCGGCAAAGCGTGGTTGATAATGCTCGGACGCGGCCAGGGCGACTTCATCCGGCTCGCCATCGTGGCGCGCGTAATACGTGCCCATGATGCCTTGCAGCTCGGGGAATTCGCCGACCATGTCGGTCAGCAGGTCGGTCTTTGCCAGGCGCGCGCCGCGTTCGGCCAGGGCGACGTCGTAGCCTAGGCGTGCAGCGATGGCACTGGCCAGTTGCGTGACGCGCTCGGTTCGGTCAAGCTGGGTGCCCAGCTTGTTGTGGTAGACGACGTTGGCCAGCTGCGGCAGGCGCGATTCCAGTGTCTTCTTCTTGTCCTGCTCGAAGAAGAACTTGGCGTCCGACAGGCGCGGGCGCACGACGCGCTCGTTGCCGCCGACGATGTGCTGCGGATCGTCGGTCGCAATATTCGAGACGATCAGGAAGCGCGAACGCAGCTTGCCTCTACTATCCGTCAGCGCGAAATACTTCTGGTTCGTCTGCATGGTGAGGATCAGGCATTCCTGCGGCACGGAGAGAAACACTTCCTCGAAGTGGCATTCATACACGACCGGCCATTCGACCAGCGCCGCGACTTCGTCCAGCAGGGATTCCGGCATCAGGACCTGGTCGGCGCCGGCTTTCTCGAGCAGCTGCGCGCGGATGCTTTCCTTGCGCGCCTGCGCTCCGGCAATCACCTTGCCCTCGTTCTCGAGAATGGCCGCGTAGTTGTCCGCATGCTTGACCGCGATCGACCGGCCGTGCGAGAGGAAGCGGTGGCCCATGGTCTGGCGGCCGGCGTCCAGGCCCAGCAGGGACAATGGCAGCACCTGTTCGCCGAACAGCGCGAGCAGCATGTGCACCGGCCGCACGAACTGCACGGTGGCGCCGTCGGGGCGCTGGTAGCTCATCAGCTTGGGGATCGGCAGCTTGGCGACCGTCTCGCTCAAGACGTCCTGCAAGCCGCCGGCCAGCGCGCTGCCCGCTGCGGTATAGGTGTAGAAGAAGCTCTCGGCCTTGCCGTCCTGGGCCCGTTCGAGGTCGGCGATCGTCAAGTCAGGAAAACCGAGAGAGGCCAGCTTCTTGGCGAGCGGCGCGCTCGGGTTGCCGTCCTTGTCGAGGGCGACAGACACTGGCAGCACCTTTTCGCGGATGCGCTTGTCGGGCGAGGTCGCGCGCACCCTGGTGATCGAGACGGCCAGGCGGCGCGGCGTGGCATATGGGGTGACGACGCTGTCGGCATCGAGGAAGTCGCGTGCTTTCAAGCCGTTGGCGATACCGGCCGCGAAAGCCGCTCCCAGTTTGACGAGCGCCTTCGGCGGCAATTCTTCGGTCTGCAGTTCGACGAGTAGTGTTTGATTCATGGGTTCTGTTCTTGTCTGTTGCTGGGCTCAGGCGGCGGCTTGGGTGACGCTGGCGCCCAGCATCGGGAAGCCGAGCTTTTCGCGCGAGTCGTAATAGGCCTGGGCCACCAAACGTGACAGCGTACGCACGCGGCCGATATAGGCGGCGCGCTCGGTCACCGAAATGGCGCCCCGGGCGTCGAGCATGTTGAAGCTGTGCGACGCCTTCATGATCTGCTCGTAGGCCGGCAGGGTCAGCTCCAGCTCGATCAGGCGCTTGGCCTCGGACTCGTGGTTCGCGAACGCCTGGAACAGCAGATCGGTGTTCGCGTGCTCGAAGTTATAGGTCGACTGCTCGACTTCGTTCTGGTGGAATACGTCGCCATACGACAGGGACTTGCGCACCCCGTTTTCTTCCCACTCGGTCCAGACCAGGTCGTAGACGTTTTCCACGCCCTGCAGGTACATCGCCAGGCGCTCGATGCCGTAGGTGATCTCGCCCAGCACCGGCTTGCAGTCGAGGCCGCCGACTTGCTGGAAATAGGTGAACTGCGTCACCTCCATGCCATTGAGCCAGACTTCCCAGCCCAGTCCCCAGGCGCCCAGCGTCGGGCTTTCCCAGTCGTCTTCCACGAAGCGCACGTCGTTCTTCTGCAAGTCCAGGCCCAGCGCCTCGAGCGAACCGAGGTACAAATCGAGGATGTTTTCCGGTGCCGGCTTGAGCACGACCTGATACTGATAATAGTGCTGCAGGCGGTTCGGGTTTTCCCCGTAGCGGCCATCCTTCGGACGGCGCGAAGGCTGCACGTAGGCCGCGCGCCATGGCTCCGGGCCGATCGCGCGCAAGAAGGTGCCAGTGTGGAAGGTGCCGGCGCCCACTTCCATGTCGTACGGCTGGAGCAGGGCGCAACCTTGCTTGTCCCAGTAGGATTGCAAGGTCAGGATGATTTGTTGGAATGTGAGCATCGTGGAGTAGCGCCGCGCGCAAGAAGGCGCAGACACGGTAGGTTTGCCAAATGGCCAATTCTAGCGGGTTTTGCCCGGCCTCTGGGGCCAAGTTCACCTCAACTATTCGACATCGGCCTTTTTCTTACGGTAATGGCGCCCAGAAAACCAGGCGCCCAACAACGCCAACGCACCCAGCAGCAGGAACGCATGGTTACCGAAGCGGATAAAGGGTGTCATGCCGCCCGTGCCGCGCACGGTCGCCGTCAAAACGCCTTCCGTATAGAAGGGCAGCACCTGCTGGACCCGGCCGCGGTGGTCGATTACGGCGGTGGCGCCGTCGTTGGTCGAGCGCAGCATCGGGCGGCCGGTTTCCAGCGTGCGCATGCGCGAAATCTGCAAGTGCTGCGGAATTGCGTACGACTGGCCGTACCAGGACAGGTTCGACATATTCAGCAGCAGCGTCGCCGGTCGCGGCGCATTGCGCAGCTGGTAAGCGATCTCTTCACCGAACACGTCCTCGTAGCAGATGTTCGGCAGCACCAGCTGATCCTTTACCGGGAACGGCGCCTGCATGGTTTTTCCACGCGTGGCGTCGTTCAGGGGAATGTTCAGCATGTCGGTGAACCAGCGAAAGCCCGGCGGGATGAATTCGCCGAAGGGCACCAGGTGCGCCTTGTCGTAGCGGTAGGGCGTCGGCTGCGGAGATAGGGCGACTACGCTGTTGGCGTATTGGCGCGGACCGTCGAGCAGGGGAATGCCGACCGCCAGTGTGCTGCCGCTGGCGCTGGCGAATCGCTGCAGGCTCTCCAGGTAATCCGGCGGCAACTCTTGCGGGAAGCTCGGAATCGCGGTTTCCGGCGTGGCGATCAGGTCGGCAGGCGCCGCGGTGATCATCGCCTGGTAACGCTGCAGGATGCTCGACAGGAAGGCGTAATCGAATTTGCGATCTTGCGGGATATTTCCTTGCAACAGGCGCACGGTAATCGGCTGCCCTACCGGGTGGGTCCACTCGATATGGCGCAAGGCAAATCCGGACATCAGCACCGCACCAAATAGGCCGATGGCCCATGGCCGGGCGCGCTGGGTCAGCAGCACGAGGCAGCCGCCGCACAGCGCCACCAGCACGCCGATGCCATACACGCCGAGCAGCGGTGCGAAGCCCGCCAATGGCGCCGTGTCGTGCGCATAGCCCGACACCGACCAGGGGAAACCCGTAAACACCCAGCCGCGCATCCATTCCGAGACGCCCCAGGTAACCGGGAGCACCAGCAGCACGAAGGCGGACAGGGGGAGCGACCAGCGGCGGCGCAGCCAGGCGGCGACGCCGGTCGCGAACGCGCCGAACAGGCCCATGTACAACCCAAGCAGGACGATGCCGATGGCGCCCAGAATCGCCGGCAAGTGGGCGAAGCGGGTCATCAAAATATACAGCCAGTGCATGGCGCCGACCGACCAGCCGAAGCCGAAGGCCCAGCCGAGCAGGGTGGCGCGTTTCACGGAGGTGCCGAGCCCGACCTGGTAGAACAGCCAACCGAGCAGCACGAACTGCAGCGGCCACCAGCCGAAAGGCTCGAACGAGAACACGGAGGCGCCGCCGGCCGCGGCGGCCAGGACGAGCTCACGCAGGGAAGGACGGACGCCCCGCACGGCGGGCACGGGCGCGCTGGCGGGACGGCGGCGCAGCATCAGTCGTCGTCGTCGCGGGCGTGCTGCGAGGGCGGCAGCTTTTCGACCAGCAATACGTGGATCTGGCGCGCATCGGCGCGCAGCACTTCGAAGCGCAAATTACGCAGGGTAAATTCCTCGCCCTTGTGCGGCATGCGGCCCAGGTGGCCGGCGACAAAACCGCCGATGGTATCGGCTTCGTCTTCCGGCAGGTCGACGCCGATTTCTTCGTTGAACTGGTCGATCTCGGTCAGCGCTTTGACGCGCCAGCGCGGGCCTTGCTGGCCTTCCTTGACCGACAGGACATTGTCCTCTTCCTCGTCGAAATCGTATTCGTCTTCGATGTCGCCGACGATCTGCTCGAGCACGTCTTCGATCGTGATCAGGCCGGCCACGCCGCTGTACTCGTCGACGACGATCGCCATGTGGTTATGGTTCGCGCGGAAATCACGCAGCAGCACATTCAGGCGTTTCGATTCCGGAATGAAGATCGCCGGGCGCAGCATGGCGCGCACGTCGAACGATTCTTCAGCGTAATAGCGCAGCAAATCCTTGGCCAGCAAGATGCCGACTACCTTGTCGCGCTCGCCTTCAATGGCAGGAAAGCGCGAGTGGGCCGTTTGCAACACGATCGGCAGCCATTCCTCGATTGGATCGGTGATGTCGACCACGTCCATTTGGGAACGGGGCACCATGATGTCGCGCGCCGACAGGTCGGAGACCTGGAACACACCCTCGATCATCGACAGGGCGTCGGCGTCGATCAGGTTGCGCTCGTGTGCTTCGTGCAGCACTTCAAGCAGCTCGGTGCGGTTTTCGGGCTCAGGGGAGATGAGTGCGGTCAGTCGTTCGAAGAGCGACCGGTGGGGTTTGGCGTCCGATCGGACGTCACTGGGATACTCGGGCATAGTTGGCGTGAAGCCGTTGTTACGATGAAGGTAGCATACACCAAAAGCGGCCCCACCTGAGCGCGGGAGAGTGTTCAGCAAGGTCTTCAGCGGGGCTGACCTGCTTGCTTTATCATGTTTCAATTGGCCAAAAAGCAAAAGGAAACAGCATGCCCGCCCTCACCATCAACGGCACCACCAGCAACCTCGACGTGCCCGATGACATGCCCCTGTTATGGGTGCTGCGCGACGTCGCCGGCCTGACCGGCACCAAATTCGGCTGCGGCCAAGCCCTGTGCGGCGCCTGCACCGTCCACCTCGACGGCCAGCCGATCCGCTCCTGCGTGACGCCCGTCGCGGCGGCGGCCGGCAAGAAAATCGTCACGATCGAGGCAATTGCCCAGGATCCGGTCGGCGCCAAGGTGCAAGACGCGTGGCGCCAGATCGACGTGGTGCAGTGTGGCTATTGCCAGTCGGGCCAGATCATGTCGGCCACGGCCTTGCTGCACGCTACGCCGAAACCAAGCGACGCCGACATCGATAATGCGATGTCCGGCAATATCTGCCGCTGCGGCACCTACGGGCGCATCCGCCAGGCGATCAAGATCGCCGCCAGCACGCCGTTGCCAATTCAGGACCGCGCATGAGCCAGGACAAAACCACGCAAGTGCCGAATGCACGCCGCCGTTTCATGCAAATCGGGGCGAGCGCGGGCGGCGGCCTGCTGTTCGGTTTCTCGCTGTTCGGCTGCAACAAGGACGGCGACCGCAAGGACGTGCCGTCGGAAAAAGCCGTGGGCCAGGCCAGCACCGAGCACTCCGATACCCCGGCGGGCCTGGCGCGCGACGCATTCATTCGCATCGACCGCGCCGGCATCGTCACCCTGATCATCCACAAGGTCGAGATGGGGCAGGGCACGTTTACCTCGATGCCGATGCTGCTGGCCGAGGAACTCGGGGCCGACTTATCGAAAGTAAAGCTGGAACAGGCGCCGGCCAACAATGAGCTGTATGCCGACCCGATGCTCGGCGGCCAGGTGACGGGCGGCTCGACCTCGGTGCGCGGCGCCTGGAAGCCGCTGCGCGAAGCGGGCGCCATGGTGCGCAGCGTGCTGGTTGCGGCCGCGGCGAAAAACTGGAACGTCGAGACGAACGAGCTGCAAGTGGTGGCCGGTTCGGTGCGCCACCAGGCGTCGGGCCGCTCGGCCCACTTCGGCGAGCTGGTCGACGCGGCCTCGAAGATGGAATTGCCGAAGAACGTCAAGCTGAAGGCGCCGGAGAATTTTGTCCTGATCGGTACATCGATGAAGCGCATGGATTCGCCGGCCAAGACGAATGGCGAAGCCCTGTTCGGCATCGATGCGCGCTTGCCGAACATGGGCATTGCCGCGGTGGCCGCCTCGCCGGTAACGGGCGGCAAGCTCGTCGGCGTCGATGAAGCGAAGGCGATGGCGGTGACAGGCGTGCGCCAGGTGCTGCGCCTGGAGGGCGCGGTAGCCGTGGTGGCGGACCATTTCTGGGCAGCCAAGCAGGGCCTGCTTGCGGCCGCGCCGCGCTGGGACGATGGCGCCAACGGCAAAGTGTCGCTGGCCGGCATCGTCGGCGACATGATGAAGGTGTCGGAAGGCAGCGGGGCGGTCGCCAAGAACACGGGCGACGCCATCAAGGCGCTGGCCCAGGAAGGTGGACGCAAGCTCGAGGCAGTGTATGAAATGCCTTTCCTTGCCCACGCAACCATGGAACCGATGAATTGCACGGTCGACTTGCGCGCCGATGGCTGCGACCTCTGGGTCGGCACCCAGGTGCCGGCACTGGCCCAGGGCGCCGCCGCCAAGGTCGCCGGCATTCCGGTCGAGAAAGTCAAGGTCCACAACTATTATCTTGGCGGCGGTTTCGGACGCCGTCTGGAAGTGGACTACGTGATCCAGGCGGTGGCGTTTGCGAAGCTCACCAAGGGACCAGTGAAATTCATCTGGACCCGCGAAGAAGATATTCAGCACGACATGTTCCGCCCGTACTACGTGGACCGCCTGGCGGCGCGCCTGGACGACAAGGGCCGCGTGGCCGCCTGGTTCCACCGCGTGACGGGCTCGTCCATCATGGCGCGCTTCGCGCCGCCTGCCGTGAAGAATGGCGTCGATCCGGATGCGGTCGAGGGCGCGGCCGAGCTGCAGTACACGATTTCCGACATGCGGGTCGAGTACGTGCGCCATGAACCGGCGGGCGTGCCGACCGCCTTCTGGCGCGGTGTGGGCCCGACCCACAACGTGTTTGTGGTCGAAAGTTTTATCGACGAGCTGGCACAGGCCGCGAAGCAGGATCCGGTGGCCTTCCGGCGCGCCTTGTTAACCAAGTCGCCGCGCACGCTGGGCGTGCTGAACCTGGCGGCCCAGAAGGCGGGCTGGGGTAAGCCGCTGGCGCCGATTGCCGGACGCAAGGTCGGGCGCGGCGTGTCGACCCAGTTTGCTTTCGGCAGCTACATGGCCCAGATCGCGGAAGTCTCGGTTGGCCCGGACGGCGACGTGCGCGTGCATCGTGTCGTGTGCGCGGTCGATTGCGGCCAGGCGATCAATCCCGACACCATCGTCGCGCAAATGGAAGGCGGCATCGTTTTCGGGGCCACGGCGGCGTTGTGGAACGAGATCACGATCGACGGGGGGCGGGTGCAGCAGACCAATTTCGGCGACTACCGCATGATGCGCATCAATGAAGCGCCGCAAGTGGAAGTGCACATCGTGACCAGCAGGGACGAGCCGGGCGGAATCGGCGAGCCGGGCACGTCGGGCATTGCGCCGGCGCTGACGAATGCCGTGTTCGCTGCGACGGGCAAGCGGATTCGCAAGCTGCCGATCGGCGAGCAGTTGAAGGGGGCGTAAAAAAACCGGCGCGGGTCTTGTCGCCCGCGCCGGTTTTTTAAAGCTGCTCTTGCGTTTATTCTGCGTACGGGTCCGGATAACCGAGCACTTCCATGATGTCGCGCTCGAACTGTTCCATCTCCTCGGCTTCCTCGTCATGCTCGTGGTCGTACCCTTGCGCATGCAAGACGCCGTGCACCACCAGGTGCGCCGCATGTTCCTCGACCGTCTTCTTTTGTTCAATCGCTTCGCGCTGCAGCACGTCCGTGCACAGGATGATGTCGGCCTGGGTCGGCTCGTCCTCGCCCAGCTCTTCGCCTTCGTTGTAGGCAAAGGTCAGCACGTTGGTCGCATAGTCCTTGCCGCGGTAGTCGCGGTTCAGGGTTTGCCCCTCGGTGCTGTCGACGAAGCGGATCGTCAGCTCGGCCGGCCCGAGCAGGGTAGCGCGCACCCAGCGCTCGACCAGCTCCGGGGTGAGGGTCGATTCGAGGCGGGCGTCCGGATACTGGACGTCCAGGTCAAGCGGATATTTTTTTTCTAGCATTGCGAACTGGGGTTGGTTTTGGCAGTGCGCCCATTTCCTGGACGGCATTTGACTTTTCATACGCATCGACAATGCGGCCCACCAGCGGGTGGCGCACCACGTCGGCGCTCGAGAATTGGGTAAAAGCGATGCCGCGCACGTCTTTCAGCACATGTACCGCGTCGATCAGGCCGCTGCGCTGGGTCTTGTGCAGGTCGACCTGGGTAACGTCGCCCGTCACCACGGCCTTGCTGCCGAAACCGATACGTGTCAGGAACATCTTCATCTGCTCGACGGTCGTGTTCTGCGCTTCGTCGAGAATGACGAAGGCGTGGTTCAGCGTGCGGCCGCGCATGTAGGCCAGCGGGGCGATCTCGATCACCTGCTTTTCGAACAGTTTTTGCGTACGGTCAAAGCCGAGCAAGTCGTACAGCGCGTCGTACAGCGGACGCAGGTAGGGATCGACCTTCTGGCTCATGTCGCCTGGCAAGAAGCCGAGGCGCTCGCCCGCTTCGACGGCCGGACGGGTCAGGATGATGCGTTTCACCGCATCGCGTTCGAGCGCATCGACCGCGCAGGCAACGGCAAGATAGGTCTTGCCGGTACCGGCCGGGCCGACGCCGAAGCTGATGTCGTGTTCGAGGACCGCTTTCAGGTACTGGATCTGATGCGGCGTGCGCCCGCGCAGGTCGCTGCGGCGCGTCTTGAGCATCGGGCTGACGAGTTCGGATTCGTCGGTATCTGCAGCGGCCTCATCAAGCGCAGCCTCGACCTTCGGCTCGGCGCCCGGGATGGTCGGCTTCAGGCCGGCGCGCTGCTCGACCAGTGCCAGCTGCACTTCTTCGATCGGCACGATCTTGTTGGCCACGGCATAGAAGCGCTCGAGCAGTTCGACCGCGCGTTCGGCGTTGGCGCCGGTAACGATGAATTTCTCGCCGCGGCGGAAGATGGTGACATCGAGCGCCGCGCCGATCTGGCGCAGGTTTTCGTCGAGCGGACCGCACAGGTGGGCAAGCCGCGTGTTATCGAGCGGTTCGGGAATGAAATAGGACGGCTGGGATTGTTGTGTTTTCAACTGGCTATGGCAATCATATCGAGATTGGCGACGAGTTCGCCGCGCAGAGAATAATCCAGGCTTTCGGTGACGCGCACATCGACCAGTTGGCCGATCAGCGTATTACCCGGGGCGCCCGGTGCGAAAATGACCACCCGGTTGTTTTCGGTGCGGCCTTGCAATTCGGATGGATCTTTCTTCGACGGTCCCTCGACGAGCACACGCTGGACCGAGCCGACCATTGCCGCGCTGAACTTGCGCGTGTTGGCATCGATCAGGGCTTGCAGGCGTTGCAGGCGCGCCAGCTTGACCTCGTGCGGGGTATCGTCTTCCAGGTTCGCGGCCGGCGTACCGGGGCGCTTGCTGAAAATAAAACTGAAACTGTTATCGAAGCCGACGTCCTGCACCAGCTTCATCATGGCCTCGAAATCGCCCTCGGTTTCACCGGGGAAGCCCACGATGAAGTCCGACGAGAGCGCAATGTCGGGCCGCACTGCACGAATGCGGCGGATGATCGATTTGTACTCCACCCCCGTATAGCCGCGCTTCATGGCGCCGAGGATCCTGTCGGAACCGTGCTGCACCGGCAAATACAAGTGGTTCACCAACTGTGGGATCTTGGCGTAGGCGTCGATCAGGCGCTGGGTGAATTCCTTCGGGTGGCTGGTGACGAAACGCAGGCGCTCAATGCCCGGAATTTCGGCAATGTATTCGAGCAGCAGGGCGAAGTCGGCAATCTCGCCACCCTCCATCGGGCCACGGAAAGCGTTCACGTTCTGGCCCAGCAGCGTGATTTCTTTCACGCCCTGGGCAGCCAGGCCGGCGACTTCCGTCAGCACGTCTTCGAAGCGGCGCGACACTTCCTCGCCCCGGGTATAGGGCACGACGCAGTAACTGCAATACTTGCTGCAGCCTTCCATGATCGAGACGTAGGCAACCGGGCCGTCGATCTTGGCTGGCGGTAAATGGTCGAACTTCTCGATTTCCGGAAAGCTGATGTCGACCTGGGCCGTGCCACTGCGGCGGCGTTCGCGGATCATCTGCGGCAAACGGTGCAGGGTTTGCGGCCCGAATACCATGTCCACATGCGGCGCGCGCTTGACGATCGCTGCGCCTTCTTGCGAGGCGACGCATCCGCCTACACCAATGATGAGGTCGGGACGCTCGCGTTTCAAGGCGCGCAGGCGGCCGAGGTCGGAAAATACTTTTTCCTGTGCCTTCTCCCGTACGGAACAAGTATTAAAGAGGATGACGTCGGCATCGTCGGGCGTGTCAGTACGCACGAGCCCGTCGGAGGCGCCGAGGACATCTGCCATCTTGTCCGAGTCGTACTCGTTCATCTGGCATCCAAAAGTCTTGATAAATACTTTTTTCTGCATGGGGACTTGGGAAGAAAGGGGGGGCAGGAGCTGTGCCAATGCGACAAGCCAGTTTACCGTAATTCGCCGCGGATCACCAAAAACGGCGTACAGCGGAGCGATAGTCAATGCAGTCAGGAATCAATTGTTGCCCGGTTCGAAACGATTGTCATTCTAATCAGATTGTTAAATTGCGCTCAGGAATTAAATGGCTGCGAGTAAGGCAGAGTCAGCGTTTGCTCAATCTCTTTCCTGTTGTAAATCAAGACCTTCGGCCCCAATTCTTTTACACAAATTACTAAAAAAAATCTCTTGCGTGCGCCACAAATTGTCTCCATGTGTTGAAATGACTATGTGACAAGCTTTCCACACGATAGCTTGACTTCCAACAATGAGTCATGTGCTCAGGATGAACACGAAGGGTTCGCAGGAGTCTGATAATTTGTTTGAAAGACAAGTGCGTTCGGGGAGTGTTAAGCAGGACGCATGAATGCCGGCATTGTTTTTAAGCTAGGACTCAGATTCGTTCTGTTTAATGGCCCAGGAGCGTGTCCGGGGACTTATGTTGACATAAGCACCGTCATTAACAAAGTTCGTAACGGAACTATTTCTTTCACTTTAAGAGGTAAAACATCATGGCACACCATGCTTTGTCATCGCAGGAAAGCTATAACCCCAACCACCTGCTCGATATTTTGCTGGGCAAGATGCAGCTGAAGAATGACGCGGCCCTGTCGCGCATGCTCGAGGTGGCTCCACCAGTCATCAGCAAGATTCGTCACCACCGTCTGCCGGTCGGCGCCTCGCTCCTGATCCGTATGCACGAAGTCACCGGCATGAGCATCCGTGACCTGCGCGACCTGATGGGCGATCGCCGTACCAAATACCGTCTGTCCGACGCCCAGGGCCGTCCGAAGCCAGAAGAGAAAGCAGCCGCAGCCGCCCAGCAGCAACAGCAAACGCAGAACAACGAGGCAACGCCCTCGTCGTCCGGCAACTATGCGCACTAATACCGACCGCATGGCAGCTTCCACTGCCGTGCCTTCGGTAAAGCCAGGCAGCAGCCCGGCGTCCTGAGCGACGCCGTGCGCTGCCTTTTTTTCGCGTCCCGCTGGCCTTGACCTGCCGGATGCGTTGTCGTTTCCGCGTCTCGTTCCTGAACCTGTTGCCGCTTCGTCGGCCTGCCATGCGACCGGCCCGTATGCCAGGACGTCGCCGCTTCCATTCTGCTGCGTATCCAGCGCCGCCTTCCGCAGAGCGCGGCCTGTAGTACCTGCTTGGCCGGCAATCGCACCCCAACTATTGTATTCTCGCCTCGTTCGGCTAGACATGTCTCTTGGGCATGCCCCTGGCGCCTCTCTTATACCTGGATCAAAGACACCCATGAAACTGTATTTCAGCCCCGGGGCCTGCTCCCTCTCTCCGCACATCGTCCTGATCGAGGCAGGCCTGGACTTCAGCCGAGCGCGTCGACTTGCGTGAAAAGCGGACGGCGGGCGGTGATTTCCGCACCATCAATCCGAAAGGCTATGTGCCGGCCCTGACGTTTGATGAAGGTAGCCTGCTGACCGAAGGTGCGGCCATCGTCCAGTACCTGGCCGACCTGGCGCCAGCCACGGGACTGCTGCCACCTGTGGTGACAGAACACGTTATAAAGTGATTGCCTGGCTGAGCTACATCTCGTCGGAAGTGCACAAGAACTTCAGCCCCCTGTTCAACCCGGCGGCGACCGACGACATGAAAGCCCATGCGCGCAAGATGCTGGCCCTGCGCCTGGAGTATGTTGCCTTGCAATTGGAGAACCGCGACTACCTGGAAACCCGTTTCAGCGTCGCCGATGCCTACCTGTTCACAGTGCTCGGCTGGGCCGATTTAGTAGAACTGAGCCTGGCGAACTGGCCGGTGCTGGGCGAATACCGCGCCCGCATCGCCGCGCGCCCGGCCGTGCAGCAGGCGCTGCGCACCGAAGGCCTGCTCAAATAAACGGTTGCCGCCCTGTTTGGCAGGGCGGTAACATGGCCACATGACAAGTCAACGCTACATTGCCCTGATCCGCGGGATCAACGTCGGCCGCGCCAAGCGCGTGGCCATGGCCGACTTGCGCAAGCTCATCGGCGACCTCGGCTACCGCGACGTGCGCAGCGTCCTCAACAGCGGTAATCTCGTGTTCGCAGCCGATGGGGGCGACCCCGGCGCTGCCGCCGCCGCGATCGAAGAGCAGTTGGTACTCAAACTGGGTGTGGCGGCGCGCGTCATGGTGCTCAGCGGCGCGGAGCTGGCCACTGTACTGGCCGAGAACACCCTGCTGCCGCAGGCCACCGACCATGCGCGGCTGCTCGTATTCATCCTGGGCGACGCCGCCATGCGCGCCGCCGTCGCGCCGCTCTGCGATCAAGCCTGGGGCAGTGAAGCCCTGGCTGTGGGCCAGCGCGCGGCCTACGTCTGGTGCCCGGAGGGAGTACTCGCCAGTGCGGCAGCGGGTGCGCTTGGCAAGCAGTTGGGCGACAACACGACCTCGCGCAACTGGAACACCCTGTGCAAGCTTTACGCGTTGTGCAATGAGCCCGCATTGGTACCGCCGGGCGCCTGACACGGCCCGGCGCGATCGAATGAGGCGGCTACTTAACTCTTCGCTGCTGTCCCGTCCGGCAATTCGGACATGCCTGACGGGAGCGTGAGCGCTTCCCGGGAAAGCGAATCTGCGCCGGTTCCGGACTGCACCTGCGCCGCGCGCCGCAGCCGGCTGCGCCATGTGAAAGAAATGCAACAGCGAGTACATCCCGCCATGTCAAGACACCAAGCATTTCGGCGTTAACTATTGGAACAGTATTAACTGTTTTTCATGTTCGCCAAGCTTGCACCTGCGTTTTTTGCCAAGTCTGCAACGAATTGCGTTGTCAGGTTTTCTACCTATGAGCTCGATCAAGAAATTTTAAGCGTGGCGTATACATCTGCGTTTTCTTTACGGGTATAGTCTCCCTACCCCTATTGCCTCAGAGCATCAAAATGATGTCGAACTCATATGTTTGGCATTGCCACGGCCTCCAAGGGCCGCAGCCCTTGCCATAGCACTATCCGGAACGGCACCCGCTGTTTGCACTGTCGCACACGCGCCATCCATTTGTAGAGTCCCGATCATGCCCAATTTTGCCCGACTTCAGATTGCTTTCAAGAACGTTTATGTGCGCATTGCCGCCGCCGTCTTGCTGGGCGCCGTCACCGGCATCGCCATCTATTCGGCCGATGCGCCACAAGACCCGAGCCCGGTCGTTCATTCGCAAGACATTTCCGAGATCACGCGCCTGGCGGGCCAGAAGGACAAGCTCGACTACCTGATGGTGGCCAAGCCGCTGTCGGAATCGCCGCGCTACGTCTTCAAATTCAAGAACGCGCCCGAACTGCACGTGGTCAAGGTGCCGAGCACTTCGCACCTCTCCCTGGAGCGTGAAGTGCTGCTCAAGAATGCGATTCCGTATTCGATCGCCAAGGACGAGTTCCTCGCGTCGCACAAGGCCGTGCTCGACGAGGGCGGTTCGGTTGGTGCCGATGCAGCCGACTTCCTCCAGCGCCACGCGTTCGAGATCGTCTTGCTGCTGTTGATCATCTACTGCCTGAAGTTCGGTATCCCGGGCACCGGTTCAAGCGCGAACATGATCATGCCGGACAAGCTCAAGGGCAGCATGGATGACCTGATCGGCATGGAAGACATCAAGCAGGAAGTGCTGCACCTGGAAGACATGATCCGCAATCGCGAGGAATACCAGTCGCACAACATCGACAAGCCGTTCAATGTGATGCTGACCGGGCCTGCCGGCACCGGCAAGACCAAGCTGGTCGGTTACCTGGCCAAGCGGCTTGACATGCCGCTCATCCAGGCCTCCGGTTCGGCGCTGGAGTCGGGTTACGTCGGCGGCGGCTCGAAGGCCCTGAACGCCCTGTACCGCAAGGCCTGCACCAAAGGTAAATGCATCATCTTCCTGGATGAAGCGCAAAGCCTGTTCATGCCGCGCGGCCGCAGCGAGAAGAAGTGGGAAGACGACACCGCCAACACCCTGCTGGGCCTGCTGGATGGCGTGAAGAGCGACAAGGGCCAAGGCGTGATCTGGGTCGTCGCCTCGAACTTCGACGATGCCTCGACCGACATGGACGAAGCGATGCTGCGCCGCTTCTCGGTGAAGATCAACTTCCGCCTGCCGAACAAGGGCGAGCGGCGCGAACTGCTGCGCAGCTTCCTGTCGCGTAAAAAAGAAGGCCTGGTCGACTACGAGGACCTTGACCTGGACCAGGTCGCCGACATCACCCAGAACCTGAGCCCGGCACTGCTGGAAACCGTGGTCGAACGCGCGTCGATGCTCTCGATCCAGGAAAAGACGATCATCAACACCGACCTGCTGTTCCGTGCCTACGAGCGCGCCACGATCGGCTTGACCGACCGCGCCACGACGCTTGAGAAGCACAAGCAGCGCGAGCGCATCGCCCTGCATGAACTGGGCCACTTCTTCATGCAGATCGACCCGCACCTGCGCGCCGGTTTGTCCCTGGCCGAAGTCAAGGAAAAGTCGCACCTGCTGAAAATCAGCACCGAAGCGGTCTCCAAGATCGGCGCGCTCGGCTATGTGCTGCAATCGGGTGACGACATGTCGCTGCGCACGCTGGAAGAACTCGAGCGCGACGTGGTCGGCCTGTATGGCGGCATGGCGGCCGAAGAACTGTTCTACGGCGCCCGCGGCATCTCGGTCGGTGCCCAAAACGACATCGAAAAAGTCACCAAGATGCTCAACCTGATGGTCAACCGCCTGTCGATGTATTCGCGTTCGAAGATCGACTACAGCCAGCTGAAGAACGACGCCAGCGGCGAGCACACGCTGCGCCAGATGGAACAGAAGGCGGATGAACTCTACAGCTACACCTTGGGCGCGATGCGCGACTACCGCGCGCTGATCGAATCGCTGAAGGACACGCTGCTCGAGCAGTACGTGCTGTCGAAAGACGCCGTCTTCGCGCTGCTGGAAGAACGCAAGGAACTGCTGCACTTCGCGCCGCGCCATGCGAGCCTGAAGCTGTGCTCCGAAACCGGAGAGATGGTCGCCGCCTGAGTGTGCACCTGGAATAAAAATGCCCGTCCCGGAGTCATCCGCGACGGGCATTTTTTTGCAAGGACCCCTCAGTGCGCGTGTTCCTTCTTTTCTAGCGTCTCCATCACATAGCGCATCATGCTCCCGGCCAGCTCCTGCTCGCCGAGGAAGACCTTGCCGCCCGTCTCCTTGCGCAACAGCTCCGCTTCCTCCTCGTTATGCGTACGCACCACGCAGCGAATGGCCGGATTGAGCATTTTCGCCGTTTCGACCATCGTGCGTACATGGAAGGTGTCGGGTGTGGCGATCACCAGCACCGCCGCGCGCGCAATGTGGGCCTGGATCAGCACCGCAGGTTCCGCGGCATTGCCCACCACCGCCGGCTGGTCCTGGCGGCGCAGCATCTCGACCAGCTCGCGGTTCTGTTCGGCGACGACGAAGTGCACGCCTTGCGCCGTCAGTTCGTCGGCGATGCGGCGTCCGACGCGGCCGTAACCGACCAGCACGACCTGGCCGGTGAGGCGCTCGTGCGGCACCGTCATCGGCAGTTCGGCCAGCGGATCGGGCGAGGATTCGAGCTTGCGCACGGCATCCGAATTCGCCCGCAGCCAGCGCTGCAGCGGCTCGATCGCCTTGAACAGCAGTGGGTTCACCGCGATCGAGATGATGGCGCCGGCCAGGATCAGGCTTTGCCCTTCCTTCGGCATCAGCTCCAGCGAAATGCCGAGTGCGGCCAGGATGAACGAGAACTCGCCGATCTGCGCCAGGCTGGCCGAGACCGTAATGGCCGTGTTCAGCGGATAGCGCAAGGCGAGCACCAGCGCCATGGCCGCGATCGACTTGCCGAAGATGATGACGGCCACCACCGCCAGCACCTTCAAGGGGCTCTCGACCAGCACCATCGGATCGAACAGCATGCCGACCGAGACGAAGAACAGCACCGAGAACGCGTCGCGCAGCGGCAGCGACTCTTCGGCGGCGCGGTGGGAGAGGTCCGACTCGCGCAGCACCATGCCGGCGAAGAAGGCGCCCAGCGCGAACGACACGCCGAACAGCTCGGACGAACCATAGGCGATGCCGACCGCGGCAGCGATGACGGCCAGCGTAAACAGTTCGCGCGAGGCCGTTTTCGCGACCTTCCACAAGAACCAGGGAAAGAGCTTGCGCCCGACAATGAGCATGAAGGCGATGAAGGCGCCGACCTGCAGCAGTGTCTTGCCAATCGCCAGCCACAGCGAGGTGTCGCCGCCGGCCCCTTTACCGCCGAGGGGGCCGGCGAGTGCCGGCAGCAGCACCAGCACCAGCACCGTCACCAGGTCTTCCACCACCAGCCAGCCGACCGCGATGCGGCCGTTCATCGAGTCGAGGATCCCGAGGCTTTCGAGGGCGCGCAGCAGCACCACCGTGCTGGCCACCGACAGCGCCAGCCCGAACACCAGGCCCGCACCCAGGCTCCATCCCCACAAGTGCGCCATGCCGATACCCATCGCGGTGGCGACCGCGATCTGCAGGATGGCGCCGGGCAGGGCGATTCTCCGCACATCGAGCAAGTCACGCAGCGAGAAGTGCAGTCCCACCCCGAACATCAGCAGCATTACCCCGATCTCGGCCAGTTGCGAAGCCAGCCCGACGTCGGCCACGAACCCCGGTGTGGCAGGGCCGATGACGATGCCGGCAGCCAGGTAGCCGACCAGCGCCGGCAGTTTCAGGCGCACGGCAAGCATGCCGAAGATCAGGCCGAACCCGAGGGCGGCGGCGATGGTGGTGATCAGGGTAAATTCGTGATGCATGCAGGACCGTTCCTTATCAAGGTGGAATCACACCAGTATAAGTGACGTAGACGACACCCCCGGAAAATAGAGGACTACCTCGGCTCTCTGCCTGGCTCGCACCGCCATTGGCTGGCTATAATCGATTCGATAAAGGCCGCCAGCAGATACTGAGGGCCACAAACGCACAAACAGGAGACAGCATGAACAAGGTATTCGTCACGGGCGTCGGCATGATCCCGTTCGCCAAGCCGGGCGCCAGCGCGCCCTACCACCTGATGGCCGGCGAGGCCACCCGCGCCGCGCTGCAGGACGCCGGTGTCGACTACGGCGACATCGAACAGGCCTATGTCGGCTACGTGTACGGCGACTCGACCTGCGGCCAGAAGGCGCTGTATGGCGTCGGCATGACCGGCATCCCGATCGTCAACGTCAACAACAACTGCTCGACCGGCTCGACGGCCCTGTTCCTGGCGCGCCAGGCGATCGCCAGCGGCGCGGCCGAGTGCGTGCTGGTGCTCGGCTTCGAGCAGATGAGCCCAGGCGCGCTCGGTTCCGTCTTTACCGACCGCCCGGCACCGTTCGACGACTTCGATGCCGTCACCGACCGCCTGGTCGGCAAACCCGAGATCCCGCTGGCGCTGCGCTATTTCGGCGGCGCGGGTCTGGCGCACATGGAAAAGCACGGCACGCCCCTGGAAGCATTTGCGCAAATCCGCGCCAAGGCCAGCCGCCACGCGGTGAACAATCCGCTGGCGCTGTTCAGGAAGGAAGTCACGGCCCAGGACGTGCTCGACGCACCGATGATCTGGCCCGGCGTGATGACGCGCCTGATGGCTTGCCCGCCGACCTGCGGCGCCGCTGCCGCGGTGCTGGTCTCGGAAGCATTCGCCAAAAAGCACGGCCTGCGCGCCGACGTGTTCATCGCCGCGCAAGCGATGACGACCGACCGCGCCAGCACGTTCGAGGCGAACGACATGATGCGCCTGGTCGGCTACGAGATGAGTCGCGAGGCCGCGGACAAGGTGTATCAGCAATCCGGCATTGGCCCGGACGAGCTGGACGTGATCGAGCTGCACGACTGCTTCGCGCACAACGAGCTGATTACTTACGAGGCGCTCGGCCTGTGCCCGGAAGGCGGCGCGGACAAATTCATCCGCGATGGCGACAATACCTACGGCGGCAAGGTCGTCACGAATCCGTCGGGCGGCTTGCTCTCCAAAGGCCACCCGCTGGGTGCCACGGGCCTGGCACAATGTTTTGAACTGACCCACCAGCTGCGCGGCAGCGCCGGCGCGCGCCAGGTCGAGGGTGCGCGGACGGCCCTGCAGCACAACCTGGGCCTGGGCGGCGCCTGCGTGGTCACCATGTATCGTGCGGCGTAAGGAGACAGGATGGACATGACACCCTCCTGGATGAATCCGGAACTGGAAAGCTTCCGTGACGCCGTGCGCCGTTTCGTCGCCAGCGAAGTCGCCCTGCACGGCGAACGCTGGCGTCACCAGCAGCACGTCGACCGCGAACTGTGGACCAAAGCCGGCGAGATGGGCCTGCTGGCGGCCGACATCCCCGAAGAATACGGCGGTTCGGGCGGCGATTTCGCCCACATGGCCATCGTCTTCGAGGAACTCGGCTACGCCGGCGACATGGCCTTCGGTTTGCACGTGCATGCGATCGTCGCCCACTACCTGCTCAACCAAGGCAGCGAAGAACAGAAACAGCGCTACCTGCCCAAACTGGCCAGCGGCGAGATGATCGCGGCGATTGCGATGTCGGAACCGGGTGCCGGCTCCGACCTGAAAGGTATCCGCACCACCGCCGTGAAGGGCGATGACGGCTACCGCGTCAACGGCTCGAAAACCTTTATTTCGAACGGCTACCTGGCCGACCTGGTGCTGGTGGTGGCGAAAACCGACCCGGCGGGCGGCGCGAAAGGCATCTCGCTGATGTTGGTCGAAACCCGCGACAACCCGGGCTATCGGGTCGGGCGCATCCTCGAGAAAGTCGGTCAGAAGGGGCAAGACACCTGCGAGCTGTTTTTCGACGACGCCCACGTGGCCTTCGACGGTATTCTCGGCGGCGGCGAGGGCAGGGGCTTCATGCAGCTGATGACCGAGCTGCCCTATGAACGCACCATCATCGGCGTGGCCGGCGTGGCGGCGATCGAGCGCGCCTTAAGGCTCACCGTCGAACACACGAAGGAGCGCCGCGCCTTCGGCCAGGCCCTGATCGAGATGCAGAACACGCGCTTCGTGCTGGCTGAAATCAAGACCGAAGCGACGGTCGCGCGCATCTTCATCGACCGCTGCATCGAAGACATGCTGGCGGGGCGCATGGACACGGTGCGCGCCTCGATGGCGAAGTACTGGATCTCGGATTTGCAGTGCAAGGTCGTCGACCAGTGCGTGCAGCTTTTTGGGGGCTACGGCTACATGCTCGAATACCCGATCGCCCAGATGTACGTCGACGCCAGGGTCCAGCGCATCTACGGCGGCGCCAACGAGATCATGAAAGAAATCATCGCCAGATCGTTGTAAAGGATAGCTTCATGCCCGGACCCCTCACCGGAATCAAAATCATCGAAATGGTCGGCCTCGGTCCTTGCCCCTTTGCCGCCATGATGCTGGCCGACATGGGCGCCGAGGTCATCCGCATCGACCGCAAGACCAAGCCCGGCGCCGACAACCCGTTCCCGATGCTGGGCACGAAATTCGACGTCATGGCGCGCGGCCGCCGCTCGCTCGCGCTCGACCTGAAACATCCCGACGCACGCGAGGTCGTGCTGGCCTTGGTGGCGCAAGCCGACATCATCATCGAGGGCTTTCGCCCCGGCGTGATGGAGCGCCTCGGCCTCGGCCCCGACGCCTGCCACGCACGCAATCCCAGGCTGGTCTTCGGGCGCATCACCGGCTGGGGCCAGCACGGCCCGCTGGCCCAGAGCGCCGGCCACGACCTGAACTACATTGCCCTGTCCGGCATGCTGCATGCGATGGGCCGCGACGATTCGCCCCCAAGCCCGCCCCTGAACCTGGTCGGCGACTTCGGCGGCGGCGCCATGATGCTGGCCTTCGGCGTCGTCTGCGCCGCGCTGGAAGCGCGCACATCGGGCAAAGGCCAGGTGGTCGACGCCGCCATGACCGACGGTTCGGCACTGCTGGGCGCGATGATGTACGGCCTGCGCGCCTTCGGTTCGTGGAACGACAAACGCGAAGCGAACATGCTCGATGGCGGCGCGCCGTTCTACGACACCTATGCCTGCCTTGATGGCAAATTCCTGTCGGTGGGTGCGATCGAGCCGCAGTTCTACGCCCAGTTGCTGGCGCTTTCCGGCGCCGTCGACCCCGCGTTCCAGAAACAGTGGAGCCAGAAGCGCTGGCCCGAGCTGAAAGCGAAATTCGCGGCGCTGTTCGCCACCAAAACCCGTGACGAATGGTGCGCGCTGTTGGAGGGAACCGACGCCTGCGTCGCACCCGTGCTCGACATGGCGGAAGCGCCGCTGCACCCGCACAACCAGGCACGCGGCGCGTTTATCGAGATCGACGGCGTGACCCAGCCGGCGCCGGCGCCGCGTTTCAGCCGCACCGAATCGGAAGCAGGGCAGGCCGCAGCCACGCCGGGGCAGCACAGCGCCGACATCCTCGCGGACTGGGGTTGGTCGATCGAGGCAATCGAATCGCTGAAATCTACCGGGGTCATATAGGATGCTCACGGTAACGATGAGCTACCGTGAGCGCCATGACCAAGCAACTTGAACTCGACAACTCGAAACGGCTCGCGCTGGGGTTTTTCATCGGCGCGGCGCTGCTGTTCGTCCTGAGTTTCTTCCTGCCTCCGTCCTGGTGGACGGGCCTGTTAAAAGCCTTTGCCGAAGCGGCGATGGTCGGCGCCCTGGCCGACTGGTTCGCCGTGGTCGCGCTGTTCAAGCGGGTGCCGATTCCAATCGTCTCGCGCCACACGAATATCATCCCGAACAACAAGGCCAAGATTGCGGACAACCTGGCGCTGTTCGTGCGCGAGAAATTCCTCGATACCGAATCGATTCTCAAGCTGATCCAGAAACACGACCCGGCGCAGAAAGTCGCCGACTGGCTGGTGAAACCCGCGAATACCGATCAGATGGGCGGCTACCTGGTGAAGGTAGCGAGCTGGATACTCGACTTCACCGACGAATCGGCGATCCAGAATTTTCTGCGAAAAGCCGTGCACACGATGGTCGGCAGCGTCGACCTGTCGAAATCGGCCGGCACCATCCTGGAAAGTCTGACCAAGGGTGGGCGGCACCAGGAACTGCTCAATGAAGGCATTCACCAGTTGGCGCAATTGCTGGATAACGGCGACACGCAATCCTATATCTCGCAAGGCATCGTCGACTGGCTGAGGGAAGAATATGCCTTCATCGAAAAGATGCTGCCTTCGGAACTCATCGGCCGCAAGGGCGCCGATATCGCGGTGCGTCTCGCGTCCGGCATCCTGAACAAGGTCGCGGCCGACCCCGCGCATCCGCTGCGCGCGCGCTTCGACGTGTTTACCGCCGAATTCATCGAGCGGCTGAAAAACGATCCGCAGTTTTCGCAAAAAAGCGAAGAAATCAAAACTTATCTGCTGCACGACGACACGCTCAACAATTACCTGAAATCGCTGTGGGGCGATTTGAAGGCCTGGCTCAAAAAGGACCTGGACAGCGAAGACTCGACCCTGCGCCGGCGTCTGGCGGCAACCGGCGCCTGGCTCGGCAAAACCCTGGCCGAGGACCCGCAACTGCGTCAGTCGCTGAACGACAACCTGGAACTGGCTGCGCGCGCCGCGGCGCCCGAGTTCGCCGTCTACCTGACCCGGCATATCGCCGACACGGTGAAACACTGGGACAGCGCCGAAATGTCAGAACAAATCGAACTGAATATCGGCAAGGATTTACAATTTATTCGCATAAATGGAACGATTGTTGGCGGGCTGATCGGCGTGATCCTGTACCTGCTGTCGTCCCTGCCGGGCATATTGCGTTGACGCGTTCAGGCGGGCGTCGAATTCGAAGGGCAAAGCGTACTATCGGCTCATCCGTCCAAGAGGAAGCATCATGGAACAGGCACTGAACGCATGGCTTGCAGCCCATCCCGATATCGAAGCGATTCCGGGGCGCGATCTGTTCATCGTGGCGCGCTACCTGATTCCCATGGAAGCGACGCTGATGCAGGGCTGCCTGGAAGCGTCCGGCATACCGGCGGTACTGGCCGACGCCCATTTGATGCAGGCCGATTTGCTGTTGGCGCCGGCATTGGGCGGGGTGCGCATCCTGGTGCCGGCCTCGTTCGTGCAGCAGGCGCAGTCGGTGATGGAGGCATTCAAGCGCGGCGAATTCGCGCTCGATGAAGATAGCGACGTCGGATAGAAAAAAAGCCACCGGTTCTCGCGAAGCGGTGGCTTTTTTGATCGTTGAACCATCCTGGTGGTGATAGGTGGACTTGAACCACCGACCCCAGCATTATGAGTGCTGTGCTCTAACCAACTGAGCTATATCACCGAAACCCTATACAGCAAAATGGCCCGACTCGCATGAGCCAGGCCATTTGCCTGAAATTCTGTGGTGGTGATAGGTGGACTTGAACCACCGACCCCAGCATTATGAGTGCTGTGCTCTAACCAACTGAGCTATATCACCAAAAGAGAACGCTATTATCCAAGGCGCAGCGCGTTGTGTCAAGGCTGTGTACGTCGAGCAACCGCGGTTTGTCGCGGCGCTGCTAACTTGGCAAGCCGTTCAAGTGCGCCAGCATCTGGCCCGCCGGATCACGCCCGAGGCAGTCGATGACGATCCGGTCCGGCATCGCGCGCAGCCAGGTGATCTGGCGTTTGGCGAGCTGGCGCGTGGCGATGATGCCCGTTTCGCGCAGCGCCGCGCGGTCGATTTTGCCATCCAAATACTCCCAGCTCTGGCGGTAGCCGACGCAGCGCATCGACGGCAAATTTGGCGATAAGTCGCCCCGTGCGCGCAGGCGCGCCACTTCGGCGACGATCCCTTCGTCGTCGGAGTCGCCCAGCATCGCATCGAAACGCAGCGCGATCCGTTTGTGCAGCACACTCCGGTCGCCAGGTTCGAGGGCGAACGAGACGAGCTCGAAGGGCAGCTCGGGCTTGGCGCGCAGCGCCAGCAGTGCCGACATCGGTTTGCCGGTCAATTCGATGATCTCGAGAGCGCGGTTGATGCGCTGGGCGTCGGCAGGCGCCAGGCGCGCGGCGGTGACGGGATCGAGCGCCTGGAGTTTCGCATGCATGCCGGGCCAGCCGATGCGCGCGGCTTGTGCGTCGAGCGCGGCGCGCACGCCTGCGTCGGCAGTGGGCAGGTCATCCAGGCCGTCGGTCAGCCCCTTGAAGTACATCATCGTGCCGCCGACCAGCAGCGGCAGCTTGCCGCGTGCGCTGATCTCGGCCACCAGGCGCAGGGTGTCATTGCGGAACTGCATGACCGAATAGGCGTCCAGCGGATCGATGATGTCGATCAGGTGGTGCGGCGCGCTCGCCAGTTCATCAAGCGTCGGCTTCGCGGTGCCGATGTCCATTTCGCGATACACAAGCGCGGAGTCGACCGAGATGATCTCGCTTGGGATCGCGCGTGCAATCGCCAGGGCGGCGGCCGTCTTGCCCGACGCGGTCGGGCCCATGATCGCCACCGCCCTAGGCTTGGCGTTGTTTGCTTCGTTTGTCATTTACTGGCCGCGCAGGAAGAGTTTGTCGAGCGCCGAGATGTCGAGCTGGACCCAGGTCGGGCGCCCGTGGTTGCACTGGTCGGCGCGCTCGGTGCTCTCCATCTGGCGCAGCAGCGCGTTCATTTCGGGATTGCTCAGGATGCGGTTCGCGCGCACGGCCGTGTGGCAGGCGAGGGTGCCGAGCAATTCGTTGCGCCGTTCGATCAGCACGCGCGAGCCGCCGAACTCGCGCACGTCGCGCAGCACGTCGCGCGCCAGGGTCTGGGCGTCGGCGTTTTTCAGCAGCGTCGGCACCGCGCGCACGGCGAGCGTCGTCGGCGACAGGGCCGCGATGTCGAAGCCGAGCGCTGTCAACGTGTCCTGGTGGTCGTTCGCGGTGGCCACTTCGATCGCGTCCGCAAAGAAGGTCACCGGGATCAGCAGCGACTGCACCTGCATGTCCTGGCCATCGACCCGGGCGTCGAGCGCGTTTTTCAGCTGCTCGTACAGGATGCGCTCGTGCGCGGCGTGCATGTCGACCAGTACCAGGCCGCGGGTGTTCTGCGCCAGGATGTAGATGCCGTGCAGTTGGGCCAGCGCGAAGCCGAGCGGGAAGTCGTCGTTGCTGGGACCGCTCGAGGGCGCGGGCATGGGCATGACTGCGGTCGATGCCGCCGGCCGCGCCGCGCCATCGGCAAACAGCGCGCCGTAGTTCGCCGTGCTCTGCGCGACACCTGCCTGTTCAGGCGCGTCCCAGCGGCTCCCCGGCGCGAAGGGCGAGGGCGAGAAAGTCTGTGAGGGGGACTCATTGAGCTGCGTGCCGAATCCAGTCTGCTCGTGCGGCCGGCGCCAGTCGGAACCGCCCGATGTCGTGATTCCGGCGGCGGTAATCGGCGCCGGCACGCTGCCGTGCGCCGTGGCCGAAGTGGCGGCCAGTGCGCGCTGCACCGCGTGGAACACGAACTGGTGCACCGCGCGGCTGTCGCGGAAGCGCACTTCGATCTTCGAGGGGTGGACGTTGACGTCGACCAGCGCCGGATCGAGGTCGAGCGCCAGCACATAGGACGGGAAACGGTCGCCGTGCAGCACGTCCTGGTAAGCCGCGCGCACCGCGTGCACCAGCAGCTTGTCGCGCACATAACGCCCGTTCACATAGAAAAACTGGCCGTCGGCGCGCGCCTTCGACGCCGTCGGCAAGCCGGCATAGCCGTGCAGGCGCAAGGGGCCGGCGGCTTCGTCGATGGCCAGGCGCGCCTCGGCAAAGTCGCTGCCCAGGATCTGGCTGCTTCTCTTGGCCATCTCGCACACGTTCCAGTGGTCGATCGTGCGCCCGTTATGTGTCAGGCTGAACGAGACGTCCGGCCGCGACAGCGCGATGCGGCGCACGACCTCGGCGCAGTGGCCATACTCCGTCTGTTCGCTTTTCAGGAATTTGCGGCGCGCCGGCGTATTGAAGTACAGGTCTTGCACGTCGATCGTGGTGCCGCAAGGGCCGGACGAGGGCGCCACAGTCCCCAGATGCGAGCCGACGATTTCCCAGGCGTGTGGCGCATCAAGCGTGCGCGACGTGATCGACACCGCCGCCACCGACGCGATCGAGGCCAGCGCCTCGCCCCGGAAACCCAGGGTCGCGACATGTTCCAGTTCGGTCAGCGAGGCGATTTTCGAGGTCGCATGGCGCGCCAGCGCGAGCGGCAGCTGGTCGGGTGCAATGCCGCGGCCGTTGTCGGTAATGGCGATGCGCTTGACGCCGCCTTCCTCGAGCCGGATCGTGACCTGGGTCGCGCCCGCGTCGAGTGCGTTCTCGAGCAGCTCCTTGACGACCGCCGAGGGCCGTTCGACCACCTCGCCGGCGGCGATCTGCGAGATCAGCTGGTCGTTCAGCTGCAAAATGGGGCGGTGGGTGGGGACGGGCGCGTTCATGCCGCGATTATAACCCCGTGTCTTCACCCTTTCGCGGCACGCTTATTTCTGCTCGCGCACCGGAATCGGCGCCGCGCACAAGTCGATGTGGCCAAGCGCGACCTTGGTCCACGGGCCGCCGCGGTTGCGCTGGGCCTCGACCACTTTCTGGAAGGTGGCGCTCTCGGTACGCATCACCTCGAATTTGCTGCGTTCAAGCTCCGGCACGTCGGCCGCGACGCGCAAGGCCTTGATCGGCACCTGCATCTCCGGCTTGTCGAAAAAGCCCATCGGCGCCGGGCCGCGCGCCACGGTCGAGAGCAGCGGCATGCCGGACACGACGCGCCCGACCACGGTGATGTTGCGATCCAGCTGGCGAGGCGCCTGGCCGGTGACGACGTACAGGGCCGTGCCGCCGCCGCTGTCGGCGTCGGCGTCGCGCCCCACGCCGACCATCGCGTAGCAGTGGGCGAGCCAGGTTTCGCCCGCTTTGGGATCGCGTCCGACCGGGAAGCCGTTCGAGTGGCCCACCTGCGGCGCGTAGCCGTCCACATCCTTCAGGCGTGTGAAGCCGGTGTCGTTCTTCATCGGCACGGTGAATTCGCCTTTCAGCTTTTCCTTGGCCTTCTTGACGGGGCGTGGATTTTTTTCGTCCGGGTCGCCCCACTGGACGACGAAATTGTCTTGCGACCGCAGGATGACGAGGCCATCGAAATAGTTCTCGCGCGCCAGCGCCTTGATGTTGAGCGCGTGGTTCGGGGCGAAGGTGGGCGCCAGTTCGATCACAACGCGTCCGCTTGGCAAGTCCATGTAGAGCGTGTTCTCCGGATCGAGCGCGCGCCAGTCGGACGCTGTCGATTCCTTGACGACATCGGCCACGCTCGGTTTCGGCGCCAACTCCTTTTTGGGCGCGGCCGCCTGCACAGCGCTGCTCCCCAGCACGGCCAGTGCCACACTTGCCTGTACTGCGATCTGGACTAGCTTCATCTCCGGCTCCGCTTGTTATTAATGTTGAGTAATTGTAATCGCGATTTTCACCCTGCCTGTAAAACTTAACACTGCCTTAAAATCCGTTTCCGGCCTTGTCTTCCAAGCATGGGGGGCAAACTGACTGGTGGTATCATTCGCCGTTACCGTTTAGGAAAATTATGGATCTGATGCAATTTTTCGACATGATTCTTCATGTCGATAAGACGCTGGGCATGCTGCTGGCCGAGTACGGCACCTATGTCTACATCGTCCTGTTCGCGATAGTGTTTTTGGAAACGGGCCTGGTGGTTATGTTTTTCTTCCCGGGCGACACCTTGCTGTTCATCGCCGGTGCCTTTTGCGCGACCGGCCAGATGAGCTATCCACTATTGATGGCGCTGCTCATCATTGCTGCGGTGAGCGGCAACACCCTGAATTACTACATCGGCGAAGCCGTCGGCCAGCGCATGTTTACCCATAACTATCGCTGGCTCAACAAGGACGCGCTGCACCGCACCCACGATTTTTTCGAAAAGCATGGCGGCAAGACCATTATCCTGGCGCGTTTCGTGCCGGTGGTGCGCACCTTCGCCCCGTTCGTGGCCGGCGTGTCGGACATGACCCACTGGCGCTTCCAGCTCTTCAACGTCACCGGCGCCGTGCTGTGGGTAGCCAGCCTGGTAACTGCCGGCTACTTCTTCGGCAACATTCCCATCGTGCGCAACCACTTGACGGAAATCGTCATCGTTGGCGTAAGCCTGGCGCTGGTGCCGCTCGCGCTCGGCGGCTTGTACAAGTTCGGGCGCAAGATGCTCAGCCGATAACGCGAAGACAAGCTTCTTGTCCGATCGACCAGCGCGCCGCCATGTTGCGGCGCTTTTGCGTTGAGATTGCATCGAAGTGCTCAAGTTTCCGCAGGGAAGCGTCGTTAAGCAGGAGTGAGTTCACTTTCCCCCACCCCCATGCGTAACCTGATTGCCCTGTTTGCCTGCAGTATCGTCATGCTCGGCGCAAGCGCCGCCGACCCCATCCCCGCCGCCAAGCCGGCGCCGGAAGCCGCCAAGAAAACTGCCGATACCGCCAAGCTGGCGGCCGAGCTGGCCAAGCCGGCCAAGGTCGTCGACAAGCCGGTTGCCGCCAAGCCGGTTGCAGAGCAACCCGAGAAGCTTGAAAAGGCCGTCAAGTTGCCCGCGCCCCTGATCGAAAAGCCGTTGATCGACAAGTCGCTCGTCGAAAAGCCGGCCAAGGCCAGTGCCGCCACCGCCGACAAGGTCGCCGCAGCGGTCTCGGCACCCGATGACGACGCCCAGATCGACCTGTCGGTCAAGATCGCCGAGCGCCTGGCCGAGATGCGCGCCAAGCAGGCTGCGCGCGTGGCCGCCGCTGCGAAAGCGCGCAAGGCAGCGGCGGCGAAACGCAAGAAGGAAGTCGCCATCGCGGCGGCGCCGAAGATCAGCCACCAGTGGGATTACGATGGCGAATTCGGCCCGGAAAACTGGGGCAAGATCAACCCGGCCTGGGCCCAGTGCGGCAAGGGCAGCCGCCAGTCGCCGATCGATATCCGCGACGGCATGAAGGTCAATCTCGACGAGATCGACTTCGATTACCGTCCTTCGACGTTTACCGAGATCGACAACGGCCACACGGTGCAGGTGAATGTCGCCGGCGGCAATGTCATGCACCTGGGCGCCGAGCGCTACGAACTGGTCCAGTTCCACTTCCACCGTCCGTCCGAAGAGCGCATCAACGGCAAGGGCACCGAAATGGTGATCCACCTCGTGCACCGCGGCAGTGGCGGCAGGCTGGCGGTGGTAGCCGTGCTGCTCGAGCGCGGCAAGGGCAACGACGTGATCCAGATCGTGTGGAACAACATCCCGTTCGAGAAGGGGCAACTCGGTTCGCCGGGCCTGGAACTCGATCCGCTCGAGATGCTGCCGAACCGGCGCGAGTACTACACCTACATGGGTTCGCTGACCGAGCCGCCCTGCACCGAGAACGTCCTGTGGCTGGTGATGAAGCAGCCAATGACGGCATCCCCGGCGCAGATGGCCGTGTTCTCGCGCCTGTACCCGCTCAATGCGCGGCCGGTGCAGGCGAGCGAAGGGCGGATGATCAAGGAATCGCAATAAAGGAAAAGCCGGCATCGCCGGCTTTTTGATGTTACGTTGATATCGACGCGGGCTTCGCGCCACGCTAACGATCAACTGACGCGATATTCCCCGTGCCAACGCTCTCCCGGCTGCAGCGTCGGCCCATTCAACAAGGCCGGCTCGATACACACGAAGCGCCGATACTCCTCATCCCCCATGTCCGCCAGCGCCGCCGCATCCGCGGCGCCCGGGTTCCACACGACCGCATCCTTGAACCCTTGCTGGCGCAGCGTCAGCACGACACCCCCGTCGACCATGGCAAGGCACGGCTCGGCGTCCTCGTACACGCGGTCGAATTGATCGTCGATCGCCAGTTCCTCACGCTCGACACCCAGGATGCGGATGCCGGCGATGTCGTCGACCAGGAAATAGGTATGCAGCGCCGCCGCGAACGGGAAGGGCGCGTCGCCGGTATTGGTCACCTCGAAGCGCATCGTCAGTTCGTTGGCGCGGATCGCCACGCGCAGGGTCAGCTCGAAGCCGTGCGGCCAGGCCTGCGCGTGCTCCGATGCCACATCCGAAGGCGCCAGCGCCAGGACGGCAAAGGCCCAGCCGGCGTCAAGGCCGGTGCCCGTCACGCGCCAGTTGCTTACGCGCGCAAAACCATGGCGCATGCCGGCGCCGCGTTCGGCGAACTGCGGAAAAATGACCGGCACGCCGCCGCGGATCGCCCTGGTGCCGTCGAGCGCCGACTTCGCACTGCAGAACAGCCGCTCGCGCCCATCGGCGCCGCGCCAGGAGATCAGGTGCGCGCCATACAGCGTGATGCTGGCCTGCGCGCCATCGGGTGCGGTGAGCAGCAGCGATGGCAGCTGGCCGAAGGTGGTGGAGATGGCGGCGGCGGAATGGCGCATGTCGGAAAGGGTTTGAAGATGGGCCGGCTAGTATGCCATGCCCGCCGAGGCAGATTGCACGCCAGATCGACTGTCAGCTTATCCGGCTCTTCGCCATCGGCGGATTCGCCGCAAAGTAGCGCTTGATGCCCTTGGTGATGGCATTGGCCAGCTGGTCCTGGTAACCCTCGTCCTTCAGCTTGGCTTCCTCTTCCGGATTCGAAATGAACGCCGTCTCGACCAGGATCGACGGAATGTCCGGGGCTTTGAGCACGGCGAATCCGGCTTGCTCGACGGCCGCCTTGTGCAGCCGGTTGATGCCGCCGATCTCGCCCAGCACGGCCTTGCCGAGTTTCAGGCTGTCGTTGATCTGGGCCGTCGTCGACAGGTCGAACAGGACGCTGGCCAGCTGGCGGTCGTGGCGTGCGAGGTTTACGCCGCCGATCATGTCGGCCTTGTTCTGGTCGGTCGCCAGCCAGCGCGCCGCCGTCGAACTGGCGCCTTTTTCGCTCAATACGAAGACCGAGGAGCCGCGTGCGCGCGCCTCGATGAACGCGTCGGCGTGGATCGAGACGAACAGGTCGGCCTGTACTTTTCTCGCCTTTTCCACACGCGTGCCGAGCGGGACGAAATAGTCGCCGTCGCGCGTGAGCATGACGCGCGTGTTGGGTAAGGCTTCCAGGCGCGCTTTGAGTTTTTTCGCCACCGCCAGCACGATGTCCTTTTCGCGCGTGCCGCTCGGGCCGATCGCGCCCGGGTCTTCGCCGCCGTGGCCGGGATCGAGCGCGATCGTCACCATCCGTACCACGTTGTTGGCGGGGAGCGCGGGCTTGACTGCGGGCGGTAGCGGCACCGGCGCCGGCGCTGTCACGCGCGGCGCGGCATTGCCGCTCATGGCGGCGATTTCCGCTTCCATGCGCGCCACCGGTTCAGGCGCAACGGGCTGCGCCGACGGGCTCGGCACCGCCGGCACCGCGGTGGCCGTGCCGTCGCCGGGCGACCATTCGCCTTTTTCGATCAGGGCGGCGATCGGGTCGGCCTCACGGATCGGATACAGGTCGAAGATCAGCCGGTGTTTATACTCGGCCACGGGCGCCAAGGTGAACACCTGCGGCTTGATTTCTTCCTTCAGGTCGAACACCAGGCGCACCACGTTCGGGCGGTTCTGGCCGACGCGCACCTGCTTGATGTACGGGTCGTTCGACTCGATCTTGGCGACCAGGCCCTTCAGGGTGTCGTTCAGCACCAGGCCGTCGATGTCGACCACCAGGCGTGGCGGATCGGGCACCAGGAAGTGCTCGGCCTTCAGGTTGGTGTCGTTTTCCAGTGTGACGCGCGTGTAGTCGTCGGCCGGCCAGACGCGCACGGCCAGGATCTGGGCGGCGTGCGCGGGCAGCGGGGTGAACACCGACAGCAGCAGCGTACCGCCGGCTTTGAGCACGGTACGGCGGCGGGTGCGGGACATCAGCGGGGCGGGAAGGAAAGGCGGTCGAGACATAGCAAGCCCTGGTGGGACAACGCCTGCAATTCTACAGCACGGCCGAGACCGCTGACGCTCAGCGATACGCGGACGTCGGGTGGCGGCAACACTGGCTCGCCTTTTTCGGGCCACTCGACGATGCAGATGTTCTTGCCGTCGAAGTCTTCGCGAAACCCGGCGTCCAGGAATTCTTCCGGGCTCGACATGCGGTACAGGTCGTAGTGGATGACGTTCACAAACTCGCCATTGCGTGTTACCCGGTACGGTTCGGACAGGGTATAGGTCGGGCTTTTGACGGTGCCCTGGTAGCCGCAAGCGCGCAGCAGCGCGCGCGTGAGCGCGGTCTTGCCGGCGCCGAGGTCGCCGTGCAGGTAGATGACGAGGCCGGGCACGACGGCGCGCGCCAGCGCGGCGCCGAGTGCGAGGGTCGCCGATTCGTCCGGCAGGTAGGCTGTGAATTGCTGCATCAATTAAAATGTCTTGATTGGCGGCGCGCATGCACGCCGTAATTTCTTACTGCCCCATTGAATGTCCATCGACCTCCCCGACCTGCAGGAACTTACCCGCGCCATCAAGGCCTGGGGGCGCGAACTCGGCTTTGCCGACCTGCGCATTGCCGACGTCGACCTCGCGCACGCCGAGGAAGGCTTGCGCGCCTGGCTGGCGGCGGGCCACCACGGCGAGATGGATTATATGGCAAGCCACGGCATGAAGCGCGCCCGGCCGGCCGAACTGGTGCCCGGCACGGTGCGTGCGATCGTGGCGCGCATGGATTATTTGCCGGCCACTGGCGAGGACTGGCGCGCACGCGAAGCGGTACGCCAGCTCGATCCGGGCGCGGCAGTGGTCTCGCTGTATGCGCGCGGCCGCGATTATCACAAGGTGCTGCGCCACCGCCTGGCGCAACTGGCCGAGCGCGTAAAAGCCGAGATCGGCGAATACGGCTACCGGGTGTTCACCGATTCGGCGCCGGTGATGGAATTGCCGCTGGCGGAAAAAGCGGGCCTGGGCTGGCGCGGCAAGCACACGCTGCTGCTCTCGCGCGACGCCGGCTCGACCTTTTTTATTGGCGAAATCCTGGTCGATTTGCCGTTGCCGGTCGATGCGCCGACCTCGAATCACTGCGGCGCCTGCAGCAACTGCATCGACCTGTGCCCGACGCAAGCCATCCTCGCCCCGGGGCGGCTCGATGCGCGGCGCTGCATTTCCTACCTGACGATCGAATTGAAAGGCAGCATTCCGGTCGAGCTGCGTCCGCTCATTGGCAACCGCATCTATGGCTGTGACGATTGCCAGCTGGCCTGCCCCTGGAACAAATTCGCCCAGCGCGCGACGGTGCCGGACTTCGATGAACGTAATAGCCTGGGCGAATCGAACCTGGTGGACTTGTTTGCCTGGGAAGAGGAAGAATTCAACCGCCGCATGGAAGGCAGTCCGATCCGGCGCATTGGCCACGAACGCTGGCTGCGCAATCTGGCGGTGGGACTGGGCAATGCCGCAGACGGGCGCAGCGGCGACCCGCTCATCGTGGCGGCCTTACGGGCGCGCGCAGAACACCCGTCCGCGCTGGTGCGCGAACATGTCGAGTGGGCGTTGGCCCGCCACCAATCATAGCTCGATGCGTTTCGCGCGCATGGCCGACCAGTCGCCATCGATCGAGATCATCGCCACGGCTGTGATACCGTTTTCCTTCAGAAACTCGTCGATCGAGTCGCGATTGATATCAGTCGCTTTCGAGGCCGTCTGCTTCAGGTAAGCGATCCAGAGCGAGCCCTTGTCGCCAAGCCGTTCCTTGGCCTGCGGCAGGTATTGCTCGAGGTCCTTGCGGTTCATGCAAAACATCATGATCACGTCGAAGGGCCCATCGCCTTCCTGGATCAGCGCTTGCGGAAATTGCGATACGACCGTCGGGTGCACTCCGCCATTGATGATTTGCATCGCTTTCGCGTTGCGCAAAAACATCCTGTCTGCAACTGTCTTGTCGTTCATCTGCTTTCCCTTCAAGAAGTTGACGTCGCGGGGACGCAGGCGGCGACGCGTTCACATTGATTTTACAAGCGAACGGCGAAAAGGCGTGCTCCCGTTCGGGCGGGGTGGGGCTGTTGCCTGTGGGGCTTTACTTCAACAAGCCCGCCAACTCCACCGCCGTCTTGACCTGCATCTTGTCAAAAATATGCGCCCGATGGACCTCGACCGTGCGCATGCTGATTCCCAGCTCATCCGCCACGACCTTGTTCATCTTGCCGGCCAAAATCAAATCGAGCACTTCGCGTTCGCGCACCGACAGGGTAGCCAGCCGTGCCTGCACCTGCGCCGCGCTGGCCGCCGCGCGCGACGCCACCAGGGCCTGGTCGACGCGGTCCATCAGGTCGTTGTCGTTAAAAGGTTTTTCGAAGAAGTCAAACGCGCCGCGCTTGAGCGAATCAACCGCCATCGGCACGTCGCCGTGGCCGGTGAGGAAGATGACGGGCATGCGTGCCAGCCAGCCGCGTTGGATCAGCTGGTCGAACACGGCGATGCCGTTCATGTCGGGCATGCGCACATCTAACAGCACGCAGTCGCCGTCGTTGTCCGGCGCGCCTACGCTGTCGAGAAAGGCCTGGCCGCCCGCATGGCCGCGCACCGCGAGCCCGCGCGACTGTGCCAGCCACGCGAGGGCGTCGCGGATCACGTCTTCGTCGTCGACGATATGCAGCATGCGGGTCTCCTGTATAGGTCTTATTGTAGCTCGGCGGGGCCGCCCGTGGCGGGGCGCGGCAGGCTGAAGGTGAAGACGGTGCCGCCGCCCGGGTTCGGCGCATGGGTCAAGGTGCCGCCATGGAATTCGATCGCCGTGCGGCAGATCGACAGGCCCATGCCCATGCCTTCGGCCTTGGTCGAGAAGAAGGGAGAAAACAGGCGTTCGGCCACATCCGGCGCGATGCCGTGGCCGTGGTCGATCACCGAGACCGCTACCCGGGCCGCGTCGGCGCTGGCTGCAATCTCCAGGATGCGCCCCTCGGGCGGCACCCCGGCCATCGCTTCGATGCCGTTGCGCGTCAGGTTCAGCAGCACTTGTTCGAGCATGACGCGGTCGGCCAGCACCGGCGGCAATTGCGCCGGCAAATCCAGTTGCAGCACCACATACGATTGGCGCGCCTGCAGTTCGATCAGCGCGCGCACGCCTTCGATGACGTCGCGGATCGCCACCGGTTCGCGGTGCGGCTCGCTCTTCTTGACGAACTCGTGCACGCTCTTGATGATCTGGCCGGCGCGCTGGGCTTGCTGGCGGGCTTGCTCCAGCGCGCGCCGCAGCGAGGTTGGCTCGAACGGCACGGCCTTGTCCGCGCGCTCGAGCACGTTCAGGGCGCCGGCCGTGTAACTCGAAATCGCTGCCAGCGGCTGGTTCAGCTCGTGCGCCAGCATCGACGAAATTTCGCCCATCGTCGCCAGGCGCGCACTGGCTTCGAGTTTTTCCTGCTGCTGGCGATTGAGTTCCTCGGCCTTCTTGCGGTCGGTGATGTCGAGGATCGAACTCATCCAGCCGGTCTGGTCGCCGCGGCTGTCGACCAGCGGCGCCTCGAACACCAGCACCGGCACCCGCACGCCGTCCGAGCGCTGGAACACGGTTTCGAACTGGGGCGTAATGGTGCCGGCCAGCACGCCGGCGAAGCGCTCCTCGTAGTCGCCGCGCACTTCCGGCGCCCAGTAGGGCATGGGCGGCTTCTTGCCGACCAGCTCTTCCGGCGGCAAGCCCACCATCGTGCAGAAGGCCTTGTTGACATAGGTAACCCGGCCCTCGAGGTCGCGCGCACGCAAGCCCGTGATGAGGGAATTTTCCATCGCCGTGCGAAACGCCATTTGTTGGCGCAGTGCGCTTTCTGCGGCCAGCGTGCGCGAAATGTGGCGCCACAGCGTCACCAGGCTGAGCAGCAAACCCAGCGCCAGCACGATCACCGAGCCGACCAGCAAATTCGGCAGCAGGCGCGGCGCATTCTTGACGCTGTCGGTCGCCAGCACGATCGAAGCGCCCGGCAAGTCGAGCGGGCGGCGGTGCGTGTAGATGCCGCGTCCCGGACCGCCATCGGCGCGCGCCGCCACCGGCATGTCGTTGCGGTCGAGCAGGGCGAGGGCATTGTCCTGGGCGAACCACCAGGGGACGGTTTCGTCGAGCAGCACCTTCAGGCTGTAGGTGGCGAGCAGGCTGCCGGCATAGGTGCCGTCACGGTACAGCGGTAGATAGTAGTCGAGCATGCCCGGCAGGTGAGCGGTGGCGCCGTAGGGCTCGGTGTAACGGCCAACGCGGGTCAGGCGCGCCATCTCCCGGGTTTCGCCCTGGCTTGGTACGGACGTGCCGGCCGGCAGGTCGGTGCCATGGCGCGCCAGTACGTCACCGTCAGGGCCGAGCCACAGCACGCGGCGCAGCTCGGGGCCGTTCTTGAACAGTTGCGCCAGGCGCGCCTGCAAGACCGTTGGTGCCGGCGGCTTGCCGACCAGGTCGGTGCCGAGCGTGGCCAGCGCTTCCTCGCTGCGCGCCAGCTCGAAGCGCAGCGTCTGCTCGACCCACAGCGTGTCAGCAATCAATTGCTCCTGACGCTCATTGCTCTCCATCTGGCGCGCTTGCCAGGGCAGCCAGAACAGGACGGCGAGAAACAGCAGCACCAGCAAGACCGGCACCAGCCAGCGCCAGGGGCGGGCCAGGTTGGCGCGGCGGCGCAGCGAGAACGGGTTTTTCATGGGGAGGTGGAAGGTTTTCCTGTGCGATGCTATTGTGAACTTCTGTAGCGGCAATGCAACTGCGGTCTGCGGTTCCCTGCCCACTCATTTCATCATTATTCATTGACGCATGACCATCAAACTCCTGGCCGCCGCGCTAATCCTCATCGCCTCCTTGGGCAGCGCCTGGGCGCAAGCCCCGATCGTCATCAAGTTCAGCCACGTGGTCGCGCCCGACACCCCGAAGGGGCAAGCGGCCGAGCGCTTCAAGCTGCTCGCCGAACAATTCACGCGCGGGCGCGTCAAGGTGGAAGTGTATCCGAACAGCCAGCTCTACAAGGACAAGGAAGAGCTTGAAGCCCTGCAGCTGGGCGCGGTGCAAATGCTGGCGCCGTCGCTGGCCAAATTCGGCCCGCTCGGCGTGAAGGAATTCGAAGCTTTCGATTTGCCGTATATCTTCCCTTCGAAGGCGGCCTTGTATGCCGTCACCGAAGGCCCGATCGGACGCGACCTGCTGCGCAAGCTGCAATCGAAAGGCATCACGGGCCTTGCCTACTGGGACAATGGCTTCAAGCTGATGTCGGCGAATCGCCCGCTGCACGTGCCGGCGGACTTTCGCGGCCTGCGCATGCGCATCCAGTCCTCGACCGTGCTCGACGCCCAAATGCGCGCGCTCGGCGCCCGGCCCCAGGTGATGGCGTTTTCCGAGGCCTACCAGGCGCTGGAGACGGGCGTGGTCGACGGCACCGAAAATCCGCCCTCGAACATGTACACCCAGCGCATGCACGAGGTGCAGCGGCACGTCACGGTGTCGCACCACGGCTACCTGGGCTATGCGGTGATCGTCAACCGCAAGTTCTGGGACGGGCTGCCCGGCGACGTGCGCGCGGCGCTCGAGCGCGCGATGGTCGAGACCACGGCGTTCGAGAAGACGATCGCCCAGCGCGACAACGACCGCGCTCTGGCATCGATCCGCAAGGCGGGAAAAACCACGGTCTACTACCTGACGCCGCAGCAACATGCGCAGTG
Organism: Massilia sp. CMS3.1; assembly: GCF_051262535.1. NCBI lineage: Bacteria > Pseudomonadati > Pseudomonadota > Betaproteobacteria > Burkholderiales > Oxalobacteraceae > Massilia > Massilia sp. CMS3.1. The sequence goes on along the minus strand of NZ_JBIMES010000002.1, from coordinate 145,528 downwards.
GCGCGCGGCCCTGCTGCCGGTGCACCGCCAGATGGAGCACCGCATCGGCAAGGAATTGATCGATGCGATTGCCCGCGAAACGGCAAAAAAATAATGACGCGCCGGTCAGTAGCGTTGGCAGTCAATACCCTGCCTGTGGCTGCCAAACCTCGTCCGTGTTCGGTTTTTGAAAACCGTATATAAAAAACTATTCTCTGTTGGACAGTTGCGTTATGATTGGGCGCTGCGGCACCAAAGCGGTGCAGGCAACCAGGACACAGTCTTGGGGAGGGCAGAAAAATACGGTAGTCCATACCGGAGATCATGAGAGGAGACACACGTTCGACAGAAGCCGTTGGTACAACCAAACGGCCGGGACGTGCCTGATGATTGAAGCGCACCTTTGGGTGCGCTTTTTTTTTTGCCTACGCGGCTAGCTCCTCGAGCGTCCTCGCATCCACCGGCCGGCTGAACAGATACCCCTGCCAGTGATCGCACCCGATCCCCGCCAGGAACCTGCGCTGGGCCTCGGTTTCGACCCCTTCGGCAATGATCTTCAATCCCAGCGATTTGCCGAGCGCCACGACGCTGCGCGCGATCGAGGCGTCGTTCGGGTCGATCAGCACATCGCGCACGAAACTCTGGTCGATTTTCAGCTGGTCGAGCGGCAGCCGCTTCAGGTAGCTCAGCGACGAATACCCGGTGCCGAAGTCGTCGAGCGAGAAGCAGATGCCGTGTTCGCGCAGGGCGCGCATCTTGCCGATCGTCTCTTCGACGCCTTCGATCATCACGGTCTCGGTCAGCTCCAGTTTCAGGCGCGCTGGATCGGCGCCGCTGGCCGCCACGATGGCGAGCGTCTCTTCGACAAAGTCGGGTTGCAGGAACTGGCGCACGCTGACGTTCACGGCCAGGCTGAAGTGGGCCGTGGCCGGCGACGCGGCCCACAGCGCCAGCTGGTCGCAGGCGGTGCGCAGCACCCAGCGTCCGAGCGGCAGGATCAGCCCGGAGGTTTCGGCAATGCCGATGAAGCCGCTCGGCGCGACCAGACCGCGCGTCGGATGCTGCCAGCGCACCAGCGCCTCGGCCCCGGTCATGATGCCGTCGCCGTCGACCTGCCCCTGGTAGTGCAGCACGAACTGCGAGTGCAAGAGCGCGGCGCGCAATTCGGTTTCGATCGCGGTGCGGTGCGTGACTTCGAGTTCCATCGTGGGGTGGAAGAAGCGCAGCGTGTTGCGGCCCTGGCGCTTGGCTTCGTACATCGCCAGGTCGCCGCGCCGCATCAGGTCATCGAGGCTGCCTTCCTCGCCGGTGCAGAGCGCGATGCCGAGGCTGCAGCTGGCGTGGTGCACGGCGCCGCCAACCTCGAACGGGTCGCGCAGGGCGGTGAGGATCTTCTCGCCCACGGTCTCGGCATGCTGCTGTGCCTCGGCCTCGTCGGCGCCGATCGATTCGAGCAGGATCACGAATTCGTCGCCGCCCAGGCGCGCCACGGTGTCGGTGTCGCGCGCGCAGGCCAGCAGGCGCGCCGCGACCTGTTGCAGCAGGTGGTCGCCGACCACGTGGCCGCGGCTGTCGTTGAGGTCTTTAAAATTGTCCATGTCGAGGAACAGCAGGGCGCCGACCCGGCGCTGACGGCCATGCTGGCCGAGGCAGTGGCCGATCCGGTCGTACAGCAGGCGCCGGTTCGGGAGCGCGGTCAGCGGGTCGTAATAGGCCAGCTGGATGATCTTCTCGTCGGCCTGCTTGCGCGCGCTGATATCGGACTGGGTGCAGACGAAGTTGGTCAGCACGCCGTCGGCGTCGCGTACTGCGCTGATGGTCAGCCAGGCCGGATAGCGTCCGCCGCCCTGGCCTTGCATCCAGACTTCGCCTTGCCAGGTGTGCTTGTGGCGCACGATGTTCCACATGCGGTTGCGATAGTCGTCGTCCTCGAGCTCCAGCGAGAAATGGGGGAAGGGCGTGCCGGGAAGTGCTTCGGCCTTGCGGCCATCGAGCACGCCCCAGGCCTGGTTCGCCTCGATGATCACGGCATCCGGACCGAGCACGCACATGCCTTCGCCCGACTGGAACACGATGGCGGCAATGCGCTGCGATTCCTCGGCCTGCTTGTGCGGCGTGATGTCGGTCGTGATGCCGCACAGCTGCGTCACTTCCTCGCCGCGCACGAGCGGGATCTTGGTGGTGAGATAGACCTTGTCGCCGATGCGTTCCTCGGACACGAAGCGCTGGTGCTCGTCGATGACGGCGAGGTCGCCGGCACGCGTCATCTTCGCCTGTTCAAGCCCGAACAGGACCTCGTCGGTCTGGCCGATGATGGCATTCGCCGGCCGGTTCAGGAGCCGGCACATGGCGCCGTTCACGTACTGGTAGCGCGACTGCGCATCCTTGATGTAGATGAGGCTATCGACGCTGTCGAGGATGGTCGCGAGTTTGCTTTCGTTGTCGCGCAGCTCGCGCGTGCGCAGCGCGACCTCGGTGCGCAGCCAGCTCGCCACGGCCAGCGCCGACAGCAGCAGGCCGACCGTGGCGGCCAATACCCACAGCAGCGACGATGGCACCGCCGCAGACGGATTTCCGCCCTGCCAGCGGCGCAGCGTACTGAAATACACCGAGTTCGGATCCGCGCGCCAGAGCGTCAGGCGGCGGTCGATGGCGTCGAGCGCCACCTGCTGGCGCCCGGGCATGGCGGCGTAGAACAGGCGCGCCGGGTTGAACACGATCGGCGTGGCCGCCAGATGGTGCTTGCCGGCTTCGGCTTCGCCGAAATAGTGGCTGGCGGTCACGGCATCGGCCTGGCCGTCGGCAACCAGGGCAAACGCGCGTTCGAGCGACACCACCGGCACCAGCACGGCGCCATAGCCGGCCAGTAGGTTCGGGAGCACGAGGGCCTGCACCGAGCCGCCCAGCACCGCGATACGGCGGCCTTTCAGGTCGAGCAGGGAACGGATCTTGTTGCCCGGCCGCGCATAGATCTGCGACCAGCTGTGCAGCGCCGGCACCCGGTGGAATGCGTAGGTGCGCGCGCGTTCTTCGGACCAGGCCATGTCGGGCAACAGGTCGATCCGGCCCGCCGCCAGCGCATCCATGCAAGCCTGCCATTCGCAGGCGACGAATTCGAGCTGCCAGTGTTCGGCGCTGGCCACTTCGCGCAGCAGGTCGACCAGGATGCCGGAGGCCTTGCCATCCCCGCTCATGAACACTTTCGGTGCATTCGAATAGACCCCGACCCGCAGCGGCGCTGGTGGCGCGGCGACCGCCTGGGCCAGGCAGCCAAGCAGGAACAGAAGCGCCAGAATGCGGTGTGCGCGCGGCATGGGATCCTCTTTCGGAATGTCACCCAGCATAATCTTTTTCTGAAGAGACAGCCGCTACGCACGAGCACGCTCGGTGTGGAAAAAAGGGGGTGGTGGCCGCGGCCCCCGAGGAGTAAACTGCGTGGATGACATCACAACAAGGCAGCGAGCTGTTTTCCGCCATCGTGGCGGCCCCGTTCGGCGCGATCGGCATCCGCACCGAGGACGCCCGGCTGCGCGAGCTGGTCTATCTCCAGCCGCGCTTCCACGAGAAGGACGCGCAGGATGCCGTCGCCGAACAGGCCGCGCGCCAGGTCGAACGCTACCTGGCGGATCCGGATTTCCTGTTTGACTTGCCGCTGGTCGAGGCCGGCAGCGCTTTCCAGAAACGCGTCTGGAGCGCGATCAGCGCCATTCCGCGCGGCACAGTGCGTACTTACGGCAAGATCGCCAGGGACATCGGCTCGGCCCCGCGCGCTGTCGGCCAGGCCTGCGGCGCAAACTGGTTTCCGCTCGTCATTCCCTGCCACCGCGTGACCGCTGCCGGCGGCCTCGGCGGCTTTGCCAGTCACGACGACGAGAACGGCTTTCACTTGTCGGTCAAGCGCTGGCTGCTGCGTCACGAAGGCGCCACCGCATCTCCATGGCAGCAGCAAGCGATCTGGGACTGATCGACGGGTTCTGCGACACGCTCTGGCTTGAACAGGGCCTGGCGAAGAACTCGCTCGACGCTTACCGGCGCGACCTGCGCCTGTTTTCAAGCTGGCTGGAGGGCAAGCGGCCCGGTTGCGGCCTGCTCGGCGTCGGCCCGGAAGACCTGGCGGGCTATTTCGCCGAGCGCCATCCCGACACCAAGCCCAGCACGGCGAACCGGCGGCTGTCGGTGCTCAAGCGCTTTTATGCGCTGGCGCTGCGCCAGAACCAGATCGGGCAGGATCCCTGCCTCAACATGGCCACCGCGCGCCAGCCGACGCGCTTCGTCCACACGCTCAGCGAAGAGCAGGTCGAGGCCTTGCTCGGCGCGCCTGACGTCGCGACGCCGCTCGGCTTGCGTGAACGGACGATGTTGGAGCTCATGTATGCGAGCGGCTTGCGGGTGTCGGAACTGGTGGCGCTGAAAATTGTCGAACTGAGCCTCAATGATGGCGTGTTGCGGGTGACCGGCAAGGGCGCCAAGACGCGTCTCGTCCCCTTTGGGGGCGAGGCCCGGAATTGGCTCGAGCGTTACCTGAAGGATGCGCGCGGCATCATCCTCAATGGCCAGGTCGACGACGCCCTGTTCGTCACCAGCCGGGGCGGGCCGATGACGCGCCAGATGTTCTGGGTCGTCATCAAGAAACATGCATTGAAGGCAGGCATTCGCGCGCCGCTGTCGCCGCACACGCTGCGCCACGCGTTCGCGACGCACCTGTTGAACCATGGCGCCGACTTGCGCGTGGTGCAATTGTTGTTGGGACACTCGGATATTTCCACCACACAGATCTATACCCATGTTGCGCGCGAGCGCCTGAAACACTTGCATGCGCAGCACCACCCACGTGGTTAATTCAAATGCTGAAAGCGCAACTGGGTCATAATAGCTGCGCACCACATTAACCAAGCAAATACGAGGTGATCATGGCCAAAACCAACTTCAGTTACGAGAAGCGGCAACGGGAACTGGAAAAGAAGCGCAAGACGGAAGAAAAAGCCCGGCGCAAAGCAGAAGCAAAAACCCATCCTGGTGGGGAAGGGCAGGAAATGACGGCGGAGGCGGGAGAAGAAGCCGAGGCCGAAGTGAGTGCGGATGCGCCGGAGACGCAGACGCCGTAATAAAGTCAATGTGTCCAGTAACCTGCGGACAATGTGCACCGTAGGTTACTGAGCACCATCCTGCTTATCCTTAAGCCGATTCCTTCGCGATCACCGGCGCAAGCTCCACAATCTCGTCGTGCCCCTTCGCGAACCACCTGCGCGCCCGCTTGCCCAGGCTGTCGAGGTAGCTGTACGCCACCGGCACCACCACCAAGGTCAATAGCGTCGAGGTAATCACCCCGCCGATCACCGCGCGCCCCATCGGCGCCTGGGTCTCGCCGCCGTCGCCGGCGCCGATCGCCATCGGCAGCATGCCGAAGATCATGGCCAGCGTTGTCATCAGGATCGGGCGCAGGCGGACTTGCCCCGCTTCCAGGATCGCCGCGAACTGCGCCTTGCCTTCGCGCTGGCCTTGGTTCGCAAAATCGACCAGCAGGATCGCATTCTTGGTCACCAGGCCCATCAGCATGACGACGCCGATCACCGAGAACACATTGAGCGTACTGCCGGTTGCCAGCAGTGCCAGCAGCACGCCGATGAGCGACATCGGCAGCGACATCATGATTGCGATCGGCTGCAGGAAGCTGCCGAACTGCGACGCCAGCACCAGGTAGATGAAGATGATCGCAATGATGATCGCCGACCCGAAGTTGGCCATCGTCTCGGCCATCTGCTGGGCGTCGCCGCCGACGTCGAAGCGCACGCCTTCCGGCAGTTCAATGGCGTCCATCGCCTTCTTGATGTCGGCATTCACGTCGCCCGAGGGACGGCCTTCGATGCCGGCGTAGATCGCCACCCGTCGCTCGAGCGCCTGGCGCTTGAGCACTTGGGGGCTGAACGAGGGCACGAACTCGACCACCTGGCGCAGCGGCACCATGATCGGGTTGCCGGCCGCATCCATGCGCGAAGACGCCAGCGACAGGTCGGCCAGGTCCGCCACTTTCTGGCGGCCGCTCCTCGGCAGCTGCACATTGACTTCATAGTTCTGGCCATCCGGCGCCAGCCACTGGCTGATCTGGTCGCCGCCGACGAAAGGCCGCAGCGCCGCGCCGACCTGCGCCACCGATAAACCCAGGTCGCTGGCCAGCTCGTTGTTGATCTTGATGATGGTGGCAGGATTCGCCCCTTCCTGGCTGTACTCGATGTCTGCCACACCTTTCATTGCACGCATCTTGTCCATCAGCTTGTGCGCGGCGGCATCTAACTTGGCTTCGTCGCGCCCGAGGATCGCGATGAAGATCGGCTTGTTACCGACCGACATCGTGATGCCGGCGATCGATTGCAGACGCGCACGGATCACCGACTCCATCTCTTCCTGCGAGCGGCGCTCGGTCTTGCGTACGTCGGTCAGTTTCAGGATGACCTGGGCGCTGTTGTGGCCTTCATACACGCCGATGGCGCTGCTGATCGCTTCGATCTCCGGGTAGGCGGCGAGCGCGTCCTCGACCTGTTTTACTTTGCCGTCGGTGTAGGCCAGGCTCGAGCCGACCGGCGTCTTGAACTTCATCTCGATGAAGCCGTTGTCGGTCTTCGGCGCGAACTCGCCGCCGATCAGCGGTATCAGGAACAGGCTGCCCACAAAAATGCCCAGCGCCAGCGCCAGGGTCGATTTGCGCCAGGCAAGGGCCAGGGCCAGCACGCGGCCATACCAGCCATGCACGTGCTCGATGCCGACCTCGATCTTCGCCATCACGCGGCCCAGCCACGGCAGGTATTTGAAACGGTCCTTCACCGGGTCCGGCCAGACCGAGGACAGCATCGGGTCGAGCGTGAAGCTGACAAACAGCGACACCAGCACGGCGACGGCCACCGTCACGCCGAACTGCAGGAAGAAGCGCCCGATGATGCCGTCCATGAAAGCGATCGGCACGAACACGGCGACGATCGCAAAGGTGGTCGCCATCACCGCGAGACCGATTTCGCCCGTGCCTTCTTCGGCGGCGCGCAGGTGGCTCTTGCCCATGCCGAGATGGCGCACGATGTTCTCGCGCACCACGATCGCGTCGTCGATCAGCAGGCCAATGCACAAGGACAACGCCATCAGGGTCAGGAAGTTCAGCGTGAAGCCGAAGTAACGCATTGCGATGAAGGAGGCCAGCACCGAGATCGGCAGCGTGAGGCCGGTGATGACCGTGCTGCGCCAGGAATGCAGGAACAGGAACACGATCACCATCGTCAGGATCGCGCCTTCGACGATGGTGCGCTTGACGTTGTTGAGCTGGTCCTGGACGGTCGCCGACTGGTCGTCCATCACGCGGAACTGCACGTCGGCCGGCATCGTCTTCCTCAGCTGCTCGACCATGTTCATGATGCCGGTGCCGACCTGCACCGTGTTTGCATCCTGCACCTTGGTGATGTCGAGCGAAATGGCGCGCACGCCGTTTACACGCGAAATGGACGTCTCTTCGCGCTCGCCGTCCACCACCTCGGCCACCTGCGACAGGTAGACCGGACCGCTGGCGCGGCGCGCGACGATGATGTTGTTGAACTCGCGCGCTTCGCGCATCTTGCCTTCGACCCGCACCAGGCGCTCGGCCGCGCCATCCTGCAGGTTGCCGGCCGGGAGATTCGTATTGGTCGCTCCGATCGCGCGCAGCACTTCATCGATGCCGATGTTCTGGCTGCGCAGCTGCTCGGGTTTGACGTGCACCAGGATCTGGCGCCGCGCGATGCCGCCGGTACGCACTTCGCCCACGCCGGCCACGCTTTGCAGGCGCTTGACGATCACCTGTTCGGCCAGGGTTGAGAGCGCGCGCATGTCGCGTTCTTTCGAGGTGACCGACAGGCGCACCACGGGCTGCTGGTTTTCGCCGTCGGCGCGGATGACGAAAGGTTCCTTGACCTCTTTCGGGAAGCCAGGTCGCACGCGCGCCACCTTGTCGCGCAAATCCTGCATCGCCTTGTCCATGTTGGTGGCGATGTGGAATTCGATCGAGACGCCGCTGCGGCCTTCCCACGCGTTACTGCGAATGGTCTTGACGCCGCTGACCGTGTTGATGACTTCTTCCAACGGCCGCGTGACGTCGTTCTCGACCTGTTCCGGCGAGGCACCGGGGTACTGGGTCTCGACCCAGGCAAAGGGGAGTTCGACGTTCGGCATGCTTTCCACGCCGAGCGAACGGTAGGAGAACAGGCCGAGCACCATCAGGCCGACCATGACCATGGTCGCGAAGACCGGGTGGCGAATGCTGACTTTGGTGATCCACATGGGGTCAGCCTTTCTTCGCAGGCGCGGCAGTGGTAACCGGCGCAGCGGCCGATGAACTTGCCTGGGCCAACTTCACCGCGCTGCCAGGCTTGACGCCGTCGAGCGGCACCGCCAGCAGCACCGCGCCGGCTTCCACGCCCCCCAGCACCTCGGCCATGCCTTCATCGTTATTGCGCATGCCCAGCTGGACCGGCTGCGCCACCACCTTGCCGCCATCGACCCGGTAGACCACGTCACGCGCGCCATCCTTGCGCAGCGCAGCGAGCGGCACGATCGGACGCGTGGCCGATTTTTCGGTCGTGATCTCGCCCTTCGCGAACATGCCGGCACGGAGCAGGCCGTCGTCATTGGCCACGCTGATATACACCAGCATCGAGCGCGAGCCCGGTTCGGTGGCCGGATTGATGCGCGCCACCTTGCCGGAAAACGCGCGCTTGTCGAAACCGTCGACCTTGAAACTGACCTCCTGGCCGACCTGCACACGCGGGATGTCCGAGGCCGGTACCTGGGCGTCGAGCGTCAGGTGCTGCAAGTCGACGATCGCCATGACCGGGCTGTCCGGGGACAGCTTTTCGCCGGCCTGCACAAAACGCTTGCTGACCACGCCCGACAGCGGCGCGCGAATCGTCGTGTCATTGAGCGCGATGCGCGCCAGGTCAAACTGGGCGCGCGCCGCATCGACCGCCGCCTGCGCCAGCTCGACGCTGTTGCGGGTGGTGTCGAAGGAATTTTGCGAGATATAGTTTTGCTTGAGCAAGGCCTGGCTGTTGGCCTCGTTCTTGTTCGCCAGGGCCAGCCGCGCATTCGCTTCCTTCAGCAATGCCGCCTGCTGGGCCATACGGGCGCGCGCGTCGGCATCGTCGAGGCGCGCGATGACCTGGCCGGCGGCCACGTTCACGCCTTCGCGCACAGTAGTCGAGAGGACCACGCCCGAGACCTTCGATTTCACGGTCGCCTGGGCCAGGGGTGCGAGCGAACCCGACAGGGGCAAGCGCAGCGCCAGTTCGCGCGCCTCGACCGTGACGACGTCGTTTCGGGCCAGCTCGAAGACGGTCGGCTTTTCGGCCTTTTTTGCCGCAGCCGCGTCCGGCGGCGGGGCGCTCCTGCCCTGCACCGCGTACCAGCCGCCGCCGGCCAGCGCCACGACGAGCAGCGCGATGGCCGGAGTGCGCCAGCGGCGCCGGGTGGAGAGGGGACGGCTCGATGCGAGAGGCAGGGTTTCGATTTTCATGGCGGCTGTTGTTTGTGTTGTTAGGAGCACGAGGAGGAAGAGGGGAGCGCGCGTGCTCCACCTAGTCCGAGGCGAAGCTCCGTGCGCATGGTGGGGACTATAGAAATTGACCAGTCCAGGCGCCATCGGAATGCGACAAGCAGCCGTTTCCGGACGCTGAAGTGCAGAAAAAGCGGACGGAGCGTGCCGCCGCCCGAACCGGTTTATGCAGGCCTCATACCTTTGCGTGTGCGCAAACGAGGGCCTATACCGAGCTGACCGGCTTTACCACCGAGGAAGTGGTCGGGGCTGCGCCAGCCGTACCTTTGCCGCCTAGACGCCCGCCTCCATGAGGCCGTGGCTCACATCGTACAGGCGGATGCGCGCCAGTACCTGGCCATGGTCGGACGCTTCCGGCCGCTCGAGGTCGAGGTGGTCGTTCAGGTAAATCACGTCGAGCACTTCGCCGATCGCGTTCGGCAGGACGCCGTTGAATTCTTCCGATACCAGGATGTGGTCGATGGTCGAATAATGCCCCTCGTGCACGCTCGAAAAGCCGAGGTGACGCGCATGGTCGGCGCGGCGCTGCACCTGGCTGGCGTCGTACAGGCGGTCGCCCAGCGGCGTGCCGGCGCCCAGCACGATGCTGGTCGTGACTGAATCGGCGACGTCGTTGAAGTCGCCCAGCACCACGCGCGCACGGCGATTTGCACGGCCCATTTCGGTCAGCAGCACGCGCAGCGCGGCCGCTTCGGTGCCGCGCCGGATCAGCGAGCGCAGGCAGGCGAGGGCAAACAGGGCCGGGTCTTCGCCGGTGTCGCCGCTGCGGTAGTCGGGGCGCCGCGACTTTAAATGCACCACCACCACGTCGACCGTCACGTCGGGCGACACGGTCACCACCGCATGCAGCGGCGCGCGCGTAAAGCGCGCGGCGTCACGGCTGCCGGGCGGGAGCTCGATACCCTTGGGGAATTCGATCATCGGCTGCGCCTGGCCGGAGACAGGCAGGCGCGATATCAGGGCCACGCTCGGCGTCAAGCGCATCGCGGCCGGGTCCGGGTCGAGGCCGAGGTGGAAGGCGTTGCGGTAACCCCGGGTGCGTGCCAGCACTTCCTTTAGCGTCGCTTGCGAGAAGATTTCCTGGAAGCCGATCACGTCGGCGTCGAGCAGGTCGATCTGGTGCGCCGTCCAGTTCAGCTTGGCCTCGTATTCCTCTGGCGTGGTAGGCAGCAGGTTGTCGTACAGCTTCACGCCGGGGGGCGCCAGGTTGCATACGTTAAAGGTGGCAAAGCGTATTTCTTGCTGCATAATAGAAACCCTTTATTCCAGTGTTTAGCGTATCACGCATGGCCAAGAAAGAGCACGTGTCCGAGACACCCGCCACCAGCTTCCTGCGCAAGCATGCGGTCGTTTTTTCCGAACACCCCTACGCTTACGAGGAACATGGCGGCACCGCGGTGTCGTCAAGCGCCCTCGGCGTACCCGAACATGCCGTCGTCAAGACCTTGGTGATGCAGGACGAGGCGGCGCGTCCGCTGATCGTGCTGATGCACGGCGACTGCAAGGTCTCGACCAAGAACCTGGCGCGCGCGATCGGCTGCAAGTCGGTCGAGCCGTGCAAACCCGAGGTGGCCCAGCGCCACTCGGGCTATCTGATTGGCGGCACATCCCCCTTCGGCACGCGCAAGGCGATGCCGGTCTACGTCGAGGAAAGCATCCTCGCGCTGGAGAAGATCTACATCAACGGCGGCCGGCGCGGCTACCTGGTCGGCATTGCCCCGGGCGTGCTGGCCGATGTGCTGGGCGCCAAACCGGTGCAGTGCGCGCTGGCGGACTGACTATCGCCGAGGTGCGGGCTGGTGTATATTCACGAGCCCGCCAGAGGGACATCACAGAGAGACAATCATTCATGAACACCCTGATTTTTACCGTCGCAGCCTATCTGATCGGCTCGATTTCGTTTGCCGTCGTGATGAGCCGCCTGTTCGGCCTGTCCGACCCGCGCACCTATGGTTCGAAGAACCCGGGCGCGACCAACGTCCTGCGCAGTGGCAACAAGAAAGCTGCGATCGCGACCCTGGTCGGCGACGGCTTCAAGGGCTGGCTGGCGGTCTGGCTGGCGATCAGGATCGGCCCTCAATACGGCATCGACGACGCCGGCATCGCCCTCGTCGCGATTGCCGTCTTCCTGGGCCACCTGTGGCCGATCTTCTTCCGCTTCGTGGGCGGCAAGGGCGTCGCCACGGCGCTGGGCGTGCTGCTCGGCCTGAACGTCTGGCTCGGCCTGGCAACCCTGGTCACCTGGCTGGTGGTCGCGTATGCCTTCCGCTACTCGTCGCTGGCGGCCCTGATCGCCGCCGTGTTCGCACCGTTTTATTACGGCCTGCTGTTCGGCGTGAACGAGATCCTGTTCGCCGTCGTCGCCATGAGCTCGCTGCTGCTGTGGCGCCACAGCGCCAACATCGGCAACCTCATCGCCGGCAAGGAATCGCGCATCGGCAGCAAAGCGGCCGGCACCAACAAGAAGTAATTGATTCCCTCACAAGCACCCCCATATCCTGCCAAAGCCGACGCATCCCTGCGTCGGCATCCCCATCAGGAAGGCGGTAAAACGTGAGCAAGCAATTGAGGATTGATTTCGTGTCGGACGTGTCGTGCCCCTGGTGCGCGATCGGCCTCAAGGCACTCGAGCAGGCATTGGAGCGCGTCGCCCCCGACATCAGCGCCGAACTGCACTTCCAGCCCTTCGAGCTCAATCCCGCCATGGGGCCGGAAGGCCAGGACATCGTCGAGCACATCACCGAAAAATACGGCTCGACGCTCGAGCAGCAGATCGCGTCGCGCGAGATGATCCGCCAGCGCGGCGAAGACGTCGGCTTTTCCTTCGACATGGCGCGCCGCGGCCGCATCTACAACACCTTCGACGCACACCGCCTGCTGCACTGGGCCGATTCGCAGGGCCGCCAGCACGCATTGAAGCTGGCCCTGTTGGAAGCCTATTTCACCCACTGCGAAGACCCGAGCTCACGCGAGCTGCTGGTGCGCGTGGCCGGCCAGGTGGGTCTGGACACCGCCGAAGCGACGCGCATCCTGGAGACGGGCGAGTACGCCGACGAAGTGCGCGAGAGCGAACTGTTCTTCCAGCGCGCCGGCATCCGTTCGGTGCCCGCAGTCGTCATCAACCAGCGCCATTTGATCTCGGGCGGCCAGCCTGTCGACGTGTTCGAACGCGCGCTGCGCGAGATTGCGGCGCAGTCGGATGCTCCTTTGATGTGATGCGCCGCGACCGTTCACGCGTGGGTTGAACGCGTGGACGGCTCCATGTTGGTAAGCCCGCGTCTCAGGCGCCCGGCGTCAAGTCCAGCACCACCGGCTGGTGATCCGACGCCGCCGTCTCCGACAGCACCTCCACCGACGCGATGCGCGGCGCCAGGTCTTCGGTTAGGAAAAAATAATCGTAGCAATCGGGCTTATCGGGCCATGGGTAGCCATGCAGCCCGGTGGTCGGCGCACGCGCGTGTCCCGGGTGCTGAGTGGCCCAGGCGTCGACCAATGCCGGCGCGCCATCCACGCCGGGCGCGAGCAGCGCCTGGTAGTCGTCGTCGCCCGGCGCCATATTGAAGTCGCCGCAGTAGATGGCCGAAGCGGGCCGCTCGCCGAGTTGAAACGGCGCGTCCATGTCCGGATGCGCCGCGAAGATGCGGGCGCGCGCGCAGGTCTCCGCGTGCAGTTCGCGCAGGCGCCGCACCTGCGCCAGCCTTTGCTGCGGCGAATAGTATTCGAGGTGGGTCGTGACGAGGCGCAGTTTCGCTCCCGGCGTATCGAGCACGACTTCGGTCGCGCCGCGCGGCATGCCGGGGCGATTGCCCGGGTCGGCCGGCCAGGGCAGCATGTGGCGCTGGGCCTGGGTGATGCGGTATTTCGAGAGGACCAGGTTGCCGAACAGGCGGGGGACGTTGTTGCGGTAGATTTCACTGGGCGCGTGCTCGATCGCATGAAAACCGCCGAAGGCGCCCGCCAGCTGCTTGAACTGGTTGGCGGTGGCGCTGCCCTCGAGTTCGGGGTGGTTGGCGGCGACTTCCTGGAGGCAGATGATGTCCGGATTAAGCTTGCGCAGCACATCGATGATCGCGTGGATACGGATGCGCCCGTCTTTCCCACATCCCCAGTGAATGTTCCAACTTACAACGCGCATGTAGGACCTCCCAAAACTGAACCGCCAGAGTTTGCCACCGTTTGGGGCAGGGCGGTCACACGGTAGGATCGATGTCGGCGTTGCAAGTTCAGGGAAATCAAGCCGCTTCGAGCTCGTCGAGCGGCCAGCGCGGACGCACATTGAAGCCGTAATCGCGCGTCGCCAGCGCAGGATTGCGCTCCAGGCGCAGGGCGCCGGCAAAGGCAATCATCGCGCCGTTATCGGTGCAGAACTCGAGCTCGGGATAGAAGACGCGGAACTTGCGCTTGTCGGCCGCGCTATTTAACGAGGCGCGCAACTGCGCATTCGCGCCGACGCCGCCGGCGATCACCAGGCGCTTCAAGCCCGTGTGGCGCAGCGCATTCACGCACTTCGCGGTCAGCACGTCGACGATCGCATCGACGAAGCCGCGCGCGATGTTCGCCTTGTCCTGCTCGCAGATGTTGGCGATGACCTTCTCTTCGTGGTTCTTCACCACCGTCAGCACGGCGGTCTTCAGCCCCGAGAAGCTGAAATTAAAATCTTTCGAATGCAGCATCGGGCGCGGCAGCGTGTAGGCGGCTGGATCGCCGAATTCGGCCAGGCGCGAAATCGCCGGCCCACCCGGATAGCCCAGGCCGAGCAGCTTGGCCGATTTATCGAAGGCTTCGCCGGCCGCGTCGTCCAGGGTTTCGCCGAGCAGCGTATAGCGTCCGACGCCGTCCACGCGCATCAGCTGCGTGTGGCCGCCCGAGACCAGCAGGGCGATGAAGGGGAAGGCCGGACGATCCGCCGCCAACAAGGGCGACAGCAGGTGCCCCTCGAGGTGGTGCACGCCGAGCACCGGTTTGTCGAGCGCCAGCGCCAGGCTGCAGGCGACCGAGGAACCCACCAGCAGCGCACCGGCCAGGCCGGGCCCCTGCGTATAGGCGATGGCGTCGATGTCGCCTTTGGCGATGCCGGCATCCTTCAGGGTTTGTTCGAGCAGGGGCAGGGCGCGCCGGATATGGTCGCGCGAGGCCAGTTCCGGCACCACGCCGCCGTACTCTTCGTGCATGGCGACCTGCGAATGCAGGGCATGGGACAGCAGCCCGCGCTCGGTATCGTACAGAGCCAGGCCGGTTTCATCGCAAGAGGATTCGACGCCGAGAACAATCATGGAAATGCCGGAAGGGGGAAGCGGAAAGTGGCATTGTAAAGCACATGCGGGGCGGGTGCCGGGCAGGCCCCGCCCATGGCAATTCGATTACGGACGCGCCAACAACTCCTTGTGCGCATTCCTCAGCATCGTCACCGTATCGTCCCACCCGATGCAGCCGTCGGTCACCGAACAGCCATACTTCAACTGGGTCAGGTCGCTCGGGATCGGCTGGTTCCCGGCCACGATGTTCGACTCGATCATCACGCCCACCAGCGACCCGTTGCCGTGCTTGATCTGCTGGATCACGTCCGACATGACCAACGGCTGCAGCTCCGGCTTCTTGTAGCTGTTCGCATGCGAGCAGTCGACCACCAGGTTCGCCGGCAGCCCGGCTTTCTTGAGGGCCTGCTCGGCGATCGTGACCGACACCGAATCGTAGTTCGGCCGGTCGCCGCCGCCGCGCAGCACGACGTGGCCGTAGCCATTGCCGCGGGTGCGCACGATCGAGACTGCGCCCTTGCCGTTGATACCGAGGAAGGCATGCGGATTGGCCGAGGACAGCACCGCATTGATCGCGATGCTCACGTCGCCGTCGGTGCCGTTCTTGAAGCCGACCGGCGTCGACAGGCCCGAGGACATCTCGCGGTGCGTCTGCGATTCGGTGGTGCGCGCGCCGATCGCGGTCCAGGCAATCAGGTCGCCCAGGTACTGCGGCGAAATCGGGTCCAGCGCCTCGGTGGCGGTCGGCAAGCCGAGTTCGCACACATCGATCAGGAACTGGCGCGCGCGCTCCATGCCGACGTCGACCTGAAACGAGTCGTCCATGAACGGATCGTTGATATAGCCCTTCCAGCCGGTGGTGGTGCGCGGCTTCTCAAAATACACGCGCATCACCAGCAGCATCGTCTCGGCCACTTCGTCCTGCAAGGCCTTGAGGCGGCGCGCATAGTCCAGGCCCGCTTCCGGATCGTGGATCGAGCAGGGGCCGACGACGACGAACAGGCGATCGTCCTTGCGGTCGAGGATGTCGCACAGTGCGGCACGGCTGCTCATGACGGTGGAGGCAGCGCGCTCGGAGAGCGGCAGCTTGGCGTGCAGCTCGGTCGGGGTCGGCATGCGCCCGAACGAGGTAACGTTGGTATTTTCGATATCTGGAGTGATCAGCATGGTGCGGGTCCGTTGGACAGGTCGGATCGACGAGTGTAGCGCCAAAAATGCTTATGTGCAGCAAACGCTGCAAAAGCGGCGCAAACGCATGAGGGTGTAAGCTGGCGCCATGGATACCCACACGCATACCGACCCATTCCCCGCCGCCCGCTTCATCAAGGAGATCGGACGTGGCGTCAAAGGCGCGCGCAGCATGTCGCGCGAAGACGCTGCCGCCCTGTACGGCGCCATATTGGATGGCCGTGTCTCCGACCTGGAACTGGGCGCCATCCTGCTTGCCATGCGCATCAAGGGCGAGTCGGTGGACGAACTGGCCGGCTTCATGGACGCCGCGGAAAGCGCGTTCGCGCCATTGCCGGCGCCACCCGGCGAATTTGCCCCGGTCCTCGTGCCCAGCTATAACGGCGCGCGCAAGCTCGCCAACCTGACGCCGCTGCTGGCGCTGCTGCTCGCGCGCGAAGGCGTGCCGACGCTGGTGCATGGCGTGCGGGATGATCCGGGCCGCGTCACCACGGCCGAGATCCTGGCCGAGCTGGGGCTGGCCGAAGCATCCACCAGCGCGGCCGTGCACGATGCCTTCGTCGCCGGCCGGCCGGCCTTCATGCCGATCGAGACGCTGGCGCCGAGCCTGGCCCACATGCTTTCCTTGCGCCGCATCCTCGGCGTACGCAACTCGACGCACACCCTGGTTAAAATCCTGCAGCCCTTCGAGGGCGCGGCGCTTCGCCTGGTGTCCTACACCCACCCGGAATACCTGCAGGCGCTGGGCGAATACTTCATGACCGCAGCAAGGCCTGAACGCGGCGACGCTTTCCTGATGCGCGGCACCGAAGGGGAAACGGTAGCGAACCCGCATCGCGCCCAGCAGATCGACTGGTTCCATGGCGGGCAGCGCACGGTGCTGGTCGAGCGCGATGCGCCCGCCGACACGCTGGCCGAGGTGCCCGAGGCGCGCGATGCGGCGGCCACCGCCGCCTGGATCGCCGCTGCGCTGCGCGGCGAAGTACCGGTGCCGCCCTCGATCACGGCGCAGGTCGCCGCCTGCGTGCGCGCATCAAGGGCTTTGCGATCGTAGGCAATCGATCTTTTTGCGCCGGGACTTGCATACAGCCTGATCCAGGGCAAAGGCAAGGGGGGCGTTTTCTTTCAATATGGAAAAACGATTCCGCAAGGCAATTCTATTGCTTTCCAACCGCACTGACGCGTTCGGTCTCGTTATCATCCGGCTCGACTAGCCGGTCCTCCAAAAATTGAAGGATGACAATCATGAACAAGAACTCCCACCTGACCTCGAACGTTTTCCGCTTGGCCGTCCTGGCACTGGCAATCGCCGGTTCCGGCAGCGCCATGGCCGCCGACGCAGTCGCCAACTCGTCGAGCACCGTCATCGCGGCGATCGACATCGCCAAGACGACCGACCTGGCCTTCGGCAGCTTCGCCGCCACCGCCGCCGCTGGTACGGTAACGGTTACCCCGGGTAGCACCCGTACCGCGACGGGCGTGACCGCGGTTGGCAGCACGGCCACCGCAGCCCAGTTCGACGTCACCGGCCAGTCCGGCATGGGTTACTCGATCAGCGTCGTGGCGACTCCACTGACTTCCGGCACGGACTCGATGACCTTCACGCCGATCAGCGACTTGAGCGCCAGCGGGATTACCTCGGGCACCGTGACGATCGGTTCGCTGACCGGCGGCGCCCAGAGCATCTTTGTCGGCGGTGTACTGAGCGTCGCCGCCAACCAGGCGGCCGGCACCTACAACGGCACCGTCACCGCATCGGTCGACTACAACTAAGGGCAGGGTAGCGGCGTCGTCCGTCTTCCATCATGTTGGTACGCCGTTACCGTGTCATCCGGGTCGCGGGCATCGCCACGCTGGCGCTGCCCGCCGTTCCCGCACCGGCTGCGCACGCCCAGCAGATCAACCTGAGCAATACCCGGGGCCTCGACTTCGGCCGCTTCGTGGCCGGCGGCGGCGGCACGGTGATTCTCCACCCCACCGGCCTGCGTTCGCGCACCGGCGCCGTGGTCCTGCTCAATTCCCCAGCCCTCGGCCAGGCCGGCTTCAATGTCAACCGCGTCGATGACAGCGGAACCATGGTCAACATCAGCTTGCCGCCGAATGGCAGCATCAGGCTCACCAGCGGCACCAACAGCATGGCCGTCAACAATTTCGTCAGCACGCCCGCGTCGACGATGTCGATCCAGGCCCCGACCACGCTGGCGGTCGGCGCGACCCTCACCGTGGCGCCGAACCAGGCGCCCGGTAACTATTCCGGCACGTTTTTCGTGACCGTCAACTACCAGTAACCCCCAGCCATCGCCAGCGCCATGTCGGCGTAGTGAAAGGACTCCATCATGTTGTTCTCCTCCTCCGCATCCTTTTTCCCCGCACGCCAGGTGCTGCGTGCCCTCGCTGCCTGCCTGCTGCTGGCGCCGTTCCTGCCCGCGCGCGCGGAGCTGATGCTGCATCCGACCCGGATCGTGTTCGACAAGAACGCCCGCGCCGCGCAGATCGAGTTGATCAATACCGGCAGCAGGCCGGCCAGCTACCGCATTTCGCTGGTCAACCGCCGCATGAGCGAGGCCGGCCAGTTCGAGACCGCCGACAAGGCGCAGGACGGCGAATGGTTCGCCGACGAGATGCTGCGCTATTCACCGCGCCAGGTCACCCTCAAGCCCGGGACGGCCCAGACGGTCCGTGTGATGCTGCGCAAACCGGCTGAGCTGGCCGCCGGCGAGTACCGCTCGCACCTGCAGTTCGACAAGTTGCCCGACGTCGAGGGCAGCGCCAGCATCGAGAGCCAGGGCGCGGGCGGCACCCAGATCGGCGTGGTGCTCAATGCCTTGGTCGGTGCATCGGTTCCCGTCATCGTGCGCCACGGCGCCACCGACGCCAGCGTCACCCTGGCCGGGCTGACGCTGCAAAAGGATGACGCCAGGCGTCCACAGCTCGCGCTGGAGTTCGGACGCGAGGGCGGCAGCTCGGTGTATGGCGATGTCAGCGTCACCTTTACGCCGAAGGATGGCAAGACCCACAACCTGGCCCAGGTCGGCGGCATTGCCGTGTACACCCCGAACCGCGTGCGCAAGGCAACGCTGCCGCTGCAAGTCCCGGCCGGCGTGGCGCTGTCCGGGGGGAGGCTTGCAGTGAGCTACCGTGAGCGGCTTGACGCCGGCGGCAAGCTGCTCGCGCAAGCCAGCCTGAACCTTCCTTGAGGGGGCCGTAGGCGGGTCAACCGCATCCACGATCCATGCGGTCATATCGAACGGGCATTGTTCTCGCAGCGCTGGTGCTGCTGCCGGCAGCGCTGCCGCTCCAGCCGGCCGCGGCGGCCGCGTCCGTGCAGAAAAACGAAGCGAACCTGGTCCTGCTCGAGGTGCGTCTCGGCACCCAGGTACTCTCCGATGCCGTCACAGGTTACGAGCTCGGGCGCGACGTTTACTTACCGCTGGGGGAAATGGCCCGCCTGCTGACGCTGGCCATCCGCGTAACGCCCGGCGAGGGCCGCGCCAGCGGCTACATCCTGACCGAAGAACGCAATTTCAGCCTCGACGTGCAGGAACGGGCAGTCGACATCGCCGGCTTGCGCGAAGCGTTCGACCCGTCGCAGGTCAGGGTGGAGGGGGACGACATCTACGTCGCCAGCCGGCTGCTGGCGCGCTGGTTGCCGGTCGACCTCGACCTCGACATGTCCAGCCTGGCCCTGACGGTGCGCCCGCGCGAACAATTGCCGCTGCAGGCACGCCTGGCGCGGCGCGAACGCGGCAGCCTGCCGGGCACGCCGGCGGCTATATCGATCCCGGCTATCCGCGCCTGGCCACGCCCTACCGCCTGGCCGACCTGCCCTTCATCGACCAGACGCTCGGGTTTGCGTTTGACAAGCGCAGCGGCCGGCGCCAATCGGAGGCGTTCTATACCGGTTACCTGACCACCGATTTGCTCGGCATGGAAGCGGCGCTCTACGCCAGCGGCAACCGGCACGATCCGTCGTCCGGGATGCGCCTGACGCTGGGGCGCCATGACCCGGACGGCGCTCTGCTGGGGCCGCTCCATGCGCGCACCGCGCTGTTCGGCAGCGTGCCGCTGCCCGGCGTGGCGAACATCTCGAGCAGCAGCCCGACCGGGAACGGCGTCGCGCTCAGCAACCGTCCGCTCGACCAGCCGACCAGTTTTGACCGCCACACCTTGCAGGGCGACTTGCCGCCCGGCTGGGATGTCGAGCTGTACTACAACGACGCGCTGGTCGGCGTCCAGCAGTCGGGACCCAATGGCAAGTACAGCTTTCCCGACCAGGCGCTGGCCTATGGCCCGAACGAATTCCGGCTGGTGTTCCATGGGCCGCTGGGACAATCGCGCGTCGAGCGCCAGTCCTTCCTGCTGGAACAGTCTGCGCTGCCGCGCGGCGCGCTGTTCTACGACCTTGCCGTGCACCGCGACCAGGCCGGGCGTGAGCGGGCGCTGGCCCAGTTCGAATGGGGCATGAGCGAACACATCAACGTCACCGCCGGCTGGCAGCGCCTGCCGTTGTTCGATGCCGTGCGCAGCTATGCCAACCTGGGCCTGCGCAGCTACTGGCGTAACTTCATCCTGACCGCTGACGCACTAAGGGCCGATGACGGTGGGAACCTGGCCCAGCTGGGCGTCAAGACGCGCATCGGGAATGTCGCACTGTCGGCCAGCCGCGCCCGCCTGGACGGCTTCACCAGCGAACTCTTCACGCCCAGCAGCGACCCGGTGCGCACCCGCGACGAGGTACGTGCCGAAGGTGTGCTCGCGCTTGGAAGCGCCGGCTTCTTTCCGCTGTCGCTCCAGTGGAGGCGCGATCTACTTGCTTCGGGAATCGAGAATCGTGAAGTCCAGGGGCGCCTGGCAGCCTACCGCGACGGCATTGCAGTGAGCCATGCCCTGCGCTGGCAATCGCTGGGCGACACCGGGCGCGCCGACGGTTTACTGCAAGTGAGCCGCAGGGTCGCCGGCATTGGCCTGACCGGCCAGCTGCAATACACGCTGGCGCCGAATGCCGCCTTGGGCAGCGCGGCCGTCTCGGGTGACTGGTATCTGCGTGATGGCTATCTGTTGAACCTGGGCCTGGCGCGCATGTTCCAGGACCGCGAACTGCGCGCAACCGGGTCGCTGAACAAGAGCCTGGGCAGTTATGGCCTGGGGGTCAGCGGCTTTTATTCGAGCCGCCACGAGTACGGCGTCGGCGTGCAGTTGTTCATGGCGATGGGCCTGGAGCCACGCGGCAGGCGCCTCTTGCGGGAGGCCCAGCCGATGGCGGGCATGGGCGCGGCCTCGCTGCGCGTGTTCCTCGACAAGAACCTGAACGGCGCGCTGGACGAAGGCGAGGAGGGGATCGCAGGAGCGGGTTTCACCGTCAACGGTGCCCACTATGGCGTGCGTACGGACGCGAGCGGCGTGGCCTGGCTGGGGCGCCTGCCGGCCAGCCAGCACACCGACATCGGGCTCGACCCGAACACGCTCGAAGACCCGCAGTGGCAGTCGAGGCTGGCCGGCGTGCGTATCGTGCCGCGCCCGGGCAAGGTCAGCCAGGTCGATTTCGCGGTCAGCGTCACCGGCGAGGTCGACGGCACAACTTGGCTGCTCGGCAAAAACGCGCGGCGCCCGATGGGCGACCTGCAACTCGAGCTGGTCGACGCCGCGCACAAGGTGGTCAGCACCATCACCAGCGCCGCCGACGGCTATTACGTCATGACCGGCATCTTTCCCGGCGAATATTTGCTGCGCATCGCCCCCAGCCAGTTGAAGCGTCTCGGCCTGCAGGACACAGGCATGCACATCATCACGATCGGACGCGATGGCGACGTGCTCAACGGCCGCGACCTCGACGTGCGCACCCCGGATGGCGCTTGAGGCGTGTCGCTTTTTCGTGTCGCCTCGCGCCGACCGATTTGCCCTCGCGCCGCCGCAGCCTGCGCGCGAACGTTTACAATGGCGGGTTTGAATCTGGCGGCAGCAGCTCATGGCAAAACAATTCGATGTAGCGGTAATCGGCGCAGGCGCGGCCGGAATGATGTGCGCGGCGATCGCCGGCGCACGCGGCAAGCGCGTGGTGCTGATCGACCACGCGGAAAAGCTGGCCGAGAAGATCCGCATCTCGGGCGGCGGACGCTGCAATTTCACCAACATCAACGCGGGACCGGCAAACTTCCTGTCCGAGAACCCGCACTTTTGCAAGAGCGCGCTGTCGCGCTACACGGCGCAGGATTTTCTTGCGCTGGTGAAAAAGCACCGTATCGGTTACCACGAAAAACACCGCGGCCAGCTGTTCTGCAACGACTCGAGCGAGCAGATCATCGCCATGCTGAAGGCCGAATGCAGCGCGGTCGATGTCAACTGGCGCATGCCCTGCAAGGTGCATGGCGTGACGAAAGAGCTTGATGGCTACCTCATCGACACCGACCACGGCGATATCACGGCCGACAGCGTCGTGATCGCCACTGGCGGCCTGTCGATCCCGAAAATCGGCGCGACCGACCTGGGTTACCGCATTGCCACCCAATTCGGCCTGCCGCTGATCGAGACGCGTCCGGGCCTGGTGCCGCTGACCTTCGATGGCCCGAGCTGGGAAGCGTTCGCACCGCTGGCCGGCATCGCCCTCGAAGTCGAGGTCTCGACCGGTTCCGGCAAGGGCAAGAACGCACAGCGTGGCCTGTTCCGCGAAGATTTATTGTTCACCCACCGCGGCCTGTCCGGCCCGGCGATCCTGCAGATTTCCAGCTACTGGGAACCAGGCACGCCGATCGTGGTGAACCTGCTGCCCGAAATGGATGTGGCCGAAGAGCTGATCGGCGCGAAGACGACGGTGAAAAAGCAGCTCGGCAACGTGCTGACGCAATGGCTGCCGACGCGCCTGGTCGAAGGCCTGCTGCTGGCCAACGGACTGGCCCCTGATGCGCGCCTGGCCGACATGCCCGACGCCAAGCTGCGCAAACTCGGCGACGCCATCAACCGCTGGGCCATCGTCCCGACCGGCTCCGAAGGCTACCGCAAGGCCGAGGTGACGTTGGGTGGCGTCGACACACGCGCCTTGTCGCAGCAGACGATGATGGCCAAAGACGTGCCCGGCCTGTACTTCATCGGCGAAGCCGTCGACGTCACCGGCTGGCTCGGCGGCTACAACTTCCAGTGGGCCTGGGCATCAGGTTACGTCGCAGGGCAGAGCGTCTGAAGTTTTTAGCTCGCAAAGGCACTGCGGCTTCGCCCGTAGGGCGTGGGCACTCGTGCCCACGCGGATTATGCGCACCACAAACGGCCCAGCTGCAGCTCCCGAAACCTAGGCATAACCCTGTATCAAATTCATCACACCAGCGTAAACTCTTCCACTGCTTGTCAAAAGCTGCTAGAATTTCGTTCTTCCTAAATCCAACGGTTTCATTTTACATGACCACTATCCGCCTTAAAGAAAACGAGCCGTTCGAAGTCGCAATGCGTCGCTTCAAGCGCACCATCGAAAAAACTGGTCTGCTGACCGAACTGCGCGCACGCGAGTTCTACGAAAAGCCAACTGCAGAGCGTAAGCGCAAGCTTGCCGCTGCCGTGAAGCGCCACTACAAGCGCATCCGCAGCCAGCAACTGCCGAAGAAACTGTACTAAGACTGTCCAGCCGGGCTTGAACCGGTGACAGAGCAAAAGGCTCGTCCCGGCAGCCGCTAGGAAGTCCTGTGAACCCGCCCTGGTTGTTACCCCGGCGGGTTTTGTTGTTTGTATCCATCGAATCGGAGAAGCCATGAGCCTGAAAGAACAAATCACCAATGACATGAAGGCGGCGATGCGCGCCAAGGAAGCCGGCAAGCTGAACACGATCCGCCTGATCATCGCCGACATCAAACGCAAGGAAGTCGACGAGCAGATCGAATTGAACGATGACCAGACCGTCGCCATCATCGAAAAGATGATCAAGCAGCGCAAGGACTCGATCAGCCAGTTCGAAGCCGGCAACCGCCAGGATCTGGCCGACATCGAAAAGGCCGAGCTGGCCGTGCTGGTCACCTACATGCCGGCTGGTCTGTCGGACGAGGAAATCGCTCTGGAGGTCGCCGCAGCCGTGACGGCCTCCGGCGCCGCTGGTCCGCAGGACATGGGCAAGGTGATGGCGATTGTGAAGCCGAAGCTGGCCGGCCGTGCCGACATGACCGTCGTCTCGACCCTGGTCAAGAAAGCGCTGTCCGGCGCCTGACGCAACACAAGCGGGTTGGACTCGCCCGGACTTGTTGTAAATCAATTTACCGCGAGCGCCGCGGTATAGCCTGACCTTAGACAAACACGGTGTAAACCTCCCACGTGATTCCGCAATCCTTCATTACCGATTTGCTCAACCGCGTCGACATCGTCGATGTGGTTGGGCGCTACGTCCAGCTGAAAAAGGGCGGCGCCAATTACATGGGGCTGTGTCCTTTCCACAGCGAAAAATCTCCCAGCTTCACCGTCAGTCCCACCAAACAGTTTTATCACTGCTTCGGTTGCGGCGCCCATGGCACCTCGATCGGTTTCCTGATCGAATACTCGGGCATGGGCTTCGTCGATGCCGTCAAGGACCTGGCCCAGAACGTGGGCATGGTCGTGCCCGAAGCCGACGACAAGATCCCGCCGCTGCAGCGCGCCGCCCAGCAGGCCCAATCGCAATCGATGACGGAGGCGCTCAGCCAGGCCTGCGACTACTACCGCGCCCAGCTCAAGACTGCCCCGAACGCCATCAGCTACCTCAAAAACCGCGGCCTGACCGGTGAAGTCGCCGCCCGCTTCGGCATGGGCTACGCCCCATCCGGCTGGGACAACCTGCGCACGGTGTTCCCCGATTACGACGCGCTGGCGCTGGTCGAATCCGGTCTCGTCATCGACAAGGTCGACGAGGACGGCAGCAACAAGAAGCGCTACGACCGTTTCCGCGAACGCATCATGTTCCCGATCCGGAATACCAAAGGGCAAGTCATCGGCTTCGGTGGACGCGTGCTCGACAGTGGTGAACCGAAATACCTGAACTCCCCGGAAACCCCGCTGTTCCAGAAGGGCCTGGAACTGTACGGCCTGTTCGAGGCGCGCCAGGCGATCCGCGACGCCGGCTACGTGCTGGTGACGGAAGGCTATATGGACGTCGTCGCGCTGGCCCAGCTCGGCTTCCCGCAAGCCGTGGCCACGCTCGGCACCGCCTGCACCAGTACCCACGTGCAAAAGCTGCTGCGCCAGACCGATAACGTCATCTTCAGTTTCGACGGCGACAAGGCCGGCCGCCGCGCCGCGCGGCGCGCGTTGGAAGCGTGTTTGCCGCAAGTGTCCGACAACAAGACCATCCAGTTCCTGTTCCTGCCGCAAGACCACGACCCCGACAGCTTCGTGCGCGAATTCGGCGGCGACGCCTTCGCCCAGGAAATCAACGACGCGATGCCGCTGTCGCAATTCCTGCTGCGCGAAGTGACGGGCGAACACGATTTATCCACGCCGGAAGGGCGCGCCGCCACCCAGTACGACGCCAAGCCGCTGCTGCAAGCGATGACGCCATCCTCGCTGCGCCTGCAGATCGTGCGCGGCCTGGCCAGCATCACGGAGTCAAGCCCGGGCGAGATCGAAAGCCTGTTCGAGTTGTCGAAGCCGGTATCGGTCGCGCGCAAGGCGCCGCCGCGCCAGGGGCGCCCGGAACCGGTCGGCCTCGAGCTGCAGATCGTGCGCATCCTGGTGGCGCATCCGGCGCTGTCGCTGAACTTCGACGAGGCGGCCCTGCAAGCCTTCGATTTTTTCGGGCAAGAGTCCGCGGACGCCTTGCGCTACCTGATCGGTGTTGCCCAGGCGCTCGGCGAATATGGCAACTTTGCGGCGCTGTCCGAGCAGCTCAAAGAGGGCGGCAGCGACTACGACCGCATCATCGCCGAGATCGCCTCCGAGCCGGAATCCGACCCCGATGCCGACCGCGTCTGGCTGCTCAGCGCTGTGCGGCAAATCAAGAAAGATGCGCTGAAACAGGAGTTGAACCAGTTGTTTTCCAAGGGCCTGACCCCAGATCAGGTGAGCGCGCGCTATCGCGAAATCACAGCACAGCAGCAGCTCCTGGAGGCCGAAGACGCTGCCGCGTTCACCATCCGATGAGCCTGTGTCAAAAAGCCAATAAGTGGTCTTTGTGCAACTTGGAAAAAGAGGGGTGCGTGCTATAATAAAACGCTAACTATTGCAACCATTGAAACGACTTTCGTGTCAAAAGGGGCGTGGAGTTTCAGTTAGCGCAGCAGTGTTGTACGCTGTTTGAAGCGTGATGTAAGGTAACAAAACTTTATCTTTAACCATCGTAAAGTTAGTCGTTGTGACATCGAAAGCGCCTGTGCCAACCAAGAAACCCGAACCCAAAGTGGCTGCCAAACCCACCAGAGCGTCTGCTTCGGCAGACAATGCACAAGACAAGGCCGATGTTCGCACAGCGGGCTCTGCCCCTGTCGTCAGTCAGACGACCGATGCCGCCACCTTGGCCGCCATCGACACGTCGGGCTACGTGCTGCCATCCGTGAAAGTTCCGGGGCGCCGCGGTCGCAAGCCAAAAGAATTCACGCCCGAAAATGAAGAAGTCGCCGCGCTCAACGCCGTCGAACGCGCCGAACTGAAAGCCGTCGACAAGGCCAAGGCCAAGGACCGCAAGGCGAAGGAAAAAGCCTTGCTGAAAGACGCGTTCGCATCCGACACGGAAGCGAGCGAAGAAGAGATCGAGATCCGGCGCCAGAAACTCAAGGCGCTGATCAAGAACGGCAAGGAACGCGGTTTCCTGACCTACGCGGAAATCAACGACCACCTGCCCGACAACATCGTCGATCCGGAAGCCATCGAAGGCATCATCGGCACCTTCAACGACATGGGCATTGCCGTGTACGAACACGCGCCCGATGCCGAATCCTTGCTGCTGTCCGATAACGTTGCCACCGTCACCAGCGACGACGAAGCCGAGGCCGCCGCCGAAGCGGCGCTCTCGACCGTCGACTCCGACTTCGGCCGCACCACCGACCCGGTCCGCATGTACATGCGCGAAATGGGTTCGGTCGAGCTGCTGACGCGCGAAGGCGAAATCGAAATCGCCAAACGCATCGAAGACGGCCTGCGCGACATGATCCAGGCCATCTCTGCCTGCCCGGTCACGATCGCCGAAATCATCTCCGCCGCCCAGCGCATCAACGCCGACGAAATCAAGATCGACGAAATCGTCGACGGCCTGGTGGACGCCGAAGGCGTGGAAGAAACGCCGCCAGTGGCCGTGGTCCCTGCCGGCGACGAAGACGACGAAGACGACGAAGCCGAGGATGAAGAAGTCGGCGAGGAAGAAGAAGCCGCCGCCACCCCAGGCGCGGCCGGCTTTTCCGCTGAGCAGCTCGAAGCGCTGAAGCAGTCCGCACTGGCAAAGTTCAGCACCATCGAGCAGCAATTCGACAAGATGCGCAAGGCCTACGAGAAGGATGGTTACAACTCGAAAGCCTACGTCAAGGCGCAGGAATCCATTTCCGACGAGCTGCTCGGCATCCGTTTCACGGCCAAAGTCGTCGAAAAGCTGTGCGACACCCTGCGCGGCCAGGTCGACGAAGTGCGCCACATCGAAAAGCAGATCCTCGACGTCGCCGTGAACCGCTGCGGCATGCCGCGCGCCCACTTCATCAAGGTCTTCCCGGGCAACGAAACGAACCTGGAATGGGTCGACGGTGAAGTCAACGCCGGCCACGCCTACAGCGCCATCCTCGGCCGCAACATCCCGACGATCAAGGAACTGCAGCAACGCCTGATCGACCTGCAAGCGCGCGTCGTGCTGCCGCTGCCGGACCTGCGCAACATCAACCGCCAGATGGCGGCCGGTGAAATGAAGGCCCGCAAAGCCAAGCGCGAGATGACCGAGGCCAACCTGCGTCTCGTGATCTCGATCGCCAAAAAGTACACGAACCGCGGCCTGCAATTCCTCGACCTGATCCAGGAGGGCAACATCGGCTTGATGAAGGCCGTGGACAAGTTCGAATACCGCCGCGGCTACAAATTCTCGACCTATGCGACGTGGTGGATCCGCCAGGCCATCACCCGCTCGATCGCCGACCAGGCGCGCACCATCCGTATTCCGGTGCACATGATCGAGACCATCAACAAGATGAACCGCATCTCGCGCCAGATCCTGCAAGAGACGGGTGCCGAGCCGGATCCGGCCACCCTCGCGATCAAGATGGAAATGCCGGAAGACAAAATCCGGAAGATCATGAAGATCGCGAAAGAGCCGATCTCGATGGAAACGCCGATCGGCGACGACGACGATTCGCATCTGGGCGACTTCATCGAGGACAACAACACGCTGGCCCCGTCGGATGCGGCGCTGCACGCCTCGATGCGCGGCGTGGTCAAGGATGTGCTGGACTCGCTGACCCCACGCGAAGCGAAGGTGCTGCGCATGCGCTTCGGCATCGAGATGTCCACGGACCACACGCTGGAAGAGGTCGGCAAGCAATTCGACGTCACCCGCGAGCGCATCCGCCAGATCGAAGCGAAGGCCCTGCGCAAGCTGCGTCACCCGTCGCGCTCGGACAAGCTGAAGAGCTTCCTGGAAGGCAGCAACTGATCTTTTCAGCTTAAAGCTTGACGGCGCTACAGTAAAAGCAATATCCTCTCGCCACTTCGTTCGGGACACCGCAGCGCGGTGGCGAGATTCTTCTTCCCATCTGTAACGAGTTTGGGCCTCTAGCTCATGCCTGGTTAGAGCAGCGGACTCATAATCCGTTGGTGCCGTGTTCGACTCACGGGAGGCCTACCAATATTTTCATTGCAATCAAGGGGTTACGGTGTTCCGTCGCCCCTTTTTTGTTCGGCCTGCAAATGGCAGCGTGACGTTGCACGAGAAAATTCTACATGCGAACCCTGGTGCGGATCTCCTTGCCGATCACTTATGCGATGACAAGTTTCACATTCACGCGCCCGTCATGAAGAAGGCATACCGTCTGTAGTTCGTGCCCGATTTGGTGCGCGAAGATCGGCAACTGAGCCGTTAGGTTGCCTTTCCCACGAGGCTCGCCAGACACCGCCCGTACTACCTGACGTGCCAACCTATTCGTGAACTTCACTTTATGAGGTATGCCATGTTCTTGTTCTCCCATTCCGATAAGCCTGCTGTCCGTGCACACCTGAGTGCGCAAACTGCGTTCCTGAACGACATGTCGAAATCGTTGTCGCGCTCGTTTCAGGAGATGTGCCAACTCAACATCCAGCTAGGTCAGACGTTGCTGGAAGAAGGCACTATCGTTGGCCAACAATTGCTGACGGCAAATCGCCCGGCCGATCTGATTTCGATGACCGCCGCACGTGCGCAACCTGCGTCTGAAAAGCTGCGCGCTTACCAGCAACACCTCTCGCGGGTCGCTGCGGATTCGCAGGTTGAATTTTCCAAGGTCACCGAACAACATGTCCAGCAAACGTCTCGTACCGCGCGCGCACTGGCCGAACAGGTGGCAAACTCGGCTACAGAAGAAACCGATCGAACTGTCCGTCAGCACGAAGAATCGCTGAAGAGCTTCCGCGATCCGTTCGACCATAACAATGCGCAGCGCGGCAATGGACGCGCGCATCAAGGGAGCATGCAAGCTTCTCACGGAGACTCAGGCGGCAACATGCAAATGAACGCAGAGCGCGAGCAGAGCTCATTGAAAGACGATCCACAGGGCACGCACGCTTCGCAAGTTTCGCAGCAGGCGAAACCCGTCAGGTCGTCCTGATAATGTAGTCCGCAAGTCAGACGCCGGTTCGTCATGGAGCGAGAGGGGCAGAACGTAAGCGGCCGCTCTCGCTGGTTCCAGGCTCGGTACAGCGGCTCTTGCTCTGATTTGATTGTGAGGGCGCTGATCCAATCAGTTGGCAGCGCTCCGCCGCCGGCACTGGGGCTAGCGGCCGCTTACGCATTCTTCCGCAGCCACGAGTGCACCAATCTCGAACAGCGGTAGTAGACAGGCTGTGAGTTCACGGATCGAGAAAGAAAATTTTTGATAAGCGTGAACTCTCTCGCGCCTCAGCCTCCCGCCTCCTCAATCACCCCCGCCCCCACAAACCCATCAATCTCTCCATCGCTGTACCCATACTCCCGCAACAACTCCCGCGTATGCTCCCCCAGCATCGGCGCCGGCCGGTCAATCCGCGTCGCCGTCTTCGAAAAATGAATCGGACACCCAAGCGCCTTGGTAGCCCCAGCCTGCTGATGCACCAGGTCCACCACCATACCCCGCGCCAGCGTTTGCGGATGCGTCAGCGCCTCGCCGATCGTGTGCACCGGCCCCACCGGTACGCCCGCTGCGTCGAGAATTGTGATCCACTCCGCCTTGCTGCGCTGTGCCACGATCTCGCTCATCATCGCTACCAGCACCTCGCGGTGTTCCAGGCGCAGCGAATTGGTCGTGAAGCGTGGATCCTCGCGCCATGCCGGCTGCCCCAGCGCCACCGCGATCCGCTCCCAGTTGCCCTGGTTGGCGCCGCCGATGTTGATCCAGCCGTCGCTGGCCTGGAAGGCCTGGTAGGGGGCAGTGAGCAAATGGGCGGAGCCGGTCGGACCGGGCGACTCTCCCGTCGCAAAATAGATGGCCGCCTGCCAGTAGGTCTGCTGCAGGGCCGCCTCGATCAGGGACGTGTCGACCACCTGGCCTTCGCCGGTCTTGAGCTTGTGGACATAGGCGGCCGTGATGCCGGCCATCGCGAGGATGCCGGCGTTGGTGTCGGCAATCGAGTTGCCGGTTTTGACCGGAGGTCCGCCCGGCTCGCCGGTGATCGACATCAGTCCGGAAAATCCTTGTGCGATCAGGTCGAAGCCGGGCTTGTCGGCGTCGGGACCATCGCGCCCGTAACCGGAAACGGCGCAGTAGATCAGGCCCGGGTTCACCTGGCTCAGTACGTCGTAGCCAAGGCCCAGTTTTTCGAGGGTGCCGCGGCGGTAGTTTTCGGTCAGGACGTCGGCGTCCTTCACCATGCGCAGCAGGATGTCGCGGCCCTGTGCATGCTTCAGGTTCAGCGCAATGCCGCGCTTGTTCCGGTTCAGGATCATGAAGGGCGCCGATACGCCATTCACGCGCGGCTCGCGGTAGGCGCGCGCATCGTCGCCGCCCGGCAGCTTCTCGACCTTGATGACGTCGGCACCCATATCGGCCAGCATCATGCCGCAGGTCGGTCCCGCCATGATCTGCGCCAGTTCGAGCACGCGCATGCCGGCCAGCGGGCCGGTGTGTTTTGGCTTGTCCATCACGTTCCCGTCCACTGGGGGCGCTGTTTGTCGAGGAAGGCGTTGACGCCGACGTGGAAGTCGGCGCTGCCGTAGGCGGCGCGGATCAGGTCTTCGCCGTCCGGCAGGCCTGCATTGGTGATACGCCGGATCGCTTCCTTCGACACCCGCATCGTCACCAAGGCATGACCGGCGAGCCGTTTGCACATGCTGGCGATTTCCCCATCCAGCGCGTCGGGCTCTGCCACCTTCGTGACGAAACCGCAGGCCAGCCCCTCGGCCGCGCTGATCGTCTCGGCCAGCAGCAGCAGGCGTTTTGCCGTCGGCACGCCGACCGCGGCGACGAGGCGGGCCGTGTTCGTCATCGACAGGCAGTTGCCGAGCGTGCGGGCGATCGGCACGCCGAACGAGGCGCTTGGCGTGGCGATCCGGAAGTCGCAGGCAGCGCTGATCGCAAGACCCCCGCCGATCGCCCAGCCTTCGACGATCGCGATGGTCGGCATCGGCAAACGCTCGATCTGGCCCACGCGCTCGTCGATGGCTTTTTCGTAGGCCACGCCGTCGTCTCCGCCCGGGTCTCCGCTTCGAAATGTGCTGAACTGTTCGATGTCGGTGCCGGCGACAAACGCTTCGCCGCCGGCGCCGCGAATCGTCGCCACCCGGATCGATGGGTCGGCCGCGATGCGGGTGCAGATCGCGCCGAGTTCTTCATACATCGCCCAGGTCATCGCGTTGCGCGCCTGCGGCCGGTCGATCAGGATGGCTGCCACGCCGTCCTCGATCGTCAGGTGTACTGTGCCATTCTGCTCGCTCATGATGGGTCCTCTCAGGTGTGTGACGACAGCGCGCGCGCCAGCACGCGCGCCACGTGGACGGCTTCACGCTGCGCGCCGTCGGCGATCTGGTGACGGCAACTGGTGCCGTCCGCCACCAGCACCGTGTCGGCGCCGGCGGCGCGTACCGCAGGCAGCAGCGACAGCTCGGCCATCTGCATCGACACGTCGTAGTGTTTCGCTTCGTAGCCGAAGCTGCCCGCCATGCCGCAGCAGCTCGATTCGATCAGCTCCACCTTCAAGCCGGGGATCAGGCCAAGCACGGTCTGCACCGGGCGTACCGCATCAAAAGCTTTCTGGTGACAGTGGCCGTGCAGCAGCGCGCGCGATTCCGGCAGGGCGGTCAAGGCCAGTTCGAGCTTGCCGGCCGCGTGCTCGCGCGCCAAAAATTCTTCGAACAATAAGGCCTGCGCGCCCAGGGCCTCGGCGTCCGGGCCCAGGCCCATCACCAGGAATTCGTCGCGCAGGCTCAAGAGGCAGGACGGTTCCAGCCCGACCACCGGTACGCCGCGCGCCACGAACGGGCGCATCGCTTCCACCACGCGGCGCGCCTCCGCCTTGGCCTGGTCGACCAGGCCGCTGGCGAGATACGTGCGCCCGCAACAAAGGGGGCGCCCAGGCTCGGCGTCAAGCGCGGCCGGCCGCGCCACGTGCACCTTGTAGCCGGCCGCCTGCAGTACCAGCAGCGCGGCCGCGGCGTTCTCGCTCTCGAAGTAATTGTTGAAGGTATCGGCGAACAGCACCACGTCGGCCTGCTCCGGTGAGAGGATGGGCGCGGCCAGGCCGGCCATGAAGGTGTCCCTGCGCCAGGTCGGCAACGAGCGTTTTGCGGAAAATCCGAACAGCTTCTCGGACAATCTGGCCGCCCCCGGCAGCGTATCGCGCAGGTTGGCAATCCACGGCAGGCGCGCCGCCCATGGCGCCCAGCGCGGCAGGTTGGCGATGAGTTTGTCCTTGAAGGGCAGGCCGTGTTTTTTCTGCCAGTGGTACAGGAATTCGGTCTTCATGCGCGCCATGTCGACACCGGTGGGGCAGTCGCGCTTGCAGCCCTTGCAGCTGACGCACAGCTCCAGCGTATCGCGCATGGCCTGGGAGGTAAAACCGTCTTCGCCCAGCTGGCCGGACAGGGCAAGGCGCAGGGTGTTGGCGCGCCCGCGCGTCAGGTGCTGCTCGTCTTTCGTCACGCGGTAGCTCGGGCACATGGTGCCGGCGTCGAATTTGCGGCAGTGGCCGTTGTTATTGCACATGTCGACGGCCTTGGCGAGCCCGCCGGCCGGGTCGCCGCCAGCCCCTGGCGCCGTGCTGAGTTCCGTCACCGGATCGACCTGCACATTCCAGGCCGACCAGTCCAGCGCCGGCGTCAATGCCACCGGCTGGTAGCCCGGCTTGTAGCGGAACAGGGATTGGTCGTCCATGCGCGTGGCACGCACGATTTTCCCTGGGTTCATCAGCCCGGCGGGATCGAACAGGTCCTTGATCTCTTCGAAGGCGCGCAGCAGGCGCGGGCCGAACTGCCATGCCACCCATTCGCTGCGCACCAGGCCGTCGCCGTGCTCGCCCGAGAAGGCGCCCTTGTACTTGCGCACCAGTGCGCCCGCTTCGTCGGCGATGGCGCGCATCTTTTCGGCGCCGCCGCGGCGCAGGTCGAGGATCGGCCGCACGTGGAGCGTGCCGACCGAGGCGTGGGCGTACCAGGTGCCGCGCGTGCCGTAGCGTGCGAACACGTCGGTCAGGCTGCTGGTGTACTCGGCCAGGTGCTCGAGCGGCACGGCGCAGTCTTCAATGAAAGAGACTGGTTTGCCGTCGCCGCGCATGCTCATCATGATGTTCAGGCCGGCCTTGCGCACTTCCCAGAGTGCCTTCTGGGCGCCGGCGTCGACCATCTCGACCACGCTGCCCGGCAGTCCCAGCGTGGCCATCAAGGCGACCAGCCGGGCCAGGCCCGCGCGTTGCTCGTCCAACGATTCGCCGGCAAATTCCACCAGCAGGATCGCATCGGGCGCGCCGATCAGGGCGTGTTCGATCACCGGGCGGAAGGCCGGGTTGTCGCGCGCCAGCTCGATCATGGTGCGGTCCACCAGCTCCACCGCCACCGGCCCCAGCTTGACGATGTGGCGCGTCATTTCCATCGCCTGGTGGAAGGTGGGGAAGTTGATGACGCCGAGCGTTTTATGCTTGGGCAGGGGCAGCAGCTTGAGCGTGATGCGGCGGGTGGTCGCCAGCGTGCCCTCGCTGCCCACCAGCAGGTGGGCCAGGTTGACACTGCCATCCTGGGTGTAGGGCCGCTCGCTCTGGGGGTGCCAGATGTCGATGTTGTAGCCGCCGACCCGCCGCATCACCTTCGGCACCATGCGCGCGATCTCGTCATCCTCGCGCGCGGCAATCGCCCGCAGGCCCTCCATCAGCTCGCGCACACGCGGCGGCGCATCCCCCATGGCGCGTTCGTCCTGGAATCTGGCCTCGGTGCCGTCCGACAGCGTGGCGTCGATCGCCACCACGTTGTGCACCATGTTGCCGTAGGCGAGGGAGCGCGAGCCGCAGGAGTTGTTGCCGGCCATGCCGCCAATGGTGCACTGGGCGGCGGTGCTGACGTCGACCGGGAACCACAGGCCGTGCGGCTTGAGCCAGGCGTTCAGGTGGTCGAGCACGATCCCCGGCTGCACCGTCACCGTCATGGCGGCCGGGTCGAAATCGAGCACCTGGTTCAGGTATTTGCTGTTGTCGATGACCAGCGCTTCGCCCACCGTCTGGCCGCACTGGCTGGTGCCGGCGCCGCGCGAGAGGATCGGCACGCCCATCTCGCGCGCGATGGCGATGGCAAGCGATACATCGCGCTCGGTGCGCGGCACGAATACCCCGATCGGCTCCACCTGGTAGATCGAGGCATCGGTCGAATAACGCCCGCGCGATGCGGCATCGAACAAGACTTCGCCTCCCGTTTCGGCACCCAGCCGCTTTGCCAGTGATTGCCCATTCATTCGGGAAGCGAGGTGTTCGCTTAACTTGATCGGTGCCGCGGCGGGTGCATTCATGGGGGCTAGGGTTCCTGTGGGGCTTTCGATGCGCGCAGGTCGGCCACAACCGTGGCGCGCTTGGAGAGAAGGTGGCGTTCGAGGATCGCGTGCAGGGCAGGGCCGTCGCGCCGTTCGAGCGCGTCCAGCATGAGGCTGTGCTCCTTCATCGCCGCGTCCCACTTGTCCTGGTTGAAATTGGAACGAAAGCGCAGGTTCTGGATACGCGCGTTCAGGTGCAGGTAAGTGCTCGTCAGCACCGCGTTGCGGGCACTGGCGTTGATGCGGTCATGAATTTCGTGGTTGATCTTGTAGTAGGTCGCCAGGTCGCGCCGCGCATGCGCCGCCTGCATTTCGTAATGCAGCGCGCGGATCTCGACCACTTCGTCATCGAGGATGCGTTCGCACGCCAGCTGGCCGGACAGCGCCTCGAGTGCGCCCAGCACCTCGAAGGTCTGCTCGATGTCGGCCACCGACAATTCCGCCACCTGGGCGCCGCGGTTGGGCAGCAGTTCGATCAGGCCTTCGCCGGCCAGTACCT
The DNA here is from genome assembly GCF_051262535.1 of Massilia sp. CMS3.1. Taxonomy (NCBI): domain Bacteria; kingdom Pseudomonadati; phylum Pseudomonadota; class Betaproteobacteria; order Burkholderiales; family Oxalobacteraceae; genus Massilia; species Massilia sp. CMS3.1. The sequence continues at coordinate 109,957 of NZ_JBIMES010000002.1, read as the reverse complement.
TGAACGCTTCGCGCAGCGGCGTGCGCGAGACCATCAGCTGTTCGCACAGCACCCGTTCGCCCAGCCGGGTGCCGGGCGCGAGGGTGCCCTCGATGATCATGTCGCGCAGTCGCACGGTGACGGCGGAAGCCAGGCCCTGACGGTCGATCACGGCCGCACGGGCTGGGGGTGGGAGTGTTGGTTCGCGCATCATGAAATATATTGTATACGATTTATTTTTAGGTCGATATTATTCTTCCAGGGCCGCTACTGCAACGCAGCACGATATTTTCTTGACTACGAAAATTTTAAGTATATTGTATGCAAACTTACTCGCCGCTTGAATTCATTTGACTGCGTCCCTACCAAGGAGTTGCAATGTTGAAGCTCAATTCTCACCCGTCCGGACGGCATTTCCTGCAGATCCCCGGCCCGACCAACGTCCCCGACCGCATCCTGCGGGCCATGGACTACCCCACCATCGATCACCGCGGTCCGGAGTTCCAGCAGCTCGGTAAAAAAATCCTGGGCGAGATCGGCCAGGTCTTCCAGACCGAACAGCCGGTGGTGATCTATCCGGCTTCCGGCACCGGCGCATGGGAGGCGGCGCTGGTCAATACGCTGTCCCCCGGCGACACGGTGCTGATGTACGAGACCGGCCACTTCGCCACCCTGTGGAAGAAGCTGGCCGAGCGGCTCGCGTTGGAACCCGAATTCATCGGCGACGACTGGCGCCGCGGCGCCGATCCGGCGCGGATCGAAGCGCGCCTGCTGGAAGACACGGGCCACCAGATCAAGGCTGTCTGCGTCGTGCATAACGAGACCTCGACCGGCGTCACGTCCGATATCGCCGCCGTGCGCCGCGCCATCGACAAGGCCGGCCACCCTGCGCTGCTGCTGGTCGACACGATTTCCTCGCTCGGCTCGCTCGATTACCGCCACGACGAATGGGGCGTGGACGTCACCGTGGCCGGCTCGCAAAAGGGATTGATGCTGCCGCCGGGCCTGTCCTTCAACGCGGTATCGCAAAAGGCGCTTGCCGCCTCGCGCACAGCAAAGCTGCCGCGCGCGTTCTGGGCCTGGGACGAGATCATTGAAGCCAACAAGAACGGCTTCTGGCCCTATACCCCCGCGACCAACCTGTTGTACGGCTTGTCGGAAGCCTGCGACATGCTGCTTGATGAAGGCATGCAGAACGTGTTCGCGCGCCACGGGCGCCATGCCGAGGCAACCCGCCAGTGCGTGCGCGCCTGGGGCCTGGAGATCCTTTGCCAGGACCCGGCTGAGTACAGCAACGTACTGACGGCGGTGGTCATGCCGCATGGCGCGAATGGCGAGCGCTGCAACGCCGATGCGCTGCGCAAGCTCATCCTGACGAATTTCAATATGTCGCTTGGCCAGGGCTTGAGCAAGCTGAGCGGTTGGGTATTCCGCATCGGGCACCTGGGCGATTTCAACGACCTGACGCTGATGGGAACGCTGGCCGGGGTGGAGATGGGCCTGGCGCTGGCCGGCGTGCCGCACCAGGCCGGTGGGGTGGCGGCGGCGATGCGCTCGCTCCAGGAGTCCGTGCCCGGCGCCGCACTGCAAAAGGCGGCGTGAACCGCAGCACCGGCATCCCAATCGTCGCAGCAGACAATAACAACGGCCACCGCCGAACAGGAGACAGTTCATGAACAGCCCCAACTTCAAGCTCAAGCATTCGCTCGCCATCACGGCCTTGGCCCTCTGCACAGGTCACGCCGCCGCGGCCCCATGGGAGCCCAGCAAATCGGTCGAGTTCATCGTGCCGTTCAGCGCCGGTGGCGCCACCGACAATATGGCGCGCTCTATCCAGGGCATCATCGCAAAAAACAAGCTGCTCAAGCAGCCGATCGTGGTGCAGAACAAGGCCGGCGCCAGCGGAGCGGAAGGCCTGCTCGACATCAAGAGTACGCCGGGCGACCCGCACCGGATCGTGGTCTCCTCGTCCGGCCTGTACACGGTGCCGCTGGCAACCGGGCTGCCGTTCAACTGGCGCGACCTGACGCCGGTGGCGATGGTGGCGCAGGACGAATTCGTCTTCTGGGTCAACAGCGAAACGCCGTACAAGACGCCGCTCGAGTATCTGGCCGAGGTGAAGAAGAATCCATCGAAGTACAAGATGGGGGGCACCAGCTCCAAGCGCGAAGACCACATCATCACCGCGCTGGTGGAAAAAGCGGCGGGCGTCAAGTTCGTCTACATCCCGTACAAAGGCGGCGGCGAGGCGGCCACCCAGCTGTCGGGCAAGCATATCGATTCGAACCCGAATAATCCGTCCGAATCGATATCGCAATGGCGCGCCGGCCAGCATCGCCCGCTGTGCCTGTTTGCCGACAAGCGCAGCACCTATACCGAAAAGGTGACCGCGACCCAGAGCTGGGCCGACGTGCCGACCTGCAAGGAGACGGGCCTGGATGTGCAGTACCAGATGCTGCGCGTCTTCATGTTGCCTGGCAAGGTCGCGCCGGAGGTGACCAAGTTCTACACCGAATTGCTGCAGAAGGTCGTGGCGACGCCTGAGTGGAAAGAGTACGTGGCAAAGAACGCCCTGAAGTCGACCATGATGGTGGGCGAGGAGCTGCGCGCCTATATGGGCAAGGACGAACAGAACCACCGCCAGATCATGAAGGCTGCCGGTTTCGTGGCACCGTAAGGCGCACCTTATGAGCAACCAGCAGAGCAAGCAGCCGAGCACCCAGGAAGACATCCACGGCAGCGTGGCGCCATCGGCGGCCGTCATCACCAAACGCACTGCCGAGATTGCGGTCGGCATCGTGGTCGCGGCCTTCGCGCTGCTGGCCATCGTGAGCAACTACCAGCTGGGCGCCGGCTGGGCCGAGGATGGTCCGGAGGCGGGATATTTTCCGCTGCGCATGGGCCTTGCCATCCTGTTGGCCAGCATCGTGGTCGTGGTCCAGGCGCTGCGCAAGAACGACGGCTCCGCGTTCATCGAGCATAACCAGCTCAAGCTGGTAGCGACCGTGCTGCTGCCGCTGATCGTGTATATCTCGGCGGTCCAGTTCATCGGCATTTACGTGGCATCGGCCCTGTTCATCAGCATCTTCATGTGGCTGGTCGGCAAGCTCAGCCCGACCAGGTCGGCCATCACGGGAGTGAGCGTCAGCCTTGCCCTGTTCTGGATTTTTGAAATCATGTTCACGGTGCCGCTCCCCAAAGGGCCGCTCGAACGCTTGTTCGGTTACTGATCGGATCTCCACATGGATGACTTCAATGCGCTGCTACAGGGTTTTTCGACCGTCCTGTCGTGGCAGAACACCGGGCTGATGGTCGTCGGCATTCTGCTTGGCATCGTGGTCGGGGTGCTGCCGGGGCTCGGCGGCCCGAATGGCGTGGCGATCCTGCTACCGCTGACGTTTACGATGAACCCGACCTCGGCGATCATCCTGCTGTCGTGTATCTATTGGGGCGCGCTGTTCGGCGGCGCCATCACCTCGATCCTGTTCAATATTCCGGGCGAGGCATGGTCGGTAGCCACCACTTTCGACGGTTACCCGATGGCGCAGCAGGGCAGGGCGGGCGAAGCGCTGACCAGCGCCTTCACCGGTTCGTTCATCGGCGCACTCGCCGGCGTGCTGATGATCACTTTCCTGGCGCCGCTGGTGGCCAAGTTCGCGCTTAGGTTCGGGCCGCCCGAATTCTTTGCGGTGTATTTCCTCACGTTTGCCAGTTTCATCGGCATGGGCAAGGAAGCGAAGGCGAAGATCGTCATCGCCATGTGCGTCGGCTTCGTGCTGGCGGCGGTGGGCCTCGATACCATTTCCGGGCAACTGCGGATGACCTTTGGCGCTCCGGTGCTGCTGCGCGGCTTCGACTTCCTGGTGGCGGTGATCGGCCTGTTCGGCATCAGCGAAATCCTGATGACCATCGAAGAAGGCCTGGCCTTCCGCGGCAAGAACGGCAAGATCGACCTGAAGGTGGTGTTCAAGACCTGGGCCAGCTTGCCGCGTCACTTCGCCACCTTGCTGCGTTCGTCGGCAATCGGCTGCTGGATGGGGATCACGCCGGGCGGCGCCACGGCAGCCTCGTTCATGGGCTATGGCGTGGCCAAGAAGTTTGCCCGCGACCAGGACAGCTTCGGCAAGGGCAACGTCGCCGGCGTACTGGCACCGGAAACGGCGGCACATGCGGCCGGCACCAGCGCCTTGCTGCCGATGCTGGCGCTGGGCATCCCTGGCTCGGCCACCGCCGCGGTGCTGCTCGGCGGCCTGATGATCTGGGGCTTGCAGCCAGGTCCGCTGCTGTTCGTCGAGCAGAAGGATTTCGTGTGGGGACTGATTGCCAGTATGTATCTTGGGAATATCTCGGGCCTGATCATCGTGCTGGCGACGGTGCCGCTGTTTGCCGCGATCCTGCGCATTCCCTTCTCGATCATCGCCCCGGCAATCCTGGTGATCTGCGCCATCGGCGCCTTCACGGTGCATAACGCGCAGTTCGACATCTGGCTGATGCTGGCCTTCGGTATCGTCGGCTACGTGTTCAAGAAACTGGACTATCCACTGGCGCCGCTGGTGCTGGCGCTGGTGCTGGGGGACCGGGCCGAGGACGCGTTCCGCCAGAGCATGCTGGCCTCGCGTGGCGGACTCGGTATTTTCTGGGCGAACGGGCTGGTCGGCACCATCATGACGCTGGCCGTGGCCGGACTGGGCTGGTCGCTGTTTGGGTCGCTGCGGGAGCGCTTCTTCCCGCGGGCCGCAGCGGCCACATGAACTGGGTGGCGCGGCGCTACACCTCATCGCCGCGCCAACCGACCCCTCCTTGATTCACCGCCTTACTGCGCCGCCGCATCCGCCCCTTCATCTTCCAGGTGCGGCGCCCCCAAGGCATGCGGCCGAATCAGATCCAGCCGCACCGTGTACTCCACGCCGCCCCTGAAACCATTCGCTGCAATCTGCCCCGCATCGTTGATCGCCCGGGGGAATGTGATGTTCCACCCCGACTTCGGATCGATCAGCGCATTCAGGCTCTGCATCCGCTTGCCGCGATAGAGGTAGGCGCCCAGGTGATTGCTCGAGCCGACCACGTGGCCATGGTTGTTGATGGCATCACCGACGCTGAACCGGTAGGTGCCCGGTGGACGCGTGTCGATCCTGACCGGGCGGCCTTTGCTGAATACGGTGGCCAGCGCTTCGCGGAAGGTCCCGGTCGCCGTGTAGCCGGCAACCTGGCCGCGGTCGTTGATGTCCAGGCCATAGTTGGGCGTGAAGCCGAAGTTGCCCAGGTTGCGCATCACGCCGGCGCGCCAGACAAAGGCGTGGAACGGCAGCTCCGGGAGCAGGAAGGTGCCCGACTCGCCGGTGACCTGGTTGCGGTTGTTGAGTGCCTCGACCTGGGTGATGGCGTTCGGGAACGGGAGCGTGCCGATGTTCTGGAACGTACCGCCTGGCGAGCGCAGGAAGCCGAACGGGGAGGGCCCGAAGGGGTCCGATGGGGGCGGGCCACCGGCGGCGAGTATATACCCGGCATTGTTGATGTCGACGTAGCGGGTGGCGCGGCCCGGAATGGTGCCGATGTCGCGCCGTGTGCCCTTGTAGTACACAAAGCCGCGCTGCTCGCCGCCGGAGTTCGTCCAGTTGCCCAGTACCTGGCCCTTGTCGTTGATGCCCACCACGAAGGTGGACGTGCCGCCCAGGGTCCCCAGGGGCACCGCGCCCTTGCCCCAGTTGACGAAGCTGCGGAAGGTGGTGGAACTGGTCGGATAGTTGCCGACAACGGCGCCGGCACTGTTGATGCCGGTGGGCGCGCTGTTGGCGGGGCCGACGATGGTGACGCGGTATTCGGCGTAGCCCGGGGACGCATTGGCCAGGCCGAACGTGAGCGACAGCGCCAACAGCGAGATGCGATTGCGTACTTGCATGAGAACCTCCAGAAGTTGCGGACGGCTGGGCAATGCGATGGCGCCCGCCGGAATGGAAACCCGCCATCGGGGTGACTTTTGGTACGGTAGACATCTGCGCTCGTCGGTTCGTTCAACGCACAGGCGCACAGCATTCACCGCGCCAATTGCCGGTCCTTTTTTCGCTGCTGCTCCTCAGTCCGCCTCCAGTTCCGGCGCCGCCAACAGGTTTGGCCGAATCAGGTCCAGCCGCACCGCATACGCCACCCCCTTGCGATACGCCGTCGCCGCAATCTGCCCCGCATCGTTGATCGCCCGCGGCGCAACGATGTTCCAGCCCGGCGCCGGGTCGATCAGCGCATTCAGACTCTGCATCCGTTTGCCGCGATAAACAAAGCCGGACAAGTGGTCGCTGCTGCCGACGACGTGGCCATGATTGTTGATGCCGGCGCCCGCGCTTGACCTGTCCTCGACCTTGGCAGGGCGCCCGTCGATGTTGATCAGGCGGCCATTGCTGTAGATGAAGGCGACCCGGCTGCGAAAGCCCGTCGGCACCGACATGTGGCCGGTGATCTGGCCGCGGTCGTTGATGGCCACGCCGCCGTTCGGTGCCCAGCCGAAGTCGCCCAGGTCGCGCATGACCCCTTTGGTCCAGGTGTAGGCGCGCAGCGGCTGGTCGGGCTGCGAGTAGGGACCGGACTCTCCGGTGACCCCGTTGCGGTTGTTGAGTGCCAGGGCGGTGTTCAGGGTCGGTGTGCCTTCCCAGTCCGGGACGTCCAGGTTGCCGATGTCCCTGAATTTGCCACTCGAGTCACGCAGGTAGCCACGGGAACCGTCCGGGGCGAATCGCGAGTCGCCTTTCGCGGTGATATAGCCGGCATTATTGATGTCGGTGTAGCGGGTGATCCTGCCGCGAATGGCGCCGATGTCGCGCTGCTTGCCCTTGGTGTAGATGAAGCCGTGCTGCTGGCCACCCCTGGTGGTCCAGTTGCCGAGCACCTCGCCCTTGTCGTTGATGGCGGCGGCGCTGCTCGAGCTGCCGTTCAGTGTGCCCAGGTCGACCAGGCCCTTGCCGCGGTTGAGGAAGCCGCGGGTGGAGGCGGCGCTGACCCGATAGGTGCCGACAACCACGCCTGCACTGTTGATGTCGGTGGCTTCGCTGTTGGCGGGCGCCACCACCGTAACCCGGTATTCGGGATAGGCGGGGGCGGCACTCGCCATGCCGAAGGTGAGCGACAGCAGGAACAGCGTCATACTTTGAGGTGCTCGCATTAGATTCTCCAGAAGTTGACGGCGGCCGGGCAAGGCAATGGCATCCGGCCGCCGCATCGGGCCCGCCACCTGGGCTGGTTTTTCACTGCTTCACCGGCCGCGCCACCTCGCGCGCCTGCGCCTCGGCGTGGGCCGTGGCATTCGCCGCCGCTACTGCCGGTGAAACGGCCGAGGCCGCAGCAATTTCCGCATCCAGCTCCACCGCCGGCGCCGTCACGGCACTTGGGCGGATCAGGTCCAGCCGCACGGCGTACTGCACGCCATTGCGGAAGGCGGTAGCTGCAATCTGCCCGGCATCGTTGATCGCCTGCGGCGCACTGATGTCCCAGCCCAGCTTCGGATCGATCAGCGCGTTCAGGCTCTGCATCCGCTTGCCGCGGTAGATGAAGCCGGACAGGTGGTTGCTGGTGCCGACAACGTCGCCGCAATTGTTGATGCCGGTGCCTGCGCTGTCCCGGTCCTCGGTAACAGGCCGGCGGTCGATGTCGACCAGGCGGCCATTGCTGTACACGAAGGCCGCGCGGTCACGGAACCCGGTCTGGAGCGCCGCGAAGCCGGTGACCTGGCCGCGGTCGTTGATGGCCGTACCGCCGTTCGGGGTGTCGCCCAGGTCGCCCAGGTCGCGGATCACACCCTTGTTCCAGATGAAGGCGCGCAGCGGCTGGTCCGGGAAGGTGAGCGGTCCGGACTCGCCGGCGATCTGATTCCGGTTGTTCAGCGCCAGGGCGTGGGTGAGGGTCGGCTCCTCGAAAGGCAGCTTGCCGATCTCCGTGAAATTGCCGGTCGGCGAGCGCAGGAAGCTGCGCGAACCGTCCAGGCCCGCGGCGGCGCCGATGGCGGTGACATACCCGGCATTGTTGATGTCGGTGTAGGTGGTGAACCTGCCAGGAACGATGCCGATGTCGCGCTGCCTGCCATAGGCGTAGATGAAGCCGCGTTGCTGGCCGCCGTTCGTGGTCCAGTTGCCGAGCACCTCGCCCTTGTCGTTGATGGCCACGGCATTACTGGACCTGCCGCCCAGCGTGCTCAGGTCGACCAGGCCCTTGCCCCGGTTCAGAAAGCCGTGGATCGACGTGGGGCTGAACGGATAGGTGCCGACGACGGCGCCGCTACTGTTAATGTCGGTTGCCGCGCTGTTGACGGGCCCGACCACTGTGACGCGGTACTCGGGATAGGCCCAGGCAGCGTTCGCCAGGCTGAACGCGCAGGTCAACAGGATTGCGGCGAAACACTTTCGGGTCGACATGATAATCTCCTTAAGAAACAAAGGCTTGGGCGTAATCGCGTGCTCGTCACTCAAGGTACGCCGTCAGCGTGGGGTGGGTTTGGCACTGCACAATGGGAGGGGGCGAGCTGGCGCCGGATGCCGATTCGATCCGCCTGCGCGTGGCCTGCGAGACGATGTTTTTTGCATAAACTACCAAAAGTGAGAATGTGTGATTTCTTATGGTCCACATTACTGGCACAATGGCATTCTCATCAGCAAGAGCCCAGGGCGCTGGAGTTACTTCCCATGGAAATCAATTCGCTGACCGGCGAGTTCGTGCGTGCGTCGAACGAAGACGCATTCCTGAAACACAAGCAGGACCAGACCCAGTCCTTGCTGGGCTTCACCCTGGTGTTTTGCACCGTCTTTTACCTCGGCTTTTTCGCTACCGACGTCGCCGCGCTGGGCTGGGGACCGGATACGCAAGCCCTGCTGGCGGCGCGCATCCTGGTGGCGGTCACGGCCGGCAGCTGCGCCTGGCTGGCGTATCGCCGCGCCATGTCGGTGCGCGGCACGCGCATTGCGGCGTCGATCGCCGAAAGCGTGGCGCTGGCGAGCTTCATGCTCATCTCGGTGCTGCGACCGGCCGAATTCCACTGGCACGCGATGTCGCTGGCGATCATGCTGGTGGTGGTCTACCTGTATATCCCGAATCGCCTGCGCTATGCGTCGATCCTGGCCGTTGGCGCGTCGGTGGCCTTCGTCGCGCTGGCCGACAAGTACAGCCAGATGTCGTATGCAGATACATTGACGATGGGGATGCTGCTGGTGCTGGTGAATACCTTCGGGTTCCTGGCCGCGCGCCGTTTCAACCACGTGTCGCGCGAGGAGTACCGCTCCTGGTCGGTGCTGAAACATGCGGCCGAGCGCGACCACCTGACGGGCTGTTTCAACCGCCGCTACCTGCACGAGCAGTTGATGAGCGACCAACGCAGCAGCGCCGCGCCCGACACCAACAGCCTGACCGTGGTCCTGTGCGACATCGATCATTTCAAGCGCATCAACGATACCCATGGACATGGCGACGGCGACATGGTCTTGCGCGGCTTTGCGCGCATCCTGCAGGCGGCAATACGCGAAGGGGTCGACACCGTGGTGCGTTATGGCGGAGAGGAATTCTTGATCGTCCTGCCGGGTACGGACCTGGCCGGCGGCATTCGGTTGGCCGAACGCCTGCGCGTCACGTTTGCCGCGACCGAAGTCGTGTCGAACGACGGTGCCACGCGGCTGCGCGCCACGGCCAGCTTCGGCGTCGCCACCCTCGACCTCGCACCGCTGGCCTTCGATACTCCGCTGCGCCGGCTGATTTCGGCTGCCGACGAGCTGATGTACCAGGCCAAGCGCAACGGGCGCGACCGGATCGAGTCGCTGCAGCTGGCCTGAACGTCCGCCTCAGGCATCAGGCAGCAAGTCGAGCCTGCCATGCCTGTCCAGCGCATACCGCTGCAAATCACTCGCCAGAAACAAATTTCCCTCGTAAGCCAAGCGCGCCTCGGCCTCGACGTCGGCCATCGACGGCCCATTGCCCACCTGCTGGTAGCGCGGACTGAAATGCGTCAGGACCAAATTCGGAACCCCCGCGTCTTGCGCGAAGGCAGCCGTGGCACGCGCCGAACTGTGCTGCGGGCCGGGGCCGACCTTCTGCAGCACCGCTTCGGTATATGTTGCTTCGTGCACCAGTACCTGGGCGTCCTGGGCCTGCGCGGAAAGCAGATCGGGGGTGTCGTTGTCGCCGGCGACGATGATCTTGCGCTGTCGCCGTCCCGGCAATAGGTAGTCGGCACTGCGCGCCACCCGGCAGTCGGGTAAATCAAGGTCTTCGCCGCGCTGGAGCTGGCCCCAGCCGGGGCCGGAAACGATTCCGTCGCGCTCGAGCTTGGCCGTATCGAGCCGGCGCTCGACGGCTTTCTCGACGAAGGTAAACGCGAAGGAGGGCACACGGTGCGACAGTTCGGTGGCTTCGACTCGAAAATCCGGCAGCGTGCCGATCGTCCAGCCCGGTTCGATGGCGGCGAATTCGAGAGAATAGGGCAGGCGCAGTTCGGTGCTTTCCATGACGCCGCGCACGAAGCGTTCCACCGCGGGCGGTCCGGCGATCAGCAGCGGCTCAGTCCGGTTGAGCAAGCCCGCACTGGCCAGCAATCCGGGCAGCCCGTAGCAATGGTCGCCGTGGATATGGGTAATGAAGATCGCGCGCAGGCCGATCGGCGAGTAGTGGGTGCGCAGGATGCGGTGCTGCGTGCCTTCGCCGCAGTCGATCAGGTACCAGTGTTTCGATCCCGTCGCCCGCAGCGCCAGGCCCGATACGTTGCGTGCGCGGCTCGGCGTACCGGAAGAGGTGCCCAGAAATTGCAGTTCCATCGTGTCGGTCCTCCTCCTTCGATTATGCGTGAACTGGACGAACGCGGCGGACAATTGCCGAGCAAATTAGGGTGCCCCGACAGTGAAAGAAAATTTCACGATCTTGCCTTATGGGAAATAAAATTTCATCAATTGCACTGTAGGACGATGCCTACAAACAACACTTGTTGGTTTTTGCTTGTCGTACATATATCTCAACGGTAGAATTTGATGATTAATTTTTCGTCAACTCGTTGTCAAGCCGGCGCGCTCAATGCCGGGTCTCCCCGGCCGATGTCTCTTCGAACCACTTTTTCCCTGCGTCCCTGGCGCGATGCCGGCGCCTACCTCCGGGCCAGCGTGCTGCGCAGGCTCGTCGTATTCCTGATCCTCGCGCTGCCGCTGGTATGGCTGGTCGTGGCGCATGAGCGCGTACAGCTCGACAATATCGCGCGCGGCGAGAGCAGCCGCAACGTCAGGAATCTGGCCCATGCGTTTGCCGAGGAAATACGCTCGAGTATTGTCACGATCGATCTGTCGCTGAGCCAATTGCGCCTGAGCTGGTTGCATCATCCCGAGCACTTCAACACCATCGTGACCGAGCTCAACAAGCACCTGGGCGGCCGGCTGCATGTCGACATCGTGGTCACCGACATTGAAGGGCGGCTGGTGTTTTCGAGTATCGCCGGGGTGCCGCGCTACCTCGACCTGAACGACCGCGAGCACGTGAATACGCACCTGCGCGGCGCGCCGGACGATCGCCTGTTTATCGGCAAACCGCTGAAGGGGCGGCTGTCGGGACAGTGGACGGTGCAATTTTCGCGACCCATCCTCGACGCGCAAGGCAAAGTGGTCGGGGTAATCGTCGCAGGCGTCGCGCCGACCTATTTTTCGCGTTTCTACAGCACGATCGATCTCGGTGCCGACGCCTCCATCGCACTGGTGCGTTCCGACGGCATCGTGGTCGCCCGTACGACCCAGGACCTGACCGTGCGCGACAGCGGCAAACTGTTGACCGGCTTTCCGTATGCGCCGGGCAGCGGGGCCGGCGGCAGCTTCCGGCGCGTCAGCAGGCTCGACGGTGTCGAGCGCCATTACGGCTGGCGCACGCTGGCCGAATATGGGCTGGTGGTGAATGTCGGCCAGTCGGTGATCGATGCCAGTGCGCGCTATGCGCAACAAAAACAATTGCTGGTCTATACCGGCCTGGTCGTGTCGCTGCTGCTGGCGCTGGCCGGCTGGGCCGCGGCCGTCGCAGCCGACCACCGCCGAGGCGCCCTTGCCTCGCTGGCGGCCGCCGAAGCGCGCTGGAAACTGGCACTGAACGCGAGTGGCGACGGTGTCTGGGACTATAGTTTCGGCACCGGCCTGGTGACCCTGTCGCCGAGCGCCCAGGGCATCGTCGATGCCGGGGGTACGCTGTTGCCCTTCGACCGCAACGCCTTCCGCGACATGGCGCACCCGGAAGACACGGCCGCCGTGCTGGATGCGCTCGACGCCCACCTGGACGGCACGACACCCGACTACACGGCGCAGTACCGCACCCGCCTGGGCAACGGCAACTGGCGCTGGATCCTGGCGCGCGGGCAAGTGGCCGAACGCGACGCTACCGGGCAGCCGCTGCGCATCGTCGGCACCGTCGCCGATATCGATGCCCGCAAATTGCAGGAAGACAAGATCCGCCACCTGGCGCACCACGACATGCTGACCGGTTTGCCGAACCGCCTGCTGTTCGGCGACCGCCTGCGCCAGGCGCTGCTGGCCGCCCAGCGCGAAGAGGTCAAGCTGGCCGTCATCTTCTTCGACCTCGACAAGTTCAAGCCCGTCAACGACAGCTATGGCCACGCCGTCGGCGACGTGCTGCTGCAGCAAATCGCCACGCGCTTGGGCGGCACGCTGCGCGCGTCCGACACGCTGGCCCGCCTGGGCGGCGACGAATTCGTCGTACTGCTGCCACGGGTGGCCAGCCCTGGCGACGCGAAAAAGGTCGCCGAGGACATTTTGCGCGACCTGAGCCGGCCCTTCATGACCGAAGGTTTCAGCGTGACCATCTCGGCCAGCCTGGGTGTGGCCGTGTATCCGGATTGCGCGCTCGACACCGACAGCCTGCTGCGCTGCGCCGATGCCGCCATGTACGAAGCGAAGCTGCATGGCGGCGCGCGCGTGGTCGAGCACGCCGCAAGCGAGCGCAGCGGCGCCGGACCCTCGATCGGGCGCGGCGACGCCTGAGGCCCACAGGGCGCGTCAGGCCGGCCGCACGCCCTGGATCACGAAGCCGCTGGCCGGCATGGCGGGCATGCGTGCCAGGCTGACGTCCAGATCCTGCTGCGGCACCTTGTAGTCGATCTCGGCCGCAAGCAGGCGCAGCGCCGATTTGGTGAGCTCGACCGTGACCGCTTCTCCCGGGCAGCGGTGGCCCAGGGCCGGATCGCCGCCGCCTTGCGGGATGACATCGAAGCCGCTGCCTTGCCGGCCCGCGAAGCGTTCCGGCCGGAACAGTTCGGCGTCCGGCCAGGTGCCCCGGTGATGGTTGGTGCCATACACGTCCAGCAAAACCCAGTCGCCCTTGTCGAAGCGCACTCCGTTCCATTCGAACGGGCCATTCGCACGTCCGCCGATGGCCGGGAAGAAGGGATAGTAGCGCCGCACTTCCTCGACGAACATGTCCAGCGCGGTATCGTCGCCGCTCGCCAGGCGCGCGCGCCACTCCGGGTACGCGTGCATGGCAAGCGCCCCGAAGACGATGTAGCGCGCCACCGCCACCACCGGGCGCAGCAGGTTCAGCAGTTCGACCGTGGCATCGGCATTCGACAGCACTTCACCGTCGGCGTCCCGGTGAAAGGCGATGACGGCCAGCGGGCTGGCCGGGTCGGTCGGACGGCCGGCGCGCACGGCCAGGATGTGTTCGCGCGCCCATTGTTCGGTATGGCGGCGCAGCGACTTGCCGAGCCAGTTGCGCGGGCCCACGGCGCCGGCGCCGTCGATCATGGCGGAGAATTCCGCGGTGCGCAGCACTTCCTCTTCGACGCTCGCCAGTGGCACGCCGGCCCATGCACAGGCGGCGCGGCAGAGCACCGCCTGCGCTTCCTGGATCAATACCTGCCGCCGCTGGCGCGGCCAGCGTTCAAAGCGCACGCGCCACTCGCGCTCGGCCAGGGCGACCAGGCGCGCGCGCGACTCGGGCGTGTGCAGCGACATCAGCATCGCCTTGCGGACCCGGTGCATCGCGCCATCCTGCATGTGCGCGCTGCCATGGCCTTGCAGCAGGGCCAGCGCGGTCGGCGGAATCGCGCGCTGGCGCGTGAAGCGTCCCGGCTGGTAGAACATGCGCGCCGCCGCCTCGCCGCGCACGCAGACCACGCGGCGCAGCATCAGGCGCGTGCTGAACATGTCCGAACCGAGTTCGTCGCAGCGGTTGCCGATAAAACGGTAGCCTTCGCCGAGCAGCGCGGTCGTGTTGTCGACACCGGGCGCCTGGGGGATGGCGCGGTGCACGGGCAGGGCGGTGGAATGGGGCGCGTTCATGAGTGGTCTCCTTTTAACCCGAGTGTGCCAGAGGGGACGTGTTCCGAATGTGCGTTGGCGTCCGCAGGGCAGGCTTGTCGTGTTTTACACAACAATGCACGCCCGTGGCCGGGCGTCTTGTGGCGCATCAGGCGCGCGCCGCGGCGCGGCGGGAACCGGAACGCTCCCGGCGCGTTCCAAGCCTGTAGCCGGTGCCGATGGTTCGCCGGTTTGATCAGGAGATTTCATGAGTCCTTACCGCAAGCGCTTGCCCCAGCTCGCCGGCCGCCTGTTCCTGGCCGACGCCGGCCTGGAAACGGTGCTCTTGTTCCAGCAGGGTTTCACGCTGCCTTCGTTTGCCTCCTTCGTGCTGCTGCAGGACGAGCACGGCCGCGAGGCGCTGCGCAATTACTTCGAAGGATATGCCCGCCTGGCCCAGTCGCAGGGCACCGGGCTGGTACTCGACACCCCGACCTGGCGCGCCAACCCGGACTGGGGCCAGGCGCTCGGTTACGACGCCCTCCGGCTGGCCGACGCCAACCGGGACGCGGTGGCACTGCTGGCCGACGTACGCGCGGCCTACGATACCCCGGCCACGCCGATCGTCATCAGCGGTAACCTGGGCCCGCGCGGCGACGGCTACCGGGCCGGCCACCGCATGTGTGTCGCCGCCGCGCACGACTACCACCTCGCGCAAATCGCCACCTTTTCCGGCACCGAGGCCGACATGGTATCCGCCTTCACGATGACCTATCCCGACGAAGCGATCGGCATCGTCGACGCCGCCGCGGCTTGCGAGATGCCGGTTGCCATTTCTTTTACCTTGGAAACCGATGGCCGCCTGCCATCGGGCGACGCCTTGTCGGAAGCGATCCTGCGGACCGATGCCGAGACCGGCAGCTATGCCGCCTATTACATGGTCAATTGCATGCATCCAAGCCATTTTGAGCCGGCATTGGCCGAGAAAGGTCCCTGGCGCGAGCGCCTGCACGGGCTGCGCGCGAACGCCTCGCACCGCAGTCACGCCGAACTCGACGAGTCGACCGAACTCGACGATGGAAACCCGGAAACGCTGGGCGAAGAATACCTTGCGCTGCACAAGACTTTGCCGCACATGAATGTGGTCGGTGGATGCTGCGGCACGGACGAGCGCCATATCGCGTCGATTGCACGGCACCTTACCGGAAGGGCGGCGCGCGCCGGGCCGTCGCCGTGACGGGCTCGCTTAATGCGTCGCCGGTGTCGCAGGAGGCGCGGCCGCGTCCGCCTGCGCAGTCGCGCGCGGCAGGTAGATGCTGATGGTCGTGCCTTCGCCGGGCACGCTGGCGATGCGGATGTGGCCGCCGCTCTGGCGCACGAAACCGTGTGCCATCGACAGGCCGAGGCCCGTTCCCTTGCCTTCGGGTTTGGTGCTGAAGAAGGGTTCGAAGGCACGCTCCATCACCTCCGGCGACATGCCTTCGCCGCTGTCGGCGACGGCGATCAGCACATAGTCGCCAGGCGTCAGTTCCGAGTCGGAGGCAGCGAAGGCCTCATCGATCGTACGGTTTTCCAGCGCGATCGTCACCTTGCCCGCGCCGCCCATGGCGTCGCGCGCATTGATGACGAGGTTGAGCAGGACGTTTTCCAGCTGGTTCGGATCGACCAGCGTGTTCCACAGGCCGTTTGTACCCGCCAGATCGATCGCGACCGCTTCGCCGGCGGCGCGCTGCAGCAGGCTGTCCATGCGATCGAGCAGGATACCGATGTCGACCAGGCTCGGGTGCAGGGGCTGGCGCCGCGCGAAGGCCAGCAGCTGGGAAGACAGTTTCGTGCCCCGGTCGACCGCGTCGAGGATGCCGCGCAGGCGCTTCTCGCTGTTGTTGGCCGACCGCTGCATCAGTTGCACGTTGGCGCTGATGATGTGCAGGATGTTGTTGAAGTCGTGTGCCACGCCGCCGGTGAGCTTGCCGACCGCCTCGAGCTTTTGCGCGCGTGCCAGCGCCATGCGCGCCTCGATCAGGCCCTGCTTGCGCAGCTCCTCGCGCGCCTCGGCTTCGCGCCGCGGGGTAATGTCGCGCAAGAAAGCGCTGGCCCCGTAGCCGACCTCGACGGGCAGGGCGGCGACCACGATTTCCACGGGCACGGGGTGGCCGTCGCGGTGGCGCGCCACCACCTCGGACGGCTCGCCGATCACGAGCGGCTCGCCGGCCTGCGTAAATTGCGCGAAACCGCGTTCGCCGGGCACGCGCTGTTCCGGCGGCACCAGGAGTTCGCCGATCTCGCGTCCCAGCGCTTCTTCGCACGTCCAGCCGAACTGCTGCACGGCGCGCGGGTTCCAGTCGGTGATGCGCCCGCCCGCATCGATGGCGATGAAGGCGTCGTAGGTATTTTGCAGGATCAGGTCCATGCGCATGCGCTCGGCGTCGATGCGCTCGTAGGACTGGCGCAGCTCGAGCGTCATCGCGCGCGCCAGCCGCACGGCGCGGCGCCGTTCGCTGGCCAGCAGCCAGACCACCACGCTCAGCAGGAAGCCCAGGCTGATGCCGGTGGCCGCGATCACCTGCGGCCGGCGCGTGTCGAGGCGCGCCTCGAAGGAGGGCGAGGAGGCGATATCGACCAGCCAGGGGCGGCCGGAAATGGTCAGCGGCACCGTCTGGCGGTACAGCGGCTGGCGCCAGGCGACGGCGTCCTGCGACTGAAACAGCAGGGCTTCCGGATCGGCACGCGCGCCATCGTAGAGCGCCACCTGCAGGTCGTCCGCGTGGGCGCCGCCGATGCCGCGCATCAGGTCGGCCATCCGGAACGGCGCATATACCCAGCCGGCGATCGCGGCGCGGCGCTGTTCGATGGCGCCGACCGGCTCGTCCTTGCGGTAGACCGGCACATACATCAGCAAGCCGGGCTGGGCGTCGCGGCCTTCCTGCACCAGCACCACCTTGCCCGACAGGGCGGCGCCGCCGCTGTCGCGCGCGGCCTCCATCGCGGCGCGGCGCACCGGTTCGCTGTACATGTCGAAGCCGAAGGCGCGCAAGTTGCTCCCGGTGAAAGGTTCGATATGGGTGATCGAGGTGGCGACGCTGCCAGTCGGTTGCGGGTGCACCTCGTAGCTGCGAAAGCCCTGCGCGCGCAGGGCCGCTTCGTGCGCCGCCAGCTGTCGGCCCGGGATGATGCTGGCAATGCCGAGCGCCTGGATGCCGGGGAAATGTTCCTGCAGATTCTGGGTCCGAAAATACTCGGCGAAATCGCGGCGGTCGATGTCGACACTGCCGCGCACGAAGCCCCGTGCGCCGCGCAGCACCTGCTCGTAGACGCCCATCCGGCGCACCGTCGTGTTGACGAGGTCGCGCGCGCGGTAGTCGAACTGGGCCGCGAGGTCGGCTGCCGCATCGCGCCGCGCGCTATTCCATGCATTCCAGGTAATGCAGAGCGATACGAGCAGTACCAGGCCGGTGAGTATCAGGGGTCCCCACCCCTGGCGCTCGGGTGCGCCCGGAATGGGGATGGTCTCGTCGGGGTCTGGATGCGGCATGTAGTCGGGGTCGCTTTGCGGCCGCTGGGCGGCAGGGAGGGTGAGGGGCCTCGGCAACCTGCACCGAGACGCTCTAGGATACGTCGCCAAGCGCTGCGAGGGCGCACGGATGCAGTCGGGTCCGGCGGCCTTGGCCGATGGTTTTGCGTGCATAATACAATATCCGCAGTGCTACAATCGGCCGCCGCAATCTCACCACTGCCCATGCCTCCCCTCCATCCGATCCTGCACCGCCACTGGCTGCCGTGCGCGTTCATCGGCGCGCTCCTGCTGGCGCTGCTGTGGGGCGCGCTGGCGCCGCTGCGCACGCCCAGCCAGGAACGCAGTTTCACGTTTCCGGCACCTGGCCGGGCCCAGGCCGCAGGCCCGCTGCCTGGGCGTGCGCTGGCGCTGCCGCGCGAGATCCGCCTGACCCTCGGCGTGCAGGATGTCCTGCTGCTGCGTAACCTGGACCGCCAAGCCCATGTATTCGGTCCGCTGCACCTGCTGCCCGGCCAGGAGTTTCGCCTGCCCTTCGAGGAGGCGGGCGCGTATGCCTATGCCTGCCCGGACGTGGCCGGCGGAAGCTTGACGGTGCGGGTGGTGCGCCTGCCCGACCCCGGCTGGGACCGCTTGCGCTGGCGCTTGACAGCATTTGCCCAGGCGCTGCGCACGCTGCCTTTGGTGGCGCCGCAAAGCTAGATTTCCAGCCACTTTCACCGCGTTACGCATGGCCTCGATATTGCTGCGCAGTCTGTTCGCAATCGTGCTGCGGTCCGCCGGGTGATTCTGTCATGATGGGGCATGGCCACGATTTCCCTTCCATTGTTCCCACTGAGCACGGTGCTGTTCCCGGACGGGGTGCTGCCGCTGCAGGTGTTCGAGGCGCGCTACCTCGATATGGTCAGTCGTTGCCTCACCGATGACACGCCGTTCGGCGTGCTGCTGCTGACCCAGGGTCATGAAGTGCGCGCGCGTGGCGGGCAGCCCGAACGCTTCCTCGAGAGCGGCACCCTTGCCACCGTCTGCGATACCACGTCCACCACGCCCGGCCTGCTGCAGGTGGTTTGCCGTGGCGGCGCGCGCTTCGAAGTCAAATCGTCGCAACAACGACTGAACGGTTTGTGGGTGGCCGAGGTCGAACTGGTCGAGGACGACCACGCCGTGCGCATTCCCGCCGAGCTGCAGGGCGCATCCGACGCGCTGGACCGGGTGCTTGCCTCGCTGCACGATGTGCCACAGGAACGCTGGCCAGTACAGCCGCCGTTCCGCTTAGACGATTGCGGCTGGGTCGCCAACCGCTGGTGCGAACTGTTACCGTTGCCGAACACCCAGAAGCACAATATGCTCATGCTCGACAACCCGGTGATCCGCCTCGAGCTGCTGCACGATGTGCTCGACGAACATGGCTTGATCACCTCTTAGCCACTGCCATGAAATTTTCCGACGAACTCTTGATTGCATTCGTCAACGGCGAACTGGCCGAGCCGGCCCGTGCAGCGGTCGAACGCGCGCTGCGCGCCGATCCGGCGATTGCCGCCCGCGTGTCCCAGCTGCGGGCCCGGCGCAGTCGCGTCTACGGCGTGGTGGCGGGCGGGCGCGACGGCGGCACCCATGCGCATGCGCACGGTGCACCAAGCGGCGCGAAGGTGGTGCAGCTCGACATGGTCCGCGCGGCGCGCCATGGTCTGCTGCCAACGCCGGCGCCACCAGCACCCACCTGGACGCCGCGCCACTGGAGCGCGCTGGCCGCGGCGCTGGTCGCGGGAACGCTGGCGGGCGGCTTCGGCTGGCATGCGTGGCAGGGCGAGGCGGAACTGGCGTCCCTCAGCGGCGCCGACGGCGCGCTGGTCGCGCAAGGCCATCTGGCCTCGGCACTGAGCGCGCAACTGGCCAGTCCCGGGCCCTCGGGGCGGGTGCGCATCGGCATCAGTTTTCTGGCCAAGGATGGTAAGTATTGCCGCAGTTTTGTCATGGACACGACCGCCGGCCTGGCCTGCCACGAGGGCGGGGCATGGAAGATTCCGGTGCTGGCCCAGGGCGCGGCGGGTGCGGCCTGGATGGATGGCAGCGGCTTGCCGCCGGCCGTGCTCGATGCGATCGACGGGCATATCGCCGGTGCGCCACTCGGTCCCGCCGCCGAGCGTGCCGCGCTGGCCCGCGGCTGGAAACGCGAAGGCTAGCTACTCCGGTTTTGTATAAAAAATGCTCCGGTTTCGGAGTGCCCGTTTGGTGCGGCCCGCGCCTGGCCAGCATGCCCCAGGCTTGGTGCGCGCACGATTCCATATACACTGCCGTGGATTTGAGGTAACCTGTAGGGCGATATATTGTGTCTCTACGTCTGCGCTGTCGGTGTTGCCGGCGCAACGTGCCCATCGAGCCGGCCACTGGCCGTGCCCCAGCCGGCGGCCCGCCCGCCCCTCCAGGAGTTGTCACTGCCGGCCACGCCTGCTGGGCCCGCGCGGTCGCACGTAGAGCAAATTGAATTTCAAGGAGTCGAAGCATCTGCCGCAAGCAGGTGACCGAGCTTCTTCATGCGGAAAGAATAATGTCAGAATTACCGATGAGTACCGAAGCCGCGGCTGTCGAACCGAACGTGACCTTTGCCGATTTCGGCCTGGCGCCTGAAATCCTGCGCGCGCTGCTTGATCAGGGCTACGTCCATCCGACCCCGATCCAGGCCCAGGCGATTCCGATCGTGTTGCAGGGCCGCGACGTCATGGGCGCCGCCCAGACCGGTACCGGCAAGACCGCCGGCTTCTCGCTGCCGATCATCCAGCTGCTGCTGGCCCACGCCAGCAGCAGCATGTCGCCGGCACGCCACCCGGTACGCGCACTGATCCTGACGCCGACGCGCGAACTGGCGGTGCAGGTGGCCGAGAACGTGAAAGCCTATTCGCGCCACACGCCGCTGCGCTCGACCGTCGTGTTCGGCGGCATGGACATGAAGGGCCAGACCCTCATCCTGAAAAGCGGCGTCGAGATCGTCATCGCCACCCCTGGACGCCTGCTCGACCATATCGAACAGAAGAACGTCAGCCTGGGCCAGGTGCAGATGCTGGTGATGGACGAAGCCGACCGCATGCTCGACATGGGCTTCCTGCCCGACCTGCAGCGCATCATCAACCTGCTGCCGAAGAAGCGCCAGAACCTGATGTTCTCGGCCACCTTCTCGCCGGAAATCAAGAAGCTGGCCAATAGCTTCCTCGACCAGCCGGTGCTGATCGAAACGGCGCGCAGCAATGCCACCGCCGAGAAGGTAACGCAAATCGTCTACAAGGTCGAGGAAGAGCAAAAGCGCGACGTCGTCGAATTCCTGATCCGCCAGCGCGAACTGAAGCAGGTGATCATTTTCTCGAACACCAAGATCGGCGCTTCGCGCCTGTCGCGCCACCTCGAGCAGACCGGCATCAAGGCCTCGGCGATCCACGGCGATAAAACCCAGCAGGAACGCATGGCCGCACTCGAGGCCTTCAAGCAGGGCGAGGTCGAAGTGCTGGTGGCGACCGACGTCGCCGCGCGCGGCCTCGACATCTCCGACCTGCCGTGCGTGATCAATTACGACCTGCCGTACAACGCCGAGGATTACGTGCACCGCATCGGCCGTACCGGCCGCGCCGGCGCTTCGGGCGACGCATTATCCGTGTACACCGAGAAGGACGAGCGCCTGCTGGTCGACATCGAAAAACTGATCAAGCAGAACATCACCCGTGGCGAGCTGACCGGCTTCGTGGTACGTCCGCGCGGCCGCGACGCCGAGCGCGGCGAGCGTCCCCAGCGCACCGAACGCCCCGAGCGTAGTGGCGAACGCAGCGAACGCCCGCCGCGCCGCAGCGAGTCCGACGTGCGCACCGAGCGGCCCGCGCGCAGCTACGGCGCCGGCCCGCTGCCGCGCCGCGAGAAGGTCGATCCGTGGTTCCTGAAGCCGTACGAGCCGACGAATGCGCCGCGTCCTGACGCCAACCAGAACCTGACGGGTGCGCCCGCCAAGCCGAAGCAGAAGATCGCCGCCTTGCTGGGTGGGTTGCCGAAGCCGCAGCCGCAGTAAACGCAGCTGCCTGGCAGAGGGGAAAAAGGCGACCGCATCAGTGCGGTCGCCTTTTTCGCTGACGGCCCTGTCACTCGTGCCAGTCGTGCACGAGTTTCAATAAATATTCCCCATACCCGCTGCGTGCCAGCGGCGCAGCCAGGCGCTGCAACTGTGCGCTATCGATATAGCCCTGTCGGTAAGCGATCTCTTCGGGACAGGAAATTTTCAGGCCCTGGCGTTTCTGGATCATTGCAATGAATTGTCCGGCATCGAGCAAGGAGTCGTGGGTGCCGGCGTCGAGCCAGGCGGTGCCGCGGCCCAACACCTCGACCTTCAACGCCCCTTGTTCCAGATAGGCCCGGTGGATGTCGGTGATTTCGAGTTCGCCCCGTTCCGAAGGCAGAAGACCCGCGGCGATGTCGCATACCGTATTGTCATAAAAATACAGGCCGGTGATCGCGTAATTCGACTTGGGC
Organism: Massilia sp. CMS3.1; assembly: GCF_051262535.1. NCBI lineage: Bacteria > Pseudomonadati > Pseudomonadota > Betaproteobacteria > Burkholderiales > Oxalobacteraceae > Massilia > Massilia sp. CMS3.1. The sequence goes on along the minus strand of NZ_JBIMES010000002.1, from coordinate 87,721 downwards.
CGAAGTGGCTTTTCTTCCACGCTCACGGCCCGGTGCGCGTGGTCGAATTCGACGACCCCGTAACGCTGCGGATCGTTGACGTGATAGGCGAAGACGGTAGCGCTACCCGTGCGCTGCGTGGCGGCGCGCAGCTTGCCGCCGAGATCGGTGCCGTAGAAAATATTGTCGCCGAGAATCAAGGCGACTGGTGCGCCTGCCAGGAATTCGCGTCCCAGGATCAAGGCCTGCGGCAGCCCATCGGGCGAGGGCTGCGCAACATAGCTGAGCTTCATGCCCCACTGGCTGCCGTCGCCCAGCAGCTCCTGGAACTGCGGCTGATCGTGCGGCGTCGTGACGATCAGGATTTCGCGCAGGCCCGCCAGCATCAGTGTACACAGCGGATAATAAATCATCGGCTTGTCATAGATCGGCAGCAACTGCTTCGAGACGGTGGTCGTGATCGGATGCAGGCGGGTACCCGATCCGCCGGCCAGGATGATGCCTTTGCGTGGCAAGTCGCTCATTAGCCGATCTCCTCTTGCGTGTCGCGGTGCGCGTAATTGGTATCCATCCAGCCGAGGTAGTCGCCGGACTGCACATGGCGCACCCAGTCGTCGTGCGCCAGGTACCATGCGACCGTCTTGCGGATGCCGGTGTCGAAGGTTTCAAGCGGCTTCCAGCCGAGCTCGCGCTCGATCTTGCGCGCATCGATGGCATAGCGGCGGTCATGACCGGGGCGGTCCTGGACGTGCAGGATCTGTTCGAGGTAGCTGCCTGCCGCCTTCGGAGCGAGTTCGTCGAGCAGGCCGCACAGCTTACGCACCACGTCCAGGTTCGCCATCTCGTTCCAGCCGCCGACGTTGTAGGTGTCGCCGCAGCGGCCCGCTTCCAGCACGCGCCGGATCGCCGCGCAATGGTCGGCCACGTAGAGCCAGTCGCGTACCTGCTGGCCGTCGCCGTAGACCGGCAAGGATTTGCCCTGGCGCGCGTTGGTAATGACCAGTGGAATGAGCTTCTCTGGGAATTGGCAGGGGCCGTAATTATTCGAGCAATTGGTGCTCAAGGTCGGCATGCCGTAGGTGTGGTGCCAGGCGCGCACCAGATGGTCGGCGGCCGCCTTCGATGCCGCATAGGGACTGTTCGGCGCATATGCCGTGGTCTCGGTGAACGGCCCCTCGTCAGGTCCCAGCGTGCCGTAGACCTCGTCGGTCGACACCTGAAGGAAGCGGAAGGCGCGCTTGTCTTCCCCGGCCAAACCCTGCCAATGCGCGCGGGCCGCTTCCAGCAACGTGAAGGTGCCGTTCACGTTGGTGGTGACAAAGTCGCGCGGGCCGTGGATCGAACGGTCGACATGGCTCTCGGCGGCGAAGTTCAGGATCGCGCGCGGCTGGTAGCGAGCCAGCAGGCCGGTCACGAGCGCCGCATCGCAGATATCGCCCTTCACAAAGACGTGACGCGGGTCGCCCGCCAGCGACGCCAGGTTATCGGGGTTGCCCGCGTAAGTCAGTTTGTCGAGGTTGAGCACCGGTTCGTCGCACTGCGCCAGCCAGTCGAGGATGAAATTGGAACCGATGAAACCTGCGCCGCCTGTCACTAAAATCATTCGAATGCTGCCTCATGGTGCCGGGTCCGGGCGGTGCGCCGCGTAGCGCTGCCATTTTACGCCCCGGCGCGCCAATGTGTAACCCGGACGATATTGGCACGCCCGCTGGCCTCGGCCGTGATGCGTCGGCAAAATCGCCCGCACCCGCGCCAGCAGCGCTTCTTGCCGATACGGCTTGCCGAGGATGTCGAACCGTTGCCCGTTCACGCTCCTGCAACGCTGTCTGATTGGCGCAAAAACGGCCCGATTGAAATGTGGGTTTCCAGCTTTAATTTATTGTCGGCTATCAAAGAAACTGGCGAGCAGAATTCGCATCTGATATCATCGATATCCAAGCAAATAAGACGAAGTAACGCAATGACTCGCATACCCGAATTTGAAAAAGCCCTCTCTGGTAAAAAAGTACTGGTTACCGGTAGCACGGGTTTTACTGGTGGGTGGGCGTGCTTGTGGCTCAAGTCGATTGGTGCCGAGGTGCGGGGCTTTTCCCTGGCGCCGGAAACGGCGCCTTCGCTGTACGATGCAATCGCGCTCAAGGACGATATCGAGACGATCATCGCCGATATTCGTGACTACGACGCCGTTTATCAGGCCGTCGAAGCCTTCGCGCCGGATCTGATCCTGCACCTTGCCGCGCAGCCGCTGGTGCGCCGCTCCTATCGCGAGCCCGTATCGACCTTCGCCGTCAACGCACAGGGAACTGCCCATGTGCTTGAGGCGGCGCGTCACGTGAAGAGCGTGCGCGGCGTGGTCTGCATCACCACCGACAAGGTCTACAAGAACAACGAATGGGCGTGGCCGTACCGCGAGAACGATCCGCTCGGCGGCAAGGACCCGTACAGCGCGTCGAAGGCTGCCGCTGAAATGATTATCCAGAGCTATGCCGCATCCTATCCGTGGGCGACGGGTGAAGGCCCTGCGATCGCGACCGCGCGCGGCGGCAACATCATCGGCGGCGGCGACTGGTCCGAGGACCGCTTGATTCCCGACTTCGTACGCGCGGCCGTCAACGGCCAGTCGATGACGCTGCGTTATCCGGACGCTACCCGGCCGTGGCAGCACGTGTTGGCGCTGGTGCACGGTTATCTGATGCTGCTCGCCGGACTCATTTCCGACGATCCGGGCCGCTACGCAAAAGCATGGAATCTGGGTCCGCAGGACCTGAAGCATTACTCGGTGCGTGACGTCCTGGAGTTGATGAGCGCACATTGGCAGCGCCCGAACCTGGAATACATGGACAATCCGCTGCCGGAAGCGGGCGCCCTGGCGCTCGACAGTTCGCTGGCGCGCAACCAGCTTGGCTGGCTGCCTGCATGGGACACCGATCGCGTGGTCACTGAAACGGCCGCCTGGTATCGCGATTACTATAAGGATCCGTCCGCCGCGCGCGAACTTACCTTGAGGCAGATCGATGCCTGGCGCAAGGATATCCAGGAATGATTTTCATTATCGGTGGGCGGGGCCGCCTCGGCCAGGCAATTGCACGCCAGTACGGTGCGGACAAGGCCGTGTGCGTCGAGCGCTCCCTGTACCAGGATTGGGCCGGGCCGGGGGCGCAGGGCGCGATCGACGATTTTTTCGCGCCGCTGGCTGGACGCGATGCGACGGTATTCGTCACTGCGGGCCTGCTCGATCCGAAGCTGGATCCGGACGCGTTGTGGCAGGTGAATGTAGAACTTCCTCGCAACATCATTGAGGGCGGCATTCGCCATCGCGTCAAAGTCACGACTTTCGGCACCGTGATGGAAACCCTACTGGCCGATCATAATCCCTACATCAGGAGCAAGGTCTCGCTCGGCCAGTACGTCGCCGAACGTGCGGCCGCCGGGGAGCGGGTATCCCATATCCGCGTGCATACCTTGTATGGCGCGGGGATGCCCAGCCCATTCATGTTCCTTGGGCAAATGCTCGCAGCCCTGGAGCAGCGCGTGCCATTCAGGATGACGCTTGGCAAACAGCTGCGCGAATACCATCACGTCGATGACGATGCGTGCGCCATCCGGGTTCTCGACGAGGCCGCGGCGCTTGGCGTGCTCGACCTGAGTCATGGAGCCGCGGTCAGTCTGGGCGAGCTCGCCCGCACGGTATTCGATGCCCGTGGTGCCGAGGACTTGCTGCAAGCCGGTGCGCTTCCCGAGCCACGCGACGAGAACTACACTACTGTATTTACCCGGCATCCACTGCTGGCGCAGGTAGCGTTCCGTGAAACACTTCCCGCCGTTGTTGCATATCTGGAAGAATGCGCCGCGGTGCGTAGAAATACATAATGATAGGAGTTTCACAAATGCAACGGGACAGGAAGCCGTTGATTTCGATTACGGTGCCGGTACTGAACGAATCGGGGAACATGGATGCGCTCTATACGCGCCTCTTCGCGCTCGGCGAAAAAATGCGCGACCGCTGCGACCTCGAATTCGTTTTCTCCGACAATCATTCGGACGATAATACTTGGGCGCTGCTGACCGAGCTTGCTGCCAAAGACCCGCGCGTGAAGGCAATCCGTTTCTCGAAAAACGTTGGATTCCAGCGTTCGATCTTGGCCAATTATTTGCATACTCGGGGTGATGCCGTGATGCAGATCGATGCCGATTTACAAGATCCACCCGAGCTCCTCGAAACCTTTTTCGAGAAATGGCAGCAGGGTTACCAGGTCGTGTACGGCATCCGCCGCAAGCGGCCCGAGTCCTGGTTACTGCGCAATTTCCGCCGCATGGGCTATTGGGCGATCGACAAAGTCAGCGAGCACCCAATCCCGCGCGACGTCGGCGACTTCCGACTGGTCGACCGCAAGGTCATCGATGCCGTCGCGAAGATCCGTACCTCGAACCCCTACCTGCGCGGCATCATCGCGGGCCTGGGCTTCAACCAGACTGGGGTGGTGTATGACCGCGATGCACGCGTGGCGGGTGAAAGCAAGTTCAATGTTTCGCGCCTGATCCAGCTGGGACTGACTGCGGTGTTCAACCACTCGGTCGTCCCGCTGCGCGCTGCCTCCTTCCTCGGCTTGATCATTCTTGGAATCAGCTTTATCGGCGCCCTGTATTATCTGGTATTGCGCCTGTTCCATCCCGAACTGCCGCGCGGCCTTGCCAGTATCCATGTCCTGGTCTTATTCGGCATCGGACTCAATTCCTTTTTCCTGGGAATTATTGGGGAATACTTGCTGCGCATTTACCTTGTGGTACGTGCCGATCCGATAGCGATCGTCCAGCACAGCCTCAATTTTTCCGTAACAGAACTCAAACTTTAATTAGGCTTCGTAACTATGAAAGCAGTTATTCTTGCTGGTGGTCTTGGAACGCGTATTTCGGAAGAGTCCGATACGAAACCGAAGCCAATGGTGGAAATCGGCGGTAAGCCATTGCTGTGGCACATTATGAAGAATTATGCCCATCACGGCATCAACGACTTCGTGATTTGCCTTGGTTATAAAGGTTATGTCATCAAGGAATTCTTCTTCAATTACTACCGTCACGTGTCGGACATGCGGATTGACCTGAAGACGGGCGAACATACCATCCTGAACAGCCAGTCGGAAGACTGGCGCATCACGCTGGTCGATACCGGCCCGGAAACGATGACCGGCGGGCGCCTAAAGCGCGTCGCCCCCTACCTCGACAACGAAGCCTTCTGCATGACCTATGGCGACGGTTTGTCGAACATCGACATCAGCGCCGAGCTGGCCTTTCACCGCACTCACGGCAAGCTCGCGACGGTCGCTGCAGTACAGCCGCCGGGACGTTTCGGTGTCCTGAATATCGACGAGCAAATGGGTGTGAGCAGCTTCGAGGAGAAGCCGAGCGACGAAATCGGCTGGATCAACGGCGGCTTCTTCGTGCTCGAACCACAAGTGATCCAGTACATCGAAGACGACACGACGTCATGGGAACGCGCTCCGCTGGCCAATCTGGCCAAGGACGGCCAACTGGCGGCGTTCCAGCATACCGGCTTCTGGCAGCCCTGCGACACTCTGCGTGACAAGCGCGAGCTCGAAGCCCTCTGGGCCGACGGCGCGCCATGGCGTGTCTGGAACCGTGAATGACTGAAGGCAAGAAATCGCCCGGCTGGCTGAAGCACGCGGCCGGGGCGCTGATCACCATTGCCTGCGTCATCGTCATCGCACGCCAGGTCAAGCTAGCCGATGTACTCGATGCAATCAAGCATTTTGAATGGCCCTACTTGGTCTTGGCGATCGCCTTCCTGGCCGGTGGCTACCTGCTCAGGATTGTGCGCTGGTCGCTGCTGCTCGGCGCCACCGGCGCTCCAGTACGCTTTGGCAATTGCGTGGCGCCGTTCCTTGGTTCAATCGCCCTGAACAACGTTCTGCCATTGCGTCTTGGCGACCTGGTGCGGGCATTCGTTTTTCCGGCGGCGATGGGCGTGCCCAGGACGACGGCGACCAGCAGCCTGGTCATGGAACGCCTGATCGACCTGATGACCTTGCTATGCTGCCTGGCGATCGGCCTGTTCGCGATCCGGACCGCGCAAGTACCGCCGATGTTGTCGGAATCGGCGCTGACGCTGGCCGTGTTGGGTGGACTGGCGCTCGTGGCCACTTTTCTGTTCAGCGGGATGCTGGCGCGCATGTTGGCCAGTGCCGGCGCGGGCCGTCCGAACGGCGACAAGCTGGGCAAGGTGATGGCCGGAGTCAGCGACTTGCTGCTCGGCTTCGAGGCGATGTCGCGGCTGCGCGTGCTGGCCACGACGCTCGTCATGTCGATGCTGATCTGGGTCGGAGAATCCGGACTGTTCTATTTCATGATGCTGGGCTGCGGCCTGAACGCTACGCCATCGATGGCCTTGCTGGTGATGGCGATTGCCACCTTGTCGACGCTGGTGCCTTCATCGCCCGGTTATGTAGGACCTTTCCACCTGGCCGCATTTACCGCCATTTCGCTGGTGGGTGGCACGGCAGCGCAAGCCGGGAGCTTCGCTGTCCTGTGTCACCTTGCTCTTTGGCTGCCGACGACGCTGGCCGGGGCGACCGCTATCTTGTTGCGGCCCGAACTGTTCCGTCGCGCCCGCGTCGTAACGCGTGCCGAACTACCAATTAACTGAGTAACGAATAATGAATAAATATGATGTAGTAGTGGTGGGCGGCGGCTTTACAGGCCTCACCGCAGCCTATGTGCTGTCGAAGCAGGGCAAGCGCGTTTGCGTGCTCGAAGCCGACAAGACCCCTGGCGGCCTGGCTGGCACCTTCGAGTTCACCGACGGCGTGACCCTGGAAAAGTTCTACCACCACTGGTTCAACAACGATGTCTACGTCCCGGAACTGGTCAAGGAACTGGGCATGGAAGGCGACGTCATCCTGCTGCCGACCCGCACCGGCATGTATTTCAACGGCCGCATGTGGAAGCTCTCGACCCCGCTCGACCTGCTGCGCTTCAAGGCGCTGTCGCTGGTCGACCGCATCCGCCTTGGCCTGTTGGTGTTCCAGGTTCGCAAGATCAAGGACTGGAAAACGATCGAGCACCTGAGTATTCGCGAATGGCTGGAAAGCCTGGCCGGCAAGAGCGTCTACAAGATTGTCTGGGAACCGCTCATCAACTCGAAATTCTCGGTCTACGCCGAAGCCGTTAACGCGGTCTGGATGTGGAAGAAACTGGTACTGCGCGGCAGCACCCGCAACGACAAGGGCGGCGAGGAACTGGCCTATTTCAAGGGCGGTTTCGGCCGCCTGGCCGAAGCGCTGGCATCGGCGATCCGCGCCAACGGCGGCGAAGTGCGTTACGGCGCCGCGGTCACCGGCATGGAGACCGAAGGCAAGAACATCAAGGCCGTGCGTACTGTGCAGGGCGAAGTGGCGGGCGACAAGTTCCTGTTCACGCCGTCCTTCCCACTGATTGCCGACATGTTCGAAGGCAAAGCGCCAGCTGACTGGCTCACCAAGCTGCGTCGCGTCAAATACCTCGGCAACATGTGTCTGGTGCTGCGTCTGAGGCACAGTCTGTCGGAAACCTACTGGCTCAACGTGAACGACCCGGGCTTCCCGTTCGTCGGCGTCATCGAGCACACCAATTTCGACAAGCCGGAAAACTACAAGGGTTCGCACATCGCCTACCTGTCGCGCTACCTGGCGACGGAAGACCCGGTCTGGGCCTACACTGACGAGCAATATTGCGACTTTGCTCTCGGCCACCTGAAGCGCATGTTCCCCAAAATGGACAAGTCGTGGGTACAGGAATATGCGGTATGGCGCTCGGAGTACGCGCAGCCGGTCACCGAACGTAACTATTCGGAATACGTCCCGGGGCAGGAAACGCCGTACGAGAATGCGTTGATCTCGACCATGGCCCAGATCTATCCGGAAGACCGCGGCACCAATTACGCGATTCGCGAAGGCCGCCGCATCGCCGCAGTGCTTGCCTAAGCTAGTCTCCGTGCGGTATGCAGTTCAGGCCGGCTTGAAATTTTAGAGTACAACCAGCGCTAACTACGTACTGCGCAGCTGTCTTTTTCTTCACGACGGCAAGAAACGAAAGGGCGCCAGGTATGCGCTCCTTTCGTTGTCTCCGCGCCCGAATTGCGTCGCTTTCTCCTCTAACTTCATTAGTCCATGAACTCTTCATCCAGCCCTTCAGCGCTGCGCAAGCCATTCGCTCCCTATTTTTGTCTTGTCGTCGGGCTGGCACTTCTATTCGGCATCCTCGCGTTCGGCCCCAAGATCCGAGTGGGCGACGCTTCGGAGTACTATGGCTTGTTCTATGCTTGGGATGTGACGCACAGGCCATGGATGAGCGCCCAGGCCTACGCTGCCTACGACGCTTTGTTTCGCTCCAGTACAGTGAATGGCATGATCCCAGTAGACATGCTTGCCAACGCATTTCCGGCGCTTCGGATTGGCCCTACATCGGACTTTAACCATTTCTGGCTCTACAGTTTTCTCGCGTTTTTGTGCGCAAAAATAGCTGGCATGGTTGGTCTTCAGTTGGGTGCGCATCAGAGCTTCCTGCTGCTGCATTTCCTGCTTGCTAGTCTCACACTCAGTCTGGCGTACCGTTTTCACGGCTGGCGTGGTGCGCTGGCTGCCGGCCTCATGCTGTTTGGATCACCAGTGTTCTGGTTCGTCAACAAAGTCCATACTGAATGGATGACTGTGTGCCTGGTTCTCAGTGCCGTGATCGCACTGACGGCGCGACACTACTTGCTGGCAGCACTGATGGTGGCGCTGGCGGCTCCCCAGAATCCAAGCTTCGCACTCATCGCATGCATCCCCTTGTTCTACCGAGCGGTACTGCAGCGCAGCCGTTCCTATACACCGGCGGAAGTTGTCATGGTGGTAGCGATAGTCGCCGCCGTGGTGATACATCCAGTTTATTACTTCAGCCGGTATGGAGTACCCACGCCGCAGTTACTCGCTGGGGGGGCCGAGCTCGGACGGAACCTGTCGACTTTCTATATCTGGATAGTGGATCCAGATCTTGGCCTGCTTTCGAACTGGCCGCTCGGTTTGCTGGTAACGCTGAGTGCGCTTGCGATGTGGGCGGTCTCGGCACGGCGCGCTACCGCCGCACGCCTGGATTGGCCGTGGTGGACATTCCTGCTCGTCTACTTGCTGCTGAATTTCTTCGCGCATTCGTCAACCACCAACCTGAACTCCGGGGCAACTCCCGGCCTGGCTCGTTATGCGTTGTGGTATCTGCCGCTGGGGTTTCCAGTCTTCCTGTGGGTCCTGCAACGCTTGGCCCCCCGCACTTGGTCATTCTACCTCGCTACTGTGTTGACCTTTATTTTGCTGGTTGTTTCAGTCAGGGTCAACGATCCACGCAAGTCTGAGCATTACTGGACTCCGTCGATCCTGTCGAGTTTCCTGCAGACGCACCTACCAAGAGTTTATAATCCGCCGGCAGAAGTTTTCATCGAGCGCTTTTCCGGCGCGGGCGAGAACGTGTATGCCCTGCAGTTGCTCGCCGTCGTCGGTCCCGACTGCCGCAAGGCTATTGTCACGCCGGGCATCGACCGCCATGGGGCGCTGGCCCCGGCCCACTGCAGGTTTGAAAAAGCGAAACTCGACGCCTATGTCGACGCGAAGTTGGCACCGAGCGACAAGGCCGATACGAACCCGTACTATGTGCAGCTCGAACCGGCGCTCGATAAACTCTTGCGCCTCACAGTCGCCCCCGGTCCGCACGCCACGCGCAACGGCGGTGACGGCAACGTTTTCCTGACTCAGGGCTGGAGCGCTCCCGAAGAATGGGGTATCTGGTCTGACGGCAACCTGGCTGAACTTGTGTTCCCCTGCGATGAGGACCAATACTACGGTCCCAACAAGCCGTTTTCGGTGTCGCTGAAGCTCCGACCTTTCATGAATCAAAGTATCTCCATCGTTGGAAAGGGCGGGACCTTGTGGCACGGCCCGGTCACGGCTGTCGACCAGCTTGTGCGCTTCGACGTGCCGGTCGAGCATTGCGACAACGGAAAGTACCGCCTTCAAATCGCGATTCCCGCTGCGGTTTCTCCTTTGGAAAAGGGCATGTCGACCGATCCTCGCCGACTTGGTGTGGGGCTGTCAGCTCTTGAAATTACGCGTAGCGCGGCAGGAGCCGCGAGCGATAGCGGGCGGTAATACGTCCTAGTCGTATTTTTTATTCCCAGACATTTTTCGCAAAGGTAGAAATGAATACCGAATCCGGTACAGTAATTGAAGACGGGCAGCGCAGTAGCCAGGAGAGCAGGGCCGGCATTGGCCAACTCGCCGATGCCGATGCTACGCACTTGCTCGGAGCGCATGGCCCGCTATTTTTCCGGCTTGGCTGGGTGTATTTGCTTGCACCCACTGTGATCGTGCTGATTACTTTCCAACGCATCGAGATTGGCATCGCCATTGCGCTCGCTGCGGTCGCTTCAAGCGTCGGCGCGCTACGTTGGAGCGGCGCCGTGGCGAGAGTGCCCGGCGCTTCGCTGCTGTCGACCTGGCCCTACATGATCGCGAGCGGAACGATCCTTTGGCTATCGGGGATGTTGCCGCCTTTCGGCGAGAACTCGGACTGGCTCAAGCACTTTGCCTTGTTTAATGAATTAATTGAGCAATCCTGGCCCCCGGTAGTTCCAGGAAATTCGGGTTTCGCGACGCTGCGCTATTCATTGAGCTGGTACGTGGTGCCTGCACTGATCGCAAAATCGTTTGGTACCGAATGGCTGAGCTTGGCGATCTTTTTGTGGAGCACTCTCGGACTTTACATCGCACTCGTTTTCGGTTTCGGCACGCGAGCGTGGAGTGTTGCCCAGCGCTTTACTATCTGTATTGTATTCCTGCTTTTTAGTGGTGCCGATATCATCGGTACACATCTTGTCGGCGTCACGCAGTCGACGCCTCTGCACTTTGAATGGTGGGCCGGCTTCGGCCAATTGTCCTCCACGGTTACGGGCCTGTTCTGGACGCCCCAGCATGCGATCCCGGCTGCCCTGGCGACCTTTATGGTACTGCGGTTTCCCGAGCGGTCGTTGCGTGCGGGAGGTGTGCTGACGGCGGCGATTGCAGTCTGGTCGCCGTTTACCGCAGTCGGCCTGGTACCCCTGTTTCTATGGGCAGGGGTGCGCAGTGGCTATCGGCACATTTTCAGCTGGATCAACCTGCTGACGGCCCCGGTGCTGCTGCTCTCCGCGGCGTACTTCCTGACGCGGGGCGCAGCAGGCAGCATCCCGTTCGGATTCATCTGGTCGGTCAGTCATGTCGATGTCTTGCTCTGGTTCGAATTCGTCATGGTCGAATTCATTGCCATCGCGCTCGCGCTGCTGGTCTTACGTGAACGCTCGACCCAACTGATCGCTGTTGCTGCCGGCTTTTTGCTTGTTCTTTCGCTGTGCAGCGGTGGCGCCTACAACGACCTTCTCATGCGCAGTTCGCTGCCGGCACTCGCCTTACTCGCACTGCTTGCTGCGGTGGCAGTCGTCAGCGCGCCCAACGACCTGCGCAAAGCACCCTTGGTAATATTTCTGGTCGTCGGTTTGGTGACGCCGCTCGGCGAAATTATGCGTGGTTTTATGGCACCACGCCTTGAAGCAACACGTAAAGCACGGCTCCAGGACATCATCGGCGGCAAAGCGAGCAACCTCGAGGCCCAGTATCTCGCGCCCTTGGCCCAGGATGAAATGAATATTGTTGTGGTGGCGCACCTCGCTGAAATGGGGCTCGAACCTTTCGGGATTGCCGAGGTCGATCCGGTGCGTCGCCACATCGTCGCCGACACATATACCGATGGTGGCTTGATGTCGAAGGAATTCAGACTGCCGGCTGGCCTGTACGAGATCGATGCCACGCTCAGCTGGGACGTAACGGCACCGGTTGCCGACAAGAATGGTGGCCATCTATCGCTTTACGGAATGCGATTGCTGGTACCGATTTTGGGTAAAGGGATGAACAAAAAGGTATCGGCTTTCGTCCGGTTGGACGGTAAACCGTTCAGGATAGCCCTCGGATTGGGCGGCTGGAGCAGCGGCAAGGGCTTTATCGAAGTGCATAACCTTGAGCTTCGTGCAGTGAGCGTCACCAAAGCACACTAGTGCGTTTTCGGAGGCATTGCCCAGCGCCTGCCGAGCGGGTGCGGGAATGGCCTCTGATGTTGAGTAGCGCAGCGCCTGCTGCGGTAATACACGTTGTACCTTTAACCAGCAAGCCGTGCAACTCTGTGGGTCGGGATGGCCGGTGAGCACGTGCCGGTAGCCTTGGCCCAACCGGCTTGACAGAATCGGTGGTAACTGTGCCCTTTAAGCCGCCGCGCGATCCGTGTCGCGCTCCAGTCCCCCGTTCGCGCCTTTATCGGGTGCAGTGTTGCTCAGCACCTTCAAAAGGCATTCGGCATTCTGGCGCCATGTATGCCAGCGCATCGCGCCTGATGAGGGAATCTGGTCGGCGGCGCGGAGCTGCAGCCAATGGCGAACCGCATCGGCAAGGGCGCTCGGCGACATGCCGTCGAAATAAAGGGCATGTTCTTCCGCGACCTCGCGAAATACAGGAATGTTGCGTGCCAGGACTGGCAGTCCATAGCGCGCTGCCTCGATCAGCGGCAGCCCGAAGCCCTCGCCTTCGCTCGGCGCCAGCAGGCAGGTGCTGTTGCGGTAGATCGTCTCGAGCAGAAGGTCGTCGACGCCGCGCAGCCAGAGCAGGCGATTGCCCGCTTCCGGATGATTCTGCAGGCGCCGAAGGATTTCCGGGATCGTACGCCGTTCGGACTCGGGCAAGCCCTTCCAGCCTTCGTTGCCGACGATGACTAGGTTGACCTGCTCGCCGGCGTTCCATAATTCCTCGAACGCCGCCAGGCTTTGCAGGTGTCCCTTGCGCGGCTCGATCGTGCCGACCATCAGGAAGCTCGGGCGCCCCGCAAGCGTAGCCGCCATATCGTTGGCCGCCGCCGCGCCGCCAACTAGGGCAGCGCCGTTGTCGATGTCGGCGCCCAGGTGCAGTGGTACGAATTGCAGCGCGCGCTGCGGCAGGTCTGGTTGCCGGCCGAGCCACTCGCGCGCTTCGTCGGCCACGGCACGCGAGATGCTGAGCAGACGGTCGGCATGGGTGGCGATGCAACGCAGCCAAGCCGCGTGGGTCGCTTCCGCCGTGCGCGGGAAGAATTCGGGACGCAACACCGGCAGCAAGTCGTAGATCAGGAAATTCATCGACACGCCATGCGTGCGCAGTTCGGTGTATACGCCGGCACGCGCCGCCTCGACAATGGCGGCCGGCGCGAAGTCGGCGCAGTAGAAGACGTCGCCGGGCTGGAAGTCGATCGGAGAGTCGTGCAGAGTCGGCGCGGCGATTCCCATCAGGTCGAGCGCGTAACGGCGCGCGTAGCGGTAATGCCAACGGTTGCCTTCCGTGCTCAGGTAGACCGGCTCGACGCGCAGGCCGTGCTGACGCATCTGCAGCAGTTCGAGAAGCTGGGTGCGGACGACGCGCTCGATCCCTGTGCGTAAGTCGTGCTGGACGATTGTCGACACGTCGACCAGAATTTGGCGCGGCGCCAGTGGGTTCGGGGCGCGGGCAATCCCTTCGGCAAGGGTGCGCAGCGCGTGATCATTTGCGCGCAGCGCCGGCAGGTTCCTGAGCGCACGCAGCAGTGTGGGGCGCTGAACCTGCGCCTCCGCATGCGCCAGGTCGAGTGCCTCGCGGTACAGTGCGGCGCAATGGTCTGGCCGGTACTGGTTGCGCAGGACGTCGCGCGCACGCTCAGCCAGTTCGCCGCGCCGGCGTTCATCGAAGCGCAGCGTCTCGAGCGCTTCCACCAGCGCCAGCAGTTCGAAACGATCTGGCAGCATCCAGACCCCATCGGTCGGCAATGCCGCCATCGAGCCATTGGCGTTGACGATTGTAGCCAGGCCATAGTTCATCGCATCCAGCACGGCGGCGGACGTTTCTCCGCGCGATGTGCTGCGCAACTGCACGGCAACGTCGGCCGCTTGTAGGTAAAGGTGGTAGGTCGCCTCGTCCGCCCAGCCAGTGATGCGGATTCGGCATTCGGCGCCGGCGTCCTCGATAGTCGCGATCAGGCCCTCGCCGAATTCGCCGGCCGCGTTCGCCCCGACCAGTACGAGCTCGCAGCTGGCGTCGCGTTGCAGGCCCGAGGAGAGCCAGGCGCGGACGAGGGTGTCCGTCAGCTTGGTCGGTCCGATATAACCGAAACTACAGACCAGGAAGACGTCGCTGGCGATGCCAAGCGCAAACCGCGCGGCTTGGCGGTCCTGTAGCGCCGGCGCCGCGCGCGGCAGCGGCACCACGCTCCAGTTGTGCGCTGCGTCCTCGCCATACCATTCGCGCGCCAGTTTCTGTGCGTGCTGGGAATGCACGATGATACGCGTGGCGCCTTCGAGGACTTCAAGATTGCAGGGGAAGTCGTCCATTGTCGCCGCGTGCCCTCCCGGGATCTGGCCGGCTTTCAGGCCGACGAAACCGTGCGAGTGGAACAGGGCATCGTTCCAGCCATTCGGAAAACCGCCGGTCATTTGTTCGTAAGCCAGCACATTACTCAGGAAAAAATCGTGCAGGACCACGACGCCTGGATGTTCGCGTAGCAACGCGAACATGCTGCTGTGGTAGGGACTGTTACCGAATTGATAGAGAATCTGGTCGAACTCGTGGGCGTGGTCGGCAAACCAGGAGATTGGGTGCCGCGGCAGGGCAGCAAGCGCTAGCGGCAGTTCGGCCTCCTGCTGTTGGGTGATCAGTTCGATCTCGAAATCGTCGAGCATCGCCGGTAGCAACTGCACCGCGTAGTCGGCAATGCCGGTGCGTTCGGGCGGCAGCGGCGAGACAAAGGCGAGGCGGCGCCTGGCGCGCGCCGGCTTCGGCGCCGGCTCGTCCGCGATGCTGGCGGTCGCGAGAGCAGCCAGCAAGGATGAAGCCGCTTCGTCCCATCGTGGGGGCGCCAGACGCAGCAGACGCTGCGGCGCCAGTTCGGCGCTGACGACGGCGTGCGTGGCTGCGTCCATAACCAGGACCAGGTGCGCGGCGCGTAACAGTTCCAGGTCGGGCGCCAAGTGATGGTCGAGCAGCGCGACGATGCGTGATGCGAACGCGAAGCGGCCGGGAAGCACCAGGCCTTCACTCTTGCCGGCCGCGTCCGCGTCGAGAACGACGGCATTGGCCCTGAGCTGGGCGATCGTGAAATCGCGCGTTAGCTCGCTAGCTTGGCGCCGCTCCTCGTGCGCTAGGCTGTCCGGCCCGGCCACGCTGTGGAAGAGGCGGATGCGCTCTGCCGGAAGAAGGTTGGCGAACTGCTCGCGTAGCGCCGCGGCGCCAGGCAGGGCGCCGTTCAGCAGGAGGAATATCGTGTGCGTTTCGGGTGTGCGAAGCAGGGCACGTGCCAGCTCCAGCATATACCGGCCCCGTCCGTCTTCGTGGCCGTGGAGCTGGGCGGCCTGTAAATCGATAACGATACGTAGCAATCAATCCTCGCTTTTATTTGTCTTCAGGAGTTCCCGGTAGACGGCCAAGCTGCGCGGCGACATCTGTGCGGTCAACGGATCAGCCGGCGCCTCGACGCCGACATCCTCATGTGCGGGGGCATGCAGCACGCGTAACATGCGCGTGTGCAGGCCGGGGAAGCGGGCTACGAGCGTGCGCGCCATGTGCTTGAGCGCGGGGCTGCGCAAGATCAGCCGCAGCAGGCGGCGCAGCAGGCCAAAAGCGCCCTGGCGCAGGCGCTGTACGAGCCGCGTGCGTGCTGCCTGCTGGCGCAGGCGCCCGAACAGGCGAGCCAGGCGGGTGCCTAGCGGGGCGCTATGCTGCTGTGCTTCGGCCAGTTGATGGCGCAATGCCGCCGCTTCAGCCTCGGCGTGGGTGAGGCGCGCTTCGATCCAGGCGACGTGCTGGGCCAGGCGAGCACTTTCTTTATCGCTGACGTCCTGGGCTTGGACGAGTTCACGGATACGCGAATTCAGGCGTGACGCCGTGCGTTCGCCCTGGACGTACGTAGCAGCTTCGATCTGCGCGACACGGCCAGCCAGCCCGGTCTGCCCGGTTCCTAGCTGGGCCAGTTCGACAGCCATCGAATTGCGTGCCGCTTCGCCGTGCGCGAGGTCGTTCATCAGGCTGAGGTTGGAGGTCCGCAACTGTGCGATTGTGGCTTCGAGTTCGCCAGTGAGCGCAGAGCCTTCCTGTTGCGTAACCCGGTCGGACAGCGCGTGCAGGGCTGCCCCGACCTGCGCCAGCCCGGTTTGCGCCCCGGCCTGCTCCCGTTCGTAGCGTTCGCCAAGGGCGCGCAGGTCTGCCCCGACCTGCGCCAGCCCGGCCTGCACGCCAACCTGCTCTCGCTCGTAACGGTCGCTGAAGGTGCGCAGCTCTGTTCCGACTTGCGTCAGGATGGCCTGCGCCTCGTCCTGCTGTTGCTGATAGCGTTCGGCGAGGGCATGCAGGTCGATTCCGCGCGGGGTGGAGAACAGGGGGGCGAACAGGGTCATGATTTCCGCCGGGCCGCCCTTCTGGCCGACCACGCTGTAGTCGGGACTGGCTCCGGCGAGTACGTCGAAGAGCCGGGGCGCCGCCGCCTCATGCAGGCGTGGGTCTTCCTGCAGGCGCAGCACGGCGTGGCGTTCGAAACCGCCGAATTCCACGGCGAAGGCAAGCAGCTTCGGCGACAGTGGCCGCAGGTGGGATGGATCGTCGTAGAACGACGAGCTGCCGACCACTAGGTTTTCCGGGTTCGGCGTTTCCAAGATCAATAGGCCGCCCGGGCGCAGCGCACGCAGCGCCTGCGCGATCAGGACCAGCACTTGGTCGAACGAGATGTGCTCGACCAGGTGAAAAGCGGACACCACGGCGAGACTGCCGTCCGGGGTGGCCGCCAGGGCCGCCATGGCGTCCTCATTGGCCACATTCAGGCCGCGCTCGAGGCAGGCAGCGAGCATGCCGTCGTCGAGGTCGACCCCGCGTGCGGCGAAGCCGGCCTCGCCCAGCAGTTCGAGCCATTCGCCGCGTCCGCACCCGAGATCGAGGGCGGGCGCAGGCTTGCCCTGTGCAAGTGATTCGAGGAACGGCAGGTAGACGCGCAGGCGTTCCTTGATCAGGGCGCGGCTGCCGCGGTAGCGGTCTTCGAAAGCGCGATAGAAGAAACCGCTCATCGCGCGATCTCCAGTTGGGGTTCAAGCCAGGTAGTGCCCACAAATGGCTTGCGGTTCATATTCGTAACAATAAAGAGGAAGGCCAAGTCGCGCCATTCGTAATTGTCGGCCAAATGGGTTTCGCTGCTGGTCAGCGCGGTCGTGATGGAATAGCTGCCGTCGCCTAGGTTGAGGGGGAAGGCAAAACGGAATTCGATACGCTCGCCCGCCTGGACATTGGTCAGCACCCGCTCGAGGTGATAGGTGTTGGTGCCGAAAATCGGCTGGCCAAGCCGGTCCTTGATCATGTAGCCCAGCACCAGGCGCGGAAGCGATGCGTTCACCTGCACGGCCACGCGCAAGGTCACTCCCTCGCCGACGTTGACCATCTCAACCGGGGCACCATTCGCGTCCTCGAGCGTGATTGCGGTCACTGTCGCCTCGCCGGTGCCGGAGGTGGTCTGGACCCGCCCCTCGGGCGTGGCGACTTGGGACACGGTCGAGTTCTCGCGCTCGGCGATGAGCGCATTGTAGTAGTCCATCACTTCTTCCGGCGCGCCTTGCTTTGCTAGGTGTCCACCGTCGAGGAGTAGGGCGCGGTCGCAGATCGCCTGCATGGCAACCCGGTCATGGCTGACGATCAGCAGCGTAGTGCCGAGTTCCCGGAACTGGCGAATGCGTTCGAAGCTGCGGTGCTGAAAATACGTATCGCCGACCGACAGCGCCTCGTCGACGATCAGGATATCGGGCCGGCGCGCGGTGGCGACGCTGAACGCCAGGCGTACCTGCATGCCTGACGAATAGACGCGCACCGGCTGATCGATGTAGTCGCCGATACCGGCGAACTCCTCGATTTCCGGCATCAGCGAGTCGATTTCGGACATGGTCAGGCCGATCAGCTGGCCTGCCATGTAGGCGTTCTGGCGCCCCGAGAATTCGGGATGGAAGCCCATACCCAGCTCAAGCAGCGCGGCGACACGCCCATGCATCGTCACCTTGCCGGTCGTCGGCTGGGTGGTGCCGGTGATGAGTTTCAGCAGCGTGCTCTTGCCCGCGCCATTGATCCCGATAATGCCGACCGCTTCGCCCGGCGCTATCTGGAAGCTGATGTCGCGCAGGATCCACTTCAGGTCATGACGCTGCTTGCGGCTTGGCAGCATCCATTCCTGGAGACGGCCCCAGCGTGTGTGATATTTCTTGTAAGCCTTGCCAAGGTGGGAAACGAGGATGCTGCCCATCATAGTTCATCCACCATTTCACCTGCACGTTTGCGGAACAGCTGCAGGCCCAGCACGCAGCACAGCGCGGCCAGCACCGTGACCGGCCCCAGGCTGGCCCAGTCGGGCGCAGCGCCGTGCAGGAGAATCGCATGGTACGCCTGCACCACGGCCGCCATCGGGTTCCAGATCAGCAGGTCGCGCACCTCGGCCGGCAGCGCCGTCACCGGGTAGACGATCGGGGTAAACCAGAACCAGAACTGCAGCAGGATTGTGAAGAACTGCCCGACATCGCGGAAGAAGACGTTGAGCACGCCGATGATGATCCCCAGCGAAATGGCGAACACGACCTGGATCAGCAACACCGGAAGCAGCGCCAGGTAGATCCAGCCGGGGAAGGCGCCAGAGAACACGAGAAACAAGGTGAACAGGGCAAACACGATGCCGAAATTCACGCAAGCATTGAGCACGACGATGATCGGCAGGCACAGTCGCGGAAACTGGAGCTTCTTGAGCAGGTTGCCGTTTTCGATGAACACCGTCTGGCTGCGCCCGGTGATCTCGGCAAACAGCGCCCAGGTCAGAGTCCCGGCGCACAGGTAGATGCTGTAGCTGAACGGAGAACCCAAGCCGGGTAGACGGGTCCCCATTACCTGCGAGAACACGATGGTATAGACCAGGATCATCGCGAGCGGATTGAGCACCGTCCAGGCGGCCCCAAGCATCGAATTGCGGTACTTGGTCTGGAACTCACGCTTGACACTGCCGCTAATGAAACCGCGGTAGCGCCAGACGCTACTAAAAAGCGCGGAGGAAATCATGCTGCGACGCCCCCTGCTGGGGACCGTAGGGCACTAACCAAAAGCAGGATCATAAAGCAGGACCATGAAACATGTTGGACAGGCCGTCACGGGCGCGTACATCTGGCCGGCAAGGGTGCCGTCCCGACAATCGTGCCTTGGCAAGGTTTTCGCGCCGAGCGGAGAAGCCTGGAAATTAAACAACGATTATAACACGACAGTATGGGCCGGCCTGCGGACTTGCCAGTATTGTAACAGCTGCGCGGCAGCGCGGTCTCAGGCCGCCTTGCCGGCGCAATGCGGACACGACATCTCATACACATATTCCGGCGCCAGTTGCTGCCTCGGCGTCACCACCGCGCGGCAGGCGAAGCACTGCACGGTCTCGGTCGGCTCGAGCTTCGGATTGAGGGCGGTGCGGTAGTCGAACACGAAGCAGTCGCCCGTGTAATGCGCGCCGCCGACTTCCTCGAAATACTTGAGGATGCCCCCTTCGAGCTGATACACGTTGTCGTAGCCGGTTTCCTGCATATGGATCGCCGCCTTTTCGCAGCGGATGCCGCCGGTGCAGAAAGTGACCACGGTCTTGCCGGCGAAATCGTCCTTGTGGGCGGCGATCACTTCCGGGAATTCCGTGAATTTCTTGATCCGGTAGTCGACGGTATTCGTAAACGTGCCGACGTCGACTTCGAAATCGTTGCGGGTGTCGACCATCACCACCGGCTTGCCGGCGTCGTCAACGCCCTGGTCAAGCCAGCGTTTCAGGGTCTTGGCGTCGACTGCCGGTGCGCGGCCCAGTTCGGGCCTGATCAGCGGCATGCGCATCGTGATGATCTCTTTCTTGATCTTCACCAGCATGCGCTTGTGCGACTGCTCGCCCGACAGGCTTTCCTTGACCTCGAGATCGGCCAGGCGCACGTCGCCCCGCACCCAGGCCAGGTACTGGTCGATCTGCGCGCGCGGGCCGGAGACGAACATGTTGATGCCTTCCGGCGTCAGCAGGACAGTACCCTTCAGGCCCAGCTCGTTGCACAGCGCCGCGTATTGGGCGCGCAACGCGTCGAGGTCGTCGAGCGTGATGAATTTATAAGCAGCGATATTGATGTGGGGGCTAGCAGGGGACATGGCGGCACAGTGCAAAAGACAGGCCGACATTATAGTGCAGGCGGCTGTCTCATTGCGCCGTTGCAAAATTGCAACCGAGGCCGCGGCCGCTCCGGCAAGGTAAAATACGGCCATGACATCCCCGACCTTCACCCACCTGCGCGTCCACTCCGAATACTCGATCGTGGACGGCCTGGTCCGCATCGACGACCTGGTCGGCGTTGCCGCCAAGGACAAGCAACCGGCCCTGGCCGTCACCGACCTGGCCAACATGTTTTGCATGGTGCGCTTCTACAAGGCGGCGCGCGGCAAGGGGATCAAGCCGATCATCGGTGTCGACGCCTGGATCACCAACGACGACAACCGCGAGAAGCCGTCGCGCCTCCTGATCCTGGCAAAAAATCACACGGGCTACCTGCAATTGTGCGACCTGCTGTCGCGCGCCTGGCTCACCAACCAGTACAAGGGCCGTGCCGAGCTGCGGGTTGAATGGCTCGAAGCATTGGCCGCATCGAGCTCGACGCTGGAGCCGGACGCCGACCAGGCGAACGGCCTGATCGTGCTGTCGGGCGCCTGTTTCGGCGACGTCGGCCAGGCCATCGACAATGGCGACATCGAGCGCGCCGAACGCAATGCCGCGCGTTGGGCGCGCATCTTCCCGGGCCACTTCTATATCGAGATCCAGCGCGCCGGTGCCAGTAACCAGGAGCAGGCAGTGCGCCATTCGGTGGCGCTGGCCGGGCGCCTCGGGCTGCCGGTGGTGGCGACGCATCCGGTGCAGTTCATCAGCAAGGATGAATTCATCGCCCACGAAGCGCGCACCTGTATCGCCGAAGGCGAGATGCTGGCCAACGCCAAGCGCGTGCGCCGCTTCAACGAAGAGATGTGTTTTAAGACGCAGGCCGAGATGGCGGCGATGTTCGCCGACCTGCCGGGCGCGCTCGCCAATTCGGTCGAAATCGCCAAGCGCTGCAACGTCGTGCTCACGCTCGGCAAACCGCAGCTGCCGGACTTCCCGACGCCCGCAGGCATGACGATCGACGAATTCCTCGTGGCGGAGTCGCAAAAAGGCCTGGTCAAGCGCCTCGAACACCTGTACCCGGACCCGGTCAAGCGCGAGGAAGCGCGCCCGCGTTACGAAGAGCGCCTGAAGTTCGAGACCGATACCATCAACAAGATGAAGTTTCCGGGCTACTTCCTGATCGTGGCCGAATTCATCCAGTGGGCCAAGGACAACGGCGTGCCGGTGGGGCCGGGCCGCGGCTCGGGCGCGGGTTCGCTGGTGGCCTACTGCCTGCTCATTACCGACCTCGATCCGCTGAAGTACAACCTGCTGTTCGAGCGCTTCCTGAATCCTGAACGCGTCTCGATGCCCGACTTCGACATCGACTTTTGCCAGGAAAACCGCGACCGCGTGATCCAGCACGTGAAAGACCTGTACGGCCGCGATGCGGTCTCGCAGATCGCCACCTTCGGCACCATGGCGGCCAAGGGCGCAATCCGCGACGTCGGCCGGGTGCTCGATTTCGGCTACAACTTCTGCGACGGCATCTCGAAACTGATTCCGTTCAAGCCGGGTAAGCCAGTCTCGATCGCCGAAGCGATCGAAGAAGAGCCGCTCCTGAAAGAACGCCTGGAGAACGAGGAAGAGGTCAAGCAGCTGCTCGAGCTCGCCCAGCAGGTCGAGGGCATCACCCGCAACATCGGCATGCACGCGGGCGGCGTGCTGATCGCGCCGGGCAAACTGACCGACTTCTGCCCCTTGTACTCCCAGAGCGGCGACACCGGTGTGGTCTCGCAGTACGACAAGGACGACGTCGAGGCCGTGGGCCTGGTCAAGTTCGACTTCTTGGGTCTGACCACGCTGACGATTCTCGATCGCGCGGTGAACTACATCCGCGCGCTCGATCCCGTGGATGCCGAATTCAATCTCGAAACCCTGCCGCTGAACGACCGGCCGTCCTATAAACTGCTGTCGGATGCGAAAACGGTCGCGATCTTCCAGCTCGAGTCGCGCGGCATGCAGGGCATGCTCAAGGATGCGCGTCCCGACCGCTTCGAGGACATCATCGCGCTGGTCGCCTTGTACCGTCCGGGCCCGATGGACCTGATCCCCGACTTCTGCAAGCGCAAGCACGGCGAGAAGTTCGACTATCCCGATCCGCGCACCGAGTCGATTTTGTCCGAGACCTACGGCATCATGGTCTACCAGGAGCAGGTCATGCAGATGGCGCAGATCGTCGGCGGCTATTCGCTGGGCGGCGCCGACATGCTGCGCCGCGCGATGGGTAAAAAGAAGGCCGAAGAGATGGCCGAGCACCGCGAGATTTTCCGCGCCGGCGCCGCCAAGGATGGCCTGTCGACCGAAAAGGCCGACGAGATCTTCGACCTGATGGAAAAGTTCGCGGGCTACGGTTTTAACAAGTCGCACGCGGCGGCGTATGCGCTGCTGTCGTATCACACGGCCTACCTGAAGGTGCACCACACGGCCGCCTTCATGGCAGCGAACATGTCGCTGGCGATGGAAGACACCGACAAGATCAAGATCCTGGTCGAGGACTCGCTCGATGTCTGCCGTCTCACATTGCTGCCGCCGGATGTGAACGAATCGCAGTTCCGCTTCACACCGGAAGGCGAGCCGAAATCGGTCACGGGCAAGCAGGTCACGAATATCCGCTATGGCCTGGGCGGTGTAAAAGGCTGCGGCCAGGGCGCGATCGAGGCAATCGTCGCCGCGCGCAATGAAGGCGGCAAGTTCAAGGACTTGTTCGACTTCTGCAAGCGGGTCGACCGCAAGCAGATCAACCGCCGCACGATCGAGTCCCTGATCCGCGCCGGCGGGATGGACTGCTTCGGCGTCGACCGCGCCATCCTGCTCGCCTCGGTCGCCTTCGCGATGGAAGTGGCGGGGCAGGAGGCGGCGGCAGCGAACCAGGTCAGCCTGTTCGGCGGCGATGATTCGGATCTGGTCGCGCCGCCGGAATACGTGAAAGCCGTGCCCTGGACCGACCGCCAGAAGCTGTCGGAAGAGAAGACCGCGCTCGGCTATTACCTGTCGGGCCACATGTTCGACATCTATGCCGGGGAAGTGCGGCGCTTCGCACGCACCCGCCTGCAAGACCTGGAACCGTCGCGCGAGCCGCGCATGCTGTGCGGCGTGATCACGGGCGTACGCACCCAGATGACCCAGCGCGGCAAGATCCTGATCGTCGCGCTCGACGACAAGACGGGCGTGGTCGAGGTCACGGTTTACAACGAAGTGTTCGAGGCGAATCGCAACGCGTTCAAGGAAGACGAATTCCTGCTGGTGGTCGGTAAAGTGTCGGAAGACCGCTTCAACGGCGGCCTGCGCATCACGGCGGAAAAGGTGTACGACCTGGCCAGCTCGCGCATCCAGTACGGCCACAAGCTGGAGATGGACCTGGCGTGCACGGTGAGTCCTGCAAAAATCGCCGAAGTGCTGGTGCCGTATAAACACCCGGACGGCCTGCCGGTCAGCCTGCGCATCAAGCCGGCCAATGTCGACTGCATCCTGCAGCTGGGCGACGAGTGGCGGGTGGCGCCGTCGGACGCGCTGAAGTACGCGCTCGAGATGACGCTGGGGGCGAAGGACGTGGCGGTGGAGTATTGAGTCGCTTGACGCGATTCATCCCTGCATGGCCCCTGATCGCAAGATGATGTCGCCCTGCGCCCGGGGTACCTGAGCGAGCAGGGCGCGCGCCACGGCGACGGCCGTGATCGGCCGGTAGTGGACGGGGATGAGCGGGCGCAGTACGCCTGCCAGCAGGGCACCGAAGCGCTCGCCAGGACGCGCCGCTTGCCCGAGCGCGCCGCGGTCGCCGATCAACAGCGATGGCCGTGCGATCACGACGGCCTCGAAGCCCAGTGCTTTCACCGCTTCTTCGAGTTCACCCTTGACCCGGTTGTAGAACACGCGCGAATGCGTGTCGGCGCCCATGGCGCTGACCAGGCCCAGACGCCTGGCGCCGGCCTTGACGCCGGCCCGCGCGAGCGCCAGGTTGGCATCGACATCCACCGCGCGAAACGCCGCCTGGCTACCGGCCACCTTGATCGTGGTCCCGAGTGCCAGATACATCTCGTCGATGTCAGGCAGGGCGGGCAGGGCGGTGAAATCGACGACGTGCACTGTCAGCTTCGGGTGTGCCGTCCGGAGTGGACGCCGCGCCAGCACATGCACCGCACTCACCGTGTCGTCCGCCAGCAGGGTGCGCAGGATCTCTTGCCCCACCAGGCCGGTCGCCCCGGCCAGCAAGGCCCGGCGCGACGTTCGGGTGGAGGAGGGGGCCGGGCTGTGCGTGTTGTCCATGCCCGGTCCAGGCTCAGGCAGCCGGCAGCTTGTCCGTCGCGACGGGCAGCGTGTGGAGGCCGTGCTCGCGCAGGCCGATCGCCGCCTGCGTCGTCCTGTTCGCGATCCGCTCGAGCACGATGTGCTGGTTGCTCGAGGCCTGGTCGCGCTTGGCTTCCTTGTGCCACAGGTGGAACACCTCGGTCGCGTAGGCGCCATCCTTGCGCATCACGCCCGCGTGAAACAGACGCGCGACCGCGTCCGAATCTTCGTAGCCCCAGCCGCGGAAGCTCTCGTCGAATCCGTTGACACGTTCCAGGTCGCTGCGCCAGAAGGCCATGTTGCAGCCCTTGATGCGGCGGAAGCTGAAGCGGTGGCGCCGGCGTCCGGCATCGGGCAGTTTTATCAGCAGCTGGGCGGCCTTGCCCAGGCCACCCTGGAAGCGATAGCGCAGCTTCTCGCCCAGGCTGAGCGACTGCAAGTCGATGCCCTCGCCCAGCACGCGCGCGCTGAAGGCCGGGCTGAGCAGGATACGGCTGCCGGTGACCATGTAACCGGGTTCGGCCAGCTGACGGTGGCGCGCGATGAAGTCGTGCTGCGGCACGCAGTCGCCGTCGAGCGTGACGATGTAGTCGCCGGTCGCGGCCAGGATACCGTTGTTACGCGATTCGGCCAGGCGAAAGCCGTCGTCGGGCTGCCAGACGTGGCGCATCGGTACCGGCGCGCGCGCGCATAACTCCTCCACCAGCGCCCGGGTCGGCTCCCCCGAGCCATCGTCGGCGATGATGATCTCGAAATTGCGGTCGCTCTGCCGGAAACACCCTTCGATACAGGCGCGCAAGGCTTGCGGCCAGTTGTAGGTTGCGATGACGAGGGAAATACGGGTGTTGTTGTTCATGTCTGCGCCGGCCACTCTGGAAGAGCGCCTATTGTGCAGTGCCGCGCCGCGCCGCGCAATGTACATAGAGCGCCCCTGCGAGCAGGAGGAACCAGTAGGCTTCGGTCGGGTCCCACAGCAGGCTGTTGAATAGCGAGGTGACGCCGTAGACCGCCAGCAACAGCGCCAGCGAGTCGGCCGCCATGTCATGGCGTGCGAGCGCGGCGCGGGCCAGCGAGACGAGCAGGGCCAGGTACAGCGCTACCCCCGCCACGCCGAGTTGCACCGCCAGCAGCAGCGGCTCGCTGTGGGGCTGGTTGCGCACGTGCCGCACGTCCTGGATGCCGTGCCAGATGCGCAGCGCCTCGGGCTGGTAGAGGGTCGCATACGAGCCGGTGCCATGGCCGAACAGGGGGCGCTCGGCCACCGCCTGCGCGCCGACCCGCATATAGCTCATGCGCACGCCGTTCGGCGAGGCTTCGATCTTTTGCGTCACTTCCGTCACGAGCGCGTCGGTGCGGGCCTTGAAGTTCGGCGAGACCAGGTAGGCGCCGGTAAACACGAGCGACATCGCGGCAGCGACAAGCGCGGTGCCCAGCACGGTCACGCGGGCGCGCAGCAGGTACAGTGCGAACACACCGACGAGCAGGCCGACATAACCGGTACGGCCGTTACCGATCAGGATGGGCACGGCGAAATAGAAGCCTAAGGCGATGGCGACGACGCGTGCGCGCGTGCTGCGTGCATAGGTCGCGGCCAGGAAGCTGGCGCAGGCCGCGAACGACAACAGGATGCCGATTGTGATGTGGTTGCGGAACACAAACGGGTCGCTGGCGTCGCCGACGCGCCACCAGCCAAGGCTCGATGTCGGCATCGCATGGAGCACCGTCAGGTACACCGAGGTGGCCAGCACCGCGCAGCCGGCCAGCGACCAGCGCAGCGCGCGTGCGGACAGCGCGGGCGCGCGCCAGCACAGGCACAAGGCCAGCGGCAGCACCAGCAGCTTGGCGTACTTGCGTATCGCATTCTGCAGGTCTTCCTCGGGGGCGATCGACCAGGTACTGCCGAGCAGGATCATTCCCAGCAGCGCCAGCGCCAGCAATGCCGGCGGCGAACGCAGCGGACGCGCGAGCGCGGGCGTCGTCGCCAGCGCCAGGACGAAGGCGATCAGCGTCAGCCCGACGAACACGTTCGTCAGCGCGGTCGAGAAGGGCACGCTGAAGACCGCCAGCAGCAATAACTGGCGGGCCGACCGTTCGATCAGGCCGGCAGGGTCGGTAGGTTCGATGGGGGGAGTGCCGAGGGGCGGAAACCAGGACTGCATCTTTTTCCTTGTAGAAACGAACGACGGCCATGCTTCGATGCGTCCGCCGTTAAAATCCCGTGCATTGTACCTTAGGCAATTAGCCGATCCTTGGCCGATCCGGGCGAACCCACGCCGTCGCGCCCGAGGCCGAGTATGCGAAAATGGCGAGTTGACCGTCCTTCAAGGGCGGGCTGGATACCTGCGGCGCCGCACGGCGCGGCGCCACCGCGAGAAGAGCAAATTGGATAACAGTGTCATCGTCAAGCGCCTGTGGGCGTTCATCAAACCTTATCGATCGCGCGCCTTCATGGCGCTGCTGGCGATGGCGCTCACGGCCGCGACCCAGCCGCTGCTGGGCAAGGCCTTGCAGCTGTTGCTGGACAAGGGTTTCAAGAACAAGGTCGAATTTTCCTTGTGGCTGATCCCGGGCGTCCTGATCTCGATCTTCGTCCTGCGCGGGATCGGCACCTTTGCCACCGCTTACCTGAACAACTGGGTCATCAGCCGGGTGCTGAACGACTTGCGCGCGAAGCTGTTCGACCGCTTGCTGCGCCTGCCGGTGGCGCGCTTCCATGAAGAGTCGACCGGCAAGATCATCAACACCGTGATCGGCGACGTGCGCCAGGTGGTCGACATGATCAACTCCGTGTTCATTGCCTTTGTGCGCGACACGCTGGTGGTGATCGGCCTGCTCGGCACGCTGCTCTACCTGAACTGGCGCTTGACGCTGGTGGCCATCGTGGTGATGCCGCTGACCGCCGTCATCGTGCGCACCACGACCAAGCGCCTGCGCCACCTGCACCGCGAAAACCAGCGCGTGACCGCCGAAATGACCCAGGTGGTCGAGGAAGCGGCGCGTGGGCACCAGGTGATCCGCGTATTCTCGGGCGAACGCTACGAGCGCCAGCGTTTCGATACGCGCAGCGAGGCACTGCGCGGCTTTTCCCAGCGCAGCACGGTGGCCTTTGCCGCCACCGCGCCGGTGACCCAGATCGCCACCTCGATGACCCTGTCGCTGGTGATCGTGCTGGCGATCCGCGCGAACATGACGGTCGGCGAATTCACCCAGTTCGTGACCATGATGCTGATGCTGCTCACGCCTTTGAAGTCGCTGGCTGAAGTAAACGGCCCGATGCAGCGCGGGATCGCCGCCGCCGAAACCGTGTTCGAGATGATCGACTCGCCAGTCGAGCAAGACACTGGCACGCGCGAACTGGTCAAGGCCACCGGCCACCTGCGCTTCGAGAACGTGCTGTTCCGCTATCCGAACACGCCAAATGCGGCGCTGCAAGACGTCACGCTCGATATCCAGCCGGGCCAGACGGTGGCGCTGGTCGGCATCTCGGGCGGCGGCAAGTCGACCTTCGTCAACCTGATCACCCGCTTCTACGACCCCGAAGGGGGGCGCATCCTGCTCGACGGCGTGCCTTACACCGAGCTGAGCCTGGTCAGCCTGCGCGCGCAGCTGGCGATGGTGAGCCAGAACGTGGTGCTGTTCGACGACACGCTGGCGGCGAACATCGCCTATGGCGTGGAGCGCATCGACTACGAGCGCCTGGCCGCGGCCGTCAAGGCGGCGCACCTGACGGACGTGGTAGCGCGCCTGCCGGACGGCGTCGAATCGATGATCGGCGAGAACGGCATGCGCCTCTCGGGCGGCCAGCGCCAGCGCGTGGCGATTGCACGGGCGATCTACAAGGATGCGCCGATTCTGATCCTCGACGAAGCGACGTCCGCCCTCGACAACGAATCCGAACGCGCCGTGCAGGCCGCGCTCGACACCCTGATGGCGGGCCGCACCACGATCGTCATCGCGCACCGCCTGTCGACCATCGAGCGCGCCGACCGCATCGTGGTGATGGAGCAGGGCCGCATCGTCGAGCAGGGCACGCACGATGTGCTGCTCGCGCAAGGCGGCATGTACGCCAACCTGTACCGGCTGCAGTTCGCGGCCACGGCGGTCGAAAAATGACCGGGCGCACCCTCGTCATTTCGCCGAACTGGATCGGCGACGCGGTGATGGCGCAGCCGCTGCTGCAGCGCTTGAAATCACAGCATCCGCAGCGCCCGATCGATGTGCTGGCGCCGCCCTCGGTGGCGCCGGTATGGCGCGCGGCGCTTGAGGTCGACACCGTTCTCGAAACCCCGTTCCGGCACAAGGCGCTGCAGCTGCGCGAGCGCTGGAAGTATGCGCAAGTGCTGCGTGCGCGCGGCTACGTCGATGCCTACGTCCTGCCGAATACCCTGAAATATGCGCTGATTCCCTGGCTGGCCGGCATACCGCGCCGGGTCGGCTACAAGGGCGAGATGCGCTATGGCCTGGTCAACGTGATGCATCACGACGATGCGCCGCCGCGCCCGATGGTGCCCTTCTATGCGGCGCTGGCGCTGGCGCCGAATGCGGCTCTGGTGCCGGCGCCGCGCCCGCGCCTGCAGGTGCCGCCCGAGCGCATCGCCGCCGCCTGCGCCCGGCTTGGCGTGGAGGGCGACAGGCCGCTGGTCGTGTTCGCGCCCGGCGCCGAGTTCGGCCAGGCCAAGCGCTGGCCGCCGCGTCACTTTGGCGCGCTGGCACAGGCCATCGTCGCGCAGCATGGCGGCGCGCACATCGCGCTGCTTGGCTCGCCGAAGGACCGCGACACCTGCGACGAGGTGCTGGCATGTGCCGGCGCGGCGGCGTCTTCGATGCTCAATCTTGCGGGCCGCACGCAGCTTGACGAAGCGATCGCCCTGATCGCCCGCGCCAGCGCGGTGGTGGCCAACGATTCTGGGCTGCTGCACATTGCCTCGAGCCTGAACCGGCCGGTGATTGCGCTGTACGGCCCGACCGACCCCGATCACGCGCCGCCATTTTCCGACATCGCGCGGGCGCTGTCGCTGCGCATCGAATGCTCGCCCTGCCGCCAGCGCGAATGCCCGCTCGGGCATCACGATTGCATGGAGAAGATGGACGCGCCGATGGTGTGGAAAGAGTTGGGGCCGATGCTGGCCAAGTAGGACGGTCGGGTGTTTTTGGGCACGAAAAAACCGCGTGGGCTCAAGAGCCCACGCGGTACGGCGGCAGATCAGCCGAACAAACAATCAGCGCCCGTAATGCGCCGCTTCCCCCACCATCTCGCCATCGTCGACCGCGTGTTCCTCCAGTGCTTTGAGATAACGCGCCAGCGCGTCCTCGAGCGAAGGCAACAGCATGCCGCGTTCGCTGCCCAGCGCCGAGTAATGCGGACGCACCGCCACATAGCCCAGTTCCGCCGCCGGACGCTCTTCCAAAGCGCGCGGATCGACGCCGGCCACCTCGCAGGCCTTGCGCGCCAGCTCGGCCCAGGTCACGGCTTCCCCGTTCGATAGATGCCAGACGCCGCGCTCGCGGTCGATCAGGAGATCGAGGCTGACGTTGACCAGGTCCGGCACATAGGTCGGCGTCACCACCAGGTCGTTCGAGGCCGTGAACGGCTGGCCGGTTTTCAAGGCAGCCAGCGCTTGCGTGACGAAGTTGTGCTTGTCCCACGGGCCGAAGAAGGAGCTGCTGCGAATGACGAGTGCCTGCGGATCGGCTTCCAGCACGCGGCGCTCCGAATCGGCCTTGCTACGGCCGTACACGCCCAGCGGCGCGACCGTGTCGGATTCGACATACGGCGTGTCCTTGCCGCCGTCGAACACCAGGTCGCTCGAGAAGGTCATGAAGCGCAGCGCGTGGCGGATGCAGGCCAGGGCCAGCACCGTCGGGCCATGCGTGTTCCCGTTCATGCAGCCTTCGACATCGATTTCGGCCTCGTCGACCCGCACATAGCCGCCGGCATTGATGATCGCCCACGGTTTGAAGCGTTGAATCGCCGCTTCGACCGAAGCCGGGTCGGTGATGTCCATCTCCTGGCGCGTCAGCACATGGTGCGCCAGGTTGCGCTTTTCGCAGATGCGGGCAAAGGCCGAACCGAGGGTGCCGGTGGCGCCCGTGATCAGGATCGGCTGCACATGGTGCGACTTGAACTGGCTGCGCACCGCGATGTCGGCCACCGCCGTACGCGTGGCCACCGGTTTGCACAGGAAGCGGCCCGGCCGGCGCCACCAGCCCTCGCCTTGCAGCACGGGATTCGACAGCGGACGGCCGCTGGCCAGTTCGCGCATCAGGTTCGCCACTGCCGTCGGACGCGGTGTCGGCCCGCGCACGTCGAACGGACCCGGCTCGTAATAGCCGCGGCATTCGGTGACCAGGCAATTCCAGTCGTAGGAGCCAAGCAGTGACCAGACCGTGACGGCGCGAATATCGGCGCCGCCGGCTTTGGTCTTTTGCGCGGCATTCCAGATCTCGAGCAGCCAGCGCAGCTGGTCTTCGCGGTTGGCGTCGATGTGGGCTTCGGTGACCGCGATCGGCAGGCCGTAGCGGTCCCAGGTTTCCTGCAGCAGCGGCCCGATGCCGGGCGTCGGCGTGGCCAGGGCGCGCGGGGTCTCGATGTCGGCATGCACGCAACCGTCGTAGTCGTGGACGCGGTCCTTCGGATAGCGTTCGGTACGGTGGTCGAGCCAGCGCTCGCTGGTGGCGTAATAATTGACGCCGATGATATCGGGCGTGCAGGTGTTCTCGCGGAACCAGAGCAGTTCCTCGGGCGTGGCGCCCGATTCCAGCAGGTAGGTCCACAGCTTGTGCTCGGGGTCGACCTTCCCGCACAGGACGTCCCAGGCCAGCCAGCGCCGTTCGTTGAAGAAATTCGCCAGCGATGCCATTTCGGGCGTGCCATAGGTCTTCGACAGGTCGTCGGTCTGTACCAGTTGCGCATCCGGATTGACGGCGCGGATCGCGCGCATCGACAGCACGGTCGCCTGGCACTGATTGAGCAGGGCGCGCACGAAGATCGTGTGGCTCCTGCCGTGCGGGTACCAGACGCCGGCCAGACCGGAGAAGCGCGCTGTCGTCAAGGGTTCGTTGACAGGCGTGTAGTACGCGACCCACGGGTAGCGCCGGGCTACCGCGCCGGCGTACTCGGCGAGCTTTTCCGGGAAGGCCGGGTCGACCAGGCTGGTATGTTCAGGGCCGCTGCCATGGTGGATCAGGCCGACGATGGGCGTCACGCCCAGGCGCTGCAGCGCCGGCAGGCGTGCGTCCGACCAGGACCAGTCGGCCTGTTCGATGCCGTTTGGCGCCGTGCGTTCCCATAGCACCGGATAGCGGATTGCCTTGATGCCGAGCGAAGCGAAGCGCTCGATATCCTCCACGCGCTCGGCGTGGCCATTGCGGTCCATTTGACTAAAATAACTGTCACCTACACGGTTCACCGTGCATTCGAGTCCACCCCAAAGCGCCAGCTCGGGTGCGGTAACTGGCTGGATCTTGTTGTCGATTTTCATGAGACATACCCGCTATTTATGAGACAGGCCCTAGCCTAACGGCCCGGCGCGGCCTGTTATGTGAATCGGCTAACATATAGGGGACATTTCGGACTAGTCCTACTTTTTGTCTTCTTATCCATTTCCTCTGCTAAATATCTGCTATCTTCAGCGAAATCGCGCACTTCTGTTTGCTTTGGTCGGGCAGAATTACCGCATTGTTGCCTTTTCGGCAATTCCTTCAAATGACTTCGTGGAGCAGTGTATGTATATGGTGTATTGGACAATAATTGAGGAAACGGATGACCGTCCGCACGCGCAGGGTTTCGGCACCGAGGAAATGGTGAAGGCGATGGGCTTCATGGAAGACTTGCGGCGCCGCCAGCGCGGCGGCGAGGGAATCCGCTTCATCACGATGTGTTCCGAACACCCGGAGTCAGTTGGGCATCCGGGGGTGGATGTGACGGGGGCGGATTACGACTGGAAGAAGCGGCGGCGGTGAAGCAGGGCGTGCCTTCATTT
Source organism: Massilia sp. CMS3.1 (assembly GCF_051262535.1). Classification (NCBI taxonomy): domain Bacteria; kingdom Pseudomonadati; phylum Pseudomonadota; class Betaproteobacteria; order Burkholderiales; family Oxalobacteraceae; genus Massilia; species Massilia sp. CMS3.1. The sequence continues at coordinate 55,157 of NZ_JBIMES010000002.1, read as the reverse complement.
CATGCCTTTGCGACTTGCCGCTGGATGGGACGGTTCCCAGAGCATCGGGTCTCCCAGTTTCGATCCGAAAACATCGCGACCGATACCCACGTCGATGAGGAATCGATAGGGCGGTTCACGCTTCCAGCAGCCTTCGGTGCACTTAATCCGAAAGACCATACCGTACAGATTGGGAACGCGTAGGCTCGTCTCCTGGGCGTAGCCCGGCTCGAACATCCGGGCATACAGCCGCTTCTTGCCCTCAACCGTCAGGTCGAACCAGGTGCTGTCGTTGTCGGCCCATGGTTCCCAGCCGCCAGTCTTGAACTGGGTTTGCAAGTGTTCAAGGATGGCGACGGACTCGTCGAAGGGCAGCGTGTCGAGCATGGGCGAGGTTGCCAACGTGGAGGCGACGTTCCGCTGATAACTCAGTGCCGCAAACTTTGTCAGCGGCAAGGTGAACCCATGTTCGGAATCGTTGAGGCGAATGATGACTGCCGGCTCCGTCACCCAGGTCCCTCCCCAGCCGGTCTCGGGGTCGGGGACGTTTGACTTCTCCAGGACCGGGAAGGTTGAATCCTTGACTACCCCCTCGAAGGTTTGGCCAGGCCGAAACGATAGAATGGTTGGCTCAGGTGTTCGCAAGCTCCCCCAAACAACTACTAAGACGCAGCCCGCCAAGATGGCAAGGAGAAAGTGTCGGTCTCTCATTTGATACCTCCTCCGGCGGCAATCGCACGGATCGATTCCTCCACGCGAGGCCGCTCGGGACTGTTGAGGAGCTGGTTGAATTGTCTTGCGGCCTGGTTCACGAATAGCATGCGCTCTGCAGCCAACCAAAGCTTCGCGCCCTTGTCCCGGGAGAACCAGGAGGTGAAGCCAGTCTTGGCTTGGCACTGGGCCGACAGAGTCAGCTGTATCTCCTCATAGGCACCCGATGGAAATCTAGTCGCCCACGCGTACTGGTTCATGGCAAGCAACTTGCGCAGCACTTCGTCGTCATACATGATCTTTTGAAGAATGTTCACCTGCTCATGCTGAGCCAGCTTTTCAACGCTGTCAGCCAAGTTCCCTTGCTCGATCAGGTCAAACGCGTCACGAATCTCTACAAAAGGTGTTCCAAACCGTAGCTTGTTCCTGTTAACCGCCCAGTGCACCGAGTGTTTCTCGCTATGTCTCTTGTCCAGATAAGCACTGAACTCCTTCCACCCCCGCTCCATAAAAAACCTGTGCAGCGGATAAATATCCAAAAACAGATGCGCATTCCCGAAACCCAGCTTCTTGACCATGTAGGCCGCGCCGGCCTCGGTAGCCGCCTGCATGCCAACTGCCGCCTCGAACCCCGGCATGGCGCTTGCAATCGACCGCTGCAAGAATTCCCGTTGGCTCCGGTTCTTTTCGATCGTCTCCGCCGAGTGCAGCAAGCCGCACCCCACCTGCTTCGACGCAAAAGCCGCCAGCCCCGCCCACTGGAAACGGTGATCGGCCAGCCATAACTTCGCGTACGCCGCATTGATACGCTTGTTGCGTTCCCGATCGTTGCCTTCGAGACTGCCGTTCACCATGAGGATATGTTCGGCCTCCGCCTGGAAAGTGCCCCACAGGTGTTCGGGCGTGAGGATGGGAACGCCGATGGCTTTTTCCACGGTCGCAGCCGGGCCGACGCAGTGGTGCAGCTTGCATTCCCGAATCGGTGTGATGTTCCGGTTGACCGGGATGCCGTGGTATTTGTGCTTCGCGAACCAGGGATTCGGCGCTCCGGGTACATAAGGGGCCAGCATCGGGCGCTCCTCAGGTGACGGCGTCGTCCACCTGCCAGCGCACGGCGCCGGTCCGCTGCGCGGCGGCGAGCGGCTCGGTTCGCCCCTTGTCGTCGAGCATGTCTTCGAGCGGCCCGTCCGGCAGGTCGAGCCGGTAGGCACCGGTTCCCAATGGTTCGAGCGTGTCCGGATCGAGCAGCACGAGGGGAAGCCGGTCGGCCTCCTGGGCATCCATCGCGGCCGCGTTGGCGAGCGCTGCCGTCTCGGCTGCGGCGGCCACTTTGCCGGCATACCATTCGCTGTCGACCGACTGGCACATGACGTTTTGCGCCGCGACCAGGCGTGGCGGCGGACTGCATGTGCAGACGCACAGGTCGTCGTGCAGGGCGAGCAGGCGGCCGTCGACCGTCTCGTCCAGGCGCGGCCCGTCGGGCACAATGACGCCTTCCGCAAAGCAGGCGGGGCACCAGCAGGTGTCGCCGGCCAGCGCCACCGGCACTCCGTTGATCGTCCTGAAGCGGCTGCCCGACGTAACCTTGCCGCCGGCCGTGGTCGGCGCGCCGAGCGTGATGAAATATCTGTCGATCATGGTGTCCCCGTCAGTCCTGCCCGTTCAGGCAAAGACTCCAATCTAGCGACGGACGAGGCTGCTCAGTTGAGGAAGCGCAGCAGTGGCATGACGAACGTGAAGGGATAACGCCTGCGCCCCGCACAGCGAGGATGCGCGGAAACGACACTTGCGCTGCGCGCGGCTTACGCCCGCGACTAAAACGCGTCCGCGATCGAGACCAATTCCCCCGTGCCGGTGGCGTCGTAGCCGGGCAGGGCGGCCACCAGGCGGTGGTAGGACGGGTCGCGCATCAGGGTCAGCAGCTGCTGCATGGGCGGCTCGTCGACGGCATCGATGCGCAACGCGAAATAATAATCTTCGCGCACCAGCGGCAGGAAATCGAGTTTGAACTGGGCGGCCGCGGCGCGCATGCCGATGCCGGCGTCGGCCATGCCGCTGGCGATGTAGGCGGCCACCGCCGAATGGGTGAACTCGGCGCTGTTGTAGCCGTTGATCGATTCCAGCGGCGGGCCGTCCGCTGCCAGCATCATCTCGAGCAGCATGTGCGTGCCGGAGCCGGCCTGGCGGTTCACGAAGCGCACTTCCGGACGCGCCAGGTCGGCCAGGCCGCACAGGCCGAGCGGGTTGCCGCGCGCCGTGATCAGGCCCTGCTGGCGGCCGGCCACGCGGACCAGGCAATGCTGGTTCGGATCGAGCCAGCGCAGGTACCAGGCAACGGTTGCCGCCTCGAAGCGGCCAAGCGGAATGTGAAATCCTGCCAAGTCGCACTCGCGCCGCGCCAGCGCCGCCACGGCATCGGTACTGGTGCGGTAGCGCAGGTCGAGCGGCATGGTGTCGCGGTCGATGCGGTTGATCAGCGCCGCCACGGCGAAGCCATGGCTGGCGTCCATGCGCAGGGTGCGGATCTTGTTGACGGCCATGCGCCCGAGTTCGCCTTCCAGTTCCGAGGCCAGGCTGTGCAGCGTCGGCGACAGGCGTGCGGCAATCCGGCGGTCGGCCCAGACCAGCTTCTGGGCCAGCGGCGTGAGCGTCGTGCCGCGTCCGCGTCCGGTCTGCAGCAGTTGTTCCTCGAACAGGGTTTCGGCCGCGCGCAGCAGGCCCCACGCATAGCGGTAAGACAGGCCGACGCTTTTCGCGGCCTGGGCGATCGAGCCTGTATCCTGGATCGACAACAGCAGTCCAAGCAGGTCAGCCGTGTCGAGCGGCTTCTCTCCCTTGACGCTGATTTCCCAGTGTGGGCGAATGTGAACTTTGAGCATATGCTTAAAATAGCCTATTTCTATGCAAAAAACATCATGATACCCTCCGAAGGCAATAAAAAATGCCTGATAGATATGCTGTAAAAAGCATATTCAGAAACTAAAATACCGGAGGGGACACATGGGTTTGTTTGATTTTCTCAGTAAGGAGCGCACGATCGCGGGGCCGGGCTTCAACCGCTGGCTGGTACCGCCCGCTGCGCTCGCAATTCACCTATGCATCGGCATGGCCTATGGCTTCTCGGTGTTTTGGCTGCCGCTGTCGAAGGCAATCGGTATCACGGAATCGCTGGCCTGCTCCGCCGACATGGGCTTCATGGCCCAGATCTTCTCGACCAGCTGCGACTGGAAAATCTCGATGCTGGGCTGGATGTATACGCTCTTCTTCGTCTTCCTGGGCCTGGCCGCCTGGCTGTTCGGCGGCTGGCTCGAACACGCCGGTCCGCGCAAGGCCGGTATCGTCTCGGCGGTGTGCTGGTGCGGCGGCCTGGTGATTTCGGCCTTCGGCATCTACACCCACCAGATCTGGCTGATGTGGCTCGGTTCCGGCGTCATCGGCGGTATCGGACTGGGCCTGGGTTATATCTCGCCAGTCTCGACCCTGATCAAATGGTTCCCGGACCGCCGCGGCATGGCGACCGGCATGGCCATCATGGGCTTCGGCGGCGGCGCCGTGATCGGCGCCCCGCTGGCCGACAAGCTGATGAAGCACTTCGCCACCGCCAACTCGGTCGGCGTCTGGGAAACTTTCCTGGTCCTGGCCGCGATCTACTTCGTCTTCATGGTCGCCGGTGCGCTGACCTACCGCGTCCCTGCCACCGGCTGGAAGCCGGAAGGCTGGACCCCGCCTGCCAAGTCGGCCAACACGATGATCACCGCGAAGCACGTGCACGCCAGCCGTGTCTGGGGCATTCCCCAGTTCTGGCTGATCTGGGGCGTGCTGTTCCTGAACGTCTCGGCTGGTATCGGCATCCTGGGCATGGCCTCGCCACTGCTGCAGGAAATGTTCGGTGGCCGTCTGATCGGCGTCGACCTCGGCATTAACGACCTCGATGCGGCCCAGAAAGGCCAGATCGCTGCGATTGCTGCCGGCTTCACCGGTCTGTTGTCGCTGTTTAACATCGGCGGGCGCTTCGTGTGGGCATCGTGCTCCGACTACATCGGCCGCAAGGCAACCTACTTCATTTTCCTGATCCTCGGGTTTATTCTGTATGTATCGATCCCGTCGCTGGCAGCAGCCGGCCAGCTGGCCCTGTTCGTCGCCTGCGCCTGCGTCATCCTGTCGATGTATGGCGGCGGCTTCGCCACCGTGCCTGCTTACCTGGCCGACCTGTTCGGTACGCAAATGGTCGGCGCGATCCACGGCCGCCTGCTGACGGCCTGGGCTGTCGCCGGTGTCGCCGGTCCGCTCCTGATCAACTACATTCGCGAGTACCAGATCGCCAATGGCGTGCCGAAGGCGCAAGCGTATGACGTGACGATGTACGTGCTGGCCGGCCTGGTGCTGCTGGGCGTGCTGCTCAACACGATGATCCGTCCGCTTGCCGACAAGCACTTCATGACCGACGCCGAACTGGCGGCCGAGAAGAAGCTGGCGCATGAACGCGACATCAGCACCATGACCGGCACCCGCGCCGGCGGCAGCAACGGCGGCGTCGCCACCAGCCCGATGTTGACCGCTTTCGCCTGGCTGGCGGTCGGCATCCCGCTGATGTTCGGCATCTGGGTGACGCTGCAGAAGGCGTCGGCGCTGTTCAAGTAATCGCTGTTCGCAGTTCGTACCGCGTGGGCACGAGTGCCCACGCGGTACATCCGTTAAAACACCGCACCGCATCAACAAACCAACGTAACACAGAATACCGGGACACCAATCATGAACCATCCCATCATCCCGATCGCCATCGCCGGCGCGACCCGCCAGCGCAAACGCGAAGCCCCGAAGGGCCGCCGCGTCGATCCGCAGGCACTCGCCGACGTCCAGGCCTTGCTCGGCAGCGAATCGCGCCAGCGCGACCTGCTGATCGAACACCTGCACAAGATCCAGGACCACTTCGGTTGCCTGTCGAGCCTGCACATGGCCGCACTGGCCCAGGAAATGCGCATGGCGCAGACCGAGGTCTACGAGGTCGCCACCTTCTACCACCACTTCGACGTGGTGAAAGAGGGACAAGCCGCCCCGGCCGCGCTCACCGTGCGCGTCTGCGCCGGCCTGTCGTGCGAGATGGCGGGCGCGCGCGACTTGCTGGACAAGCTGCCGGCGCTGCTCGGGCGCGAGGTACGTGTGCTGGAAGCGCCGTGCATCGGCCGCTGCGAGCAGGCGCCGGCCGCGGTGGTGGGACAGCATGCCATTCCGAACGCCACCGTCGAGACGGTCGTGGCCAAGGCCAGCGCCGGTGAAACGACGGACGCGGTCACCGACCACGTCGGCTTCATGGACTACCGCGAAAAAGGCGGCTACGCGCTGCTGCGCGCCTGCGTCGCCGGCGAACATGACGTCGAGCGGGTCATTGGCACGCTCGAGGCCTCCGGCCTGCGCGGCCTGGGCGGCGCAGGCTTCCCGATGGGCCGCAAGTGGCGCATCGTGCGCAATGAAGCGGGCCCGCGCCTGATGGCGATTAACATCGACGAAGGCGAACCCGGCACGTTCAAAGACCGCGTATATCTCGAGCGCGATCCGCACCGCTTCCTGGAAGGCGCCCTGATCGCCGCCTGGGCGGTCGGCATCGAAGCCATCTATATCTACCTGCGCGACGAATACCACGGCTGCCGCGCCATGCTGGAGGCCGAGCTGGAGAAGTTGCGGCTCGACCCGCCGGTGCAGGGCATGCCACCAATTCACCTGCGCCGCGGCGCGGGCGCCTATATCTGCGGCGAAGAGTCGGCCATGATCGAATCGATCGAGGGCAAACGCGGCATGCCGCGCCTGCGTCCGCCGTACGTGGCGCAAGTGGGCCTGTTCGGCCGCCCGACGCTGGAACACAATTTCGAATCCTTGCACTGGGTACGCGAGATCCTCGAACGCGGCGGCGACTGGTTCGCCAGCTTCGGGCGCAACGGCCGCCGCGGCCTGCGCTCGTTCTCGGTCTCGGGCCGCGTGAAGCAGCCGGGCGTGAAGGTGGCCCCGGCCGGCATCACGATCACGGAACTCATCGAGGAGTTCTGCGGCGGCATGCAGGATGGCCACAGTTTTTACGCCTACCTGCCGGGCGGCGCTTCGGGTGGCATCCTGCCCGCATCGATGGGCGACATTCCGCTCGACTTCGACACGCTGCAGCCGTATGGCTGCTTCATCGGCTCGGCCGCTGTGGTGGTCTTGTCGGACCATGACAGCGCCACCGCCGCCGCGAGGAATACCCTGGCCTTCTTCAAGGACGAGTCTTGCGGGCAGTGCACGCCCTGCCGCAACGGCACCGCCAAGGCGCTCGACATCATTCGCAAGCCCGTATGGGATGTGCCGCTGCTCGGCGAACTGTCGCAAGTCATGCGCGACGCGTCGATCTGCGGTCTCGGCCAGGCCGCACCGAATCCCTTCGACTGCGTCATCAAATACTTCCCGCACGAGCTAGCTCGGTAAGCTCAGTTAAGGTAAAACCGCCATGAACGCAATGACTCCCACCGTCGCCTTTGAACTCAACGGCCGCCAGGTAGCGGCGCTGCCGCACGAGACCATCATCGAAGTCGCAGCCCGCGAGGGCATCGAGATCCCGCGCCTGTGCTACAAGGAAGGCTATGAAGCCGTCGGCAACTGCCGCTCCTGCATGGTCGAGATCGACGGCGAGCGCGTGCTCGCCCCATCCTGCTGCCGCCATCCGAGCCAGGGCATGAAGATCAGCACCGACAGCCCGCGCGCGATCGCGTCGCAAAAGATGGTGCTCGAACTGCTGCTGTCGGACATGCCGGAAGCAGAATACACGCGCAAGAACGAAGTCGATGTCTGGGCCGAAAAGCTCGGGCTCGGCCTGTCGCGCTTCCCGCGCACGCGCGCCCAGCCGCAGCGTGACGACACCCATGCCGCGATCACCGTCAATCTCGACGCCTGCATCCAGTGCACGCGCTGCGTGCGCGCCTGCCGCGACGAGCAGGTCAACGATGTCATCGGTCTCGCCTTCCGCGGAGAGAATGCGAAAATCGTGTTCGACCAGGACGACCCGATGGGCGCCTCCACTTGCGTGGCGTGCGGCGAATGCGTGCAAGCCTGCCCGACCGGCGCCCTGATGCCGGCGCGCGACGTGGCGTTGAACGTCCCGGACAAGCAGGTCGATTCGGTCTGCCCGTACTGCGGCGTCGGCTGCCAGCTGACCTACAACATCAAGGACAACAAGATCCTGTACGTGGAAGGGCGCGACGGTCCGGCCAACCTGGGACGCCTGTGCGTCAAGGGCCGCTACGGCTTCGATTACGCGCACCACCCGCACCGCCTCACGAAACCGCTGATCCGCCGCGAAGGCATGCCGAAAACCGGCGACTTCGTCATGGATCCGGACCGCGTGCTGGAAGTATTCCGCGAAGCGACCTGGGAAGAAGCGCTGGCGCTGGCCGGCGGCAAGCTCGCGCAGATTCGCGACACCCATGGCGGCAATGCGCTGGCCGGCTTCGGCTCGGCCAAGGGCAGCAACGAAGAGGCGTATCTGTTCCAGAAGCTGGTGCGCACCGGCTTCGGCACGAATAACGTCGACCATTGCACCCGTTTGTGCCACGCCTCGTCGGTGTCGGCCCTGCTGGAAGGCATCGGCTCGGGCGCCGTCTCGAACCCGGTGATGGACGTCACGCGCGCCGAAGTCATCGTCATCATCGGCGCCAATCCGACCGTGAACCACCCGGTGGCCGCCACCTGGATCAAGAACGCCGTGCGTACCGGCGCCAAGCTGGTCGTGCTCGACCCGCGCCGCTCCGAGCTGGCGCGCCACGCGCACCGCTACCTGCAGTTCAAGCCGGACACCGACGTCGCGCTGCTCAACGCGATGATGCACGTGATCGTCACCGAAAAACTGGTCGACGCCGACTTCATCGCCTCGCGCACGATCGGCTACGAACAGCTGGAAGCGAACGTCGCCGAGTACAGCCCGGACGCGATGGCGCCGATCTGCGGCATCGACGCCGAAACCATCCGCTACGTGGCACGCCTGTACGCGACCTCGAAAGGCTCGATGATCCTGTGGGGCATGGGCGTCTCGCAGCACATCCACGGCACGGATAACGCGCGCTGCCTGATCGCGCTCGCGCTGATGACGGGCCAGATCGGCCGTCCCGGCACGGGTTTGCATCCGCTGCGCGGCCAGAACAACGTGCAGGGCGCGTCGGACGCCGGCCTGATCCCGATGATGCTGCCGGATTACCAGCGCGTCGACAATCCGGTGGCGCGTGCGAAATTCGAGGCCGCCTGGGGCGCCACGCTCGACCCGACACCGGGACTGACGGTCGTCGAGATCATGGGCGCGATCGATGCAGGCCAGATCCGCGGCATGTACATCATGGGCGAAAACCCGGCCATGTCCGATCCGGACGCGAACCACGCGCGCGCCTCGCTGGCCGCGCTCGAACACCTGGTGGTGCAGGACATCTTCCTGACCGAGACGGCGTATCTTGCCGACGTGATCCTGCCGGCCTCCGCTTTCCCGGAAAAGACCGGCACGTTCACCAACACCGACCGCCTGGTCCAGCTGGGCCGCCAGGCGATCGACCCGCCGGGTGACGCGAAGCAGGACCTGTGGATCATCCAGCAGATGGCGAACCGTCTCGGCCTGCCGTGGAACTACGGTCACGTGTCGGACGTGTTCGACGAGATGCGCCGCACGATGGCGAGCATCGGCGGCATTACCTGGGAACGCCTGGAACAGAACGGCGCCGTGGTCTACCCGTGCATGAACGAGGGCGACGTCGGCCAGCCGGTCGTGTTCACCGAGCTGTTCCCACGCGAAGGGGGCAGGGCGCGTTTTGTTCCGGCCGATATCATCCCGGCCGACGAGCGGCCCGATGCCGAGTACCCGTTGGTGCTGATCACGGGCCGCCAGCTCGAGCACTGGCACACCGGCAGCATGACCCGGCGCGCCACGGTGCTCGACGCGATCGAGCCCGATCCGGTGGCGCTGGTGCACCCGCTCGATCTGGAACGCATGGGCATCACGCCGGGCGCGCCGATCACGATCGCGTCCCGTCGCGGTGAGGTCGTGCTGTATGCGCGTGCCGACGACAGCTCGCCGGTGGGCGCGATCTTCGTCCCGTTCTGCTACTACGAAGCGGCGATCAACAGACTGACTAACGCCGCGCTCGACCCGTTCGGGAAGATCCCGGAGTTCAAGTATTGTGCGATCAAGGTGACGGCGGGCGGGGAGGTCGCACACCAGAGCAGCTACGGTGGCGGCCAAATCCTGGCCGGTATGGCACAATTGGCAAGATGAACCGTCCCGACCATCCACGCTACCGCCCACAACTCTCCGATGCGCACGCCCACCTCACGCACGAGGTAAGTTCGCTCGACGAACGGGGTCGCGCCTCGACCATCTCGATTCCGGCCGAAAGGCCGCTGACGGTGTATGTCGACAAGCGCGAGCTGGTCACCCTGATGACGCTTGGCGGCGCGCCGGAAGCCCTCACTTTGGGTTACCTGCGCAACCAGCGCCTGGTGCGTTCGATCGAGGACGTGGTGTCGGTGCAGGTCGACTGGGCCGTCGATGCGGTGGCGGTCGTCACCCGCAGCGGCATCGCCGATGTGGAAGAGCGCACGGCGAAGAAGGTCGTCACCACCGGTTGTGGTCAGGGGTCAGTATTTGGCGGATTAATGGATGAGGTCGAGACTATTTCGCTGAGTGATACTGCGAAACTGTCCCAGTCGGTCGTCTACCGCATCGTCGACACCATCCGCACCCAGCAATCGATTTATAAACAGGCAGGCTCGGTGCACGGCTGCGCGCTGTTTTCGAACACGGGCGAGCTGCTGTATTTCGTCGAAGACGTGGGCCGCCACAACGCGGTCGATGCGATCGCCGGCCTGATGTGGCTGGAGGGGATCGATGGCGCCGACAAGGTCTTCTATACCACCGGCCGGTTGACGTCCGAAATGGTCATCAAGGGCGCCCAGATGGGTATTCCCTTCCTGCTGTCGCGCTCCGGCACCACGCAGATGGGGCACATGGTGGCCGGTAAGGTCGGCATGTCGCTGCTGGCGCGCTGCAGCGGCAAGCACTTCCTGCTGCTGGCCGGGCAGGAGCGGCTCGTGTTCGAGCCCGAACTGCTCGACCTGCCGCACCTTCCCCGGACCGCCTGACAGGCGGGAGCGCATGTCCCTGTTCGACGCCACGGCGCACGCCTTCGCGCTGCTGTTTTCCGGTGATGCGGCGCTCTGGCGCATCATCTGGGTGTCGCTCAAAACCAGCATCATCGGCCTGCTGCTGGCCACGCCACCCGCGGTGCTGCTCGGTTACGCGATCGCCATGCACCGTTTTCCGGGTCGCCGCATCGCGATCTGGCTGGCGCAGTGCGCCTTATCCTTGCCGACCGTCCTCATAGGCTTGTTGCTCTACCTGCTGCTGTCGCGCCGCGGCCCGCTCGGCTCCCTCGAATGGCTGTTTTCGCAGTCGGGCATCATCGCCGGGCAGTTCGTGGTCGGCTTGCCGGTGCTGCTGGCGTTCACACTGGCGGCGGTGCAGGGGCTCGACGCGCGCTATGCCGAGACCGCACGGGCGCTCGGCGCCTCGCGCTGGCGCGTGATGACCACCGTGCTGCATGAAGCGCGCTACGGCGTGATGGCGGCCGTGATCAGCGGTTTCGGACGCGTGATCTCGGAAGTCGGCTGCGCCCTGATGGTGGGCGGGAACATCGAAGGCGAGACGCGCACCATCACCACCGCCATCGCGCTGGAAACGAGCAAGGGCGAGTTCGCGCAGGGGATCGCGCTGGGCATCGTGCTGGTCGCCCTGGCGCTGTTGATGAACGGCGCCCTGATGCTGTTGCAGGGCGAAGCGCATACGGCGGGAGGGCGCGTTTGAGCCCCTTGCTGACGGTACGCGGTTTGAAGAAGCGCCACGGCGAACGCCTGCTGTTCGATATCGAGGCCTTGACCCTGGATTCTGCCAGCGCCTATGTGCTGACCGGCGCGAACGGCGTGGGAAAAAGCACGCTGCTGCGCGTGCTGGCCGGCCTGGATACGGCCCAGGTCGAAGACCTCAGCTTCGAGGGCAAATCCGTGTCCCTCCACCCTTATCCGCAGCTGCTGCGCCGCGCCATCGTCTACGTGCACCAGCATCCGATCATGTTTTCGACCAGCGTCGCGCAGAATATCGGCTATGGATTGGCGGCGCGCGGCGAACCGAAGGCGCGCGTGGCGCAGTTGGTCGCGCAGGCGATGGACTGGGCCGGCGTGGACTATTTACGCGATACGGACCCGACCCGTTTGTCGGGTGGCGAGAAGCAGCGCGTGGCACTGGCGCGGGCCCGCGTGCTGCAACCGCGCCTGCTGCTGCTGGACGAACCCACCGCCAACCTCGACGGCGCCGCGCGCGAACAGGTGATCGCCCTGATTCCGACGCTCGTGCAAGAGGGCAGTACGGTGGTCATGGCCTGCCACGACCGCGACCTGATTGGATTGCCCGGCGTGCGGCGCCTGAAGCTGCGCGACGGGCATCTCGAAGTCCGGGCCGGTAAAATTGAAGCACAAGGAGAACCTGATGAAACGCCGTAATCTACTCGCCGTGCTGCTGTGCGCGACGCTCGCCTCGCCGCTGGCGTTGGCCCAGAACGCGATCCGCCTGTCGACCACGACCAGCACCGAAAACTCCGGCCTGCTGGCGGTCCTGCTGCCGGCCTTCGAAGCGAAGACCGGCATCAAGGTCAATGTCATCTCGGTCGGCACCGGCAAGGCGCTGGAACTGGGCAAGAATGGCGACGTCGACGTGACCCTGGTGCATGCGCGCCCGCTGGAAGACAAGTTCGTGCTTGACGGCTGGGGCATCGAGCGGCGCGACGTGATGTACAACGACTTCATCGTTGTCGGCCCGGAGCGTGACCCGGCCGGCATCAAGGGAAACAAGGACGTGCTCGCCGCCTTCGGGAAGATCGCCGCCAGCGGGACCCGCTTCATTTCGCGCGGCGACAACTCGGGCACCGACCTGATGGAGAAGGGCTACTGGCAGGCGGCGGGAACCAGGCCGGCAGGCACGAATTATGTGTCGGCAGGCCTGGGCATGGGCGAAGTGCTGAACATGGCCGCCGAAATGCGCGCCTACACGCTGACCGACCGCGCCACTTATGGTGCCTACAAGGCGAAGACGGGCCTGGCGATCCTGGTCGAAGGCGACAAACGCATGTTCAATCCGTACGGGATCATTGCCGTCAACCCGGCGAAACACCCGGGCGTCAACTACAAGGGCGCCAAACAATTGATCGAGTGGATCACCTCGCCGGAGGGCCAGGCGCGCATTGCCGCTTTTAAACCAGCCGGGGAGCAGCTGTTTTTCCCGAGCGGGTCACGCTGACCGGGTCACGCTGATCACGTAAAAAAAGCGGCCCAGGCCGCTTTTTTCGATCCGGTGCTGCTTATTTCAACAGGGCTTTACGCTTGCGCACCGTCGCGCCGGCGGCGAGCAGGGCGATGCCGAACAGGGCGAACGAACCCGGTTCCGGTACTTGCGCGCCTTCGGCCAGCTTGAACTGGCCATTCGAACCGATGAAGAAATACTGGCCCGGACGGTTGCGGTAGGTGCCGCCAGTGCAGCCCGGCCCCTTGAAACTGGCGAACTGGCAAGCCACTTCGTTGACCAGATTGCCGGTTGGGCTGCCGATTGTATTCGCATTCGTAAACGCAAACGACAGGATCGACTCGGTCGACAGGTCCTTGCCGGCGCCGTCGAAGAAGTAGCCGGCGTCGAGCATGCCGGGCGCCGCCTGGGCGAAGACGCTGACCTGGCCATTGCGGGTCGGGACGCCGCTTTCATCGACCAGGCCACCACCGCCGAGCACGCTGAACTCGGCGATCATGTTGCCCAGGTTGGCGCCGTAGAGGCCGTTCGTGCCGCCGTACTGACCGCCGTTCGGGTTCTGGTACATGCGCACCGTGCCCTTGCTGAAAGCGAAGCTGCCGCCGAAATTGCCGGTGCCGGTTGCTTCGAAGGTCGCGGTGATATTCCCGCCCTGGTAGTTCAGGGGGAACAGCTTGCCCTTGCTGTCGGCCTGCACGATGTTAAAGACTGCGGTTTCCGTGATGTCGAAGGAAGTGCCGCCGGTTGCGGTCAGCTGGATGAACGCATTACCGTTGATGTCCAGGTATTCATTGACGACTTGACCCTTTGCAAAGCCGCCACCGTTTGGATTGAACACCCAATTGTTGAGGACCGGACTCGCGATTGCGGTACCGGTCGTGCCCACAGCAATTGCTGCGGCGCACATAAGTTTCGTAAGGGAATTCATGGTTAATCTTTCGACAAATAGTCGTCAGGGTGGGTGAACTTTTGGTAAAGCAAAGGTCATGCCAAAAATAAATCTTCTTTTAAATCAATTGCTTAAAGTAATTATTTCTACATTCGTCCTTACGTGTAAAGAATCTCGACAGTCTGCTATTTCTACGTGGAATAAGTTGATGTCAGGATAGCTTTACATTTGTAAAGCTGCGAACGAAATACCGGGCGGCCTAATAAAAACGCCAGCGCGAAGGCTGGCGTTATCAGGTCAGGCGCGCTATTCCGTCACGGCTGCCTTGACTGCAAACCTCCCAACAACATCCCGTGGTATGGCGCCGGCCCGTCGCCGATGACCACGCCTTCATCGGTGATGTCGAAGGTGCGGAACTGGCGGCTGTGCCTGGCTCCCCTGACTTTGATGACGGAAACGACGGTGCGCAGCTCGGCCTGGTGTTCGACATAGCGCAGCATGATCACGGCGTCTGCCAGCACCACGCTGCCGTAGGGGCTGAAGCTGAGGCGGTCGAAGCGGTCTTCCGTCTCGTTCGTCATCAGGAGAGTGACCCCTTTGCTGCCGAGTATGGTTGCCATGCGATACAGCGATTCATTGAAGTCTTCGCGCGCGTCCTGCGTCAGCGACATCAGGAAGCCGGGAATCGAGTCCAGCACCACCCGCGTCGCCTTGATCCGCTCGACGCTGACGAGCAGGTTGTTCAGTATTTCGTCGAACGACAACTCGACCGCGCGGATGCTGGTCAGCACCACCTGGCCGGCCTGCACAAGTTCATCGAGCCGCACGTTCATCAGCTGGGTCGGATTGCGCTCGAACAAGGCAATGACACCGGTTTCGCCGTTGCGTGCACCATTTGCACAAAGGATCGGAAAGAATCGATAAACACCTGGCCGGCGCGTAGAGGCGCACCTGCTCGAGAATATAGTAGAACACCGGGCAGTAATCGGCTTCTTCGACCTTGGCAGCGAGGCTGATGAAATTGACGGAATCGCCAACCTTGTTGAAATCAAAGAAACTGAATTGTTCCTGGTAACGCAGCATCTCAACCGTCGGCTCACCCATGGCGGTAACCAACAGTGCCTTGCCTGTGGGGAGGCGAGGCTGAACATGATTTGCTGGGACAAAGTGGTCTTGCCGCTACCCGGAGCGCCGCCGATGATATTGAACAACAGCTCGCGCAGGCCGTCTCCGAGGATGGTGTTGAATCCGGTACACCCCTCGCTAACTGGCGCAATTCAACGTTGTCGGTCATGATGCAAAACGGCTAAATATTTTTGTTGGTGGCATCATGTGCAAATGCCGCGGCCAGAAATTTGCCTGCCAGCCTCGTGCCGATCAGTTCGGCAAGGATGTCGGTATACGTCGACAGTAATGCACGATTGGCGGCGACGATCTCTTCAACGCTACGGCCGTCGAGGCTTCGTTCGAAGGCCGGAAATGCCGTCCGCACCGAAGCCGGGGCGATCCGCGGCAGCCAGGGAAAGACGGCTTCGTGCATCGACAGGCTGCGCATGAACAGCAGTTCGGCGCTCAAGGGGCCGATCAGGGGGCTGAATTTATCGAATAGCGTCTGCCAGAGACGGGTTGCCTCCAGGGCAGCATCGGCAGCGCTCGTCGCGTCAAGACGTTGCATGATTGTTGCGAACAGCTCGGTCGGTATTGGCATAGCGTTCAGGCAACGGGGACATGGCCGTCAGCGTTGATGGCGCCAATGGGTCAGGTGAATGTGTTGAAGATATCCTCCTATCCGATTGCAGGTCGGCCAGGCTCATTGCGCAGCCGTGGCCCGATGGGAATGTTCACCACCACTTCGGTCCCGTGCGTGTGTGCACCTTTCACGACGAGCTCGCCGCCATGCGCCGTCAGCCGCTCGTGCAGGTCGAGCAGGCCAAAGCTGCTCGGTTTGCGTGGCGTGGTGGGGTCGAAGCCGATCCCATTGTCGACGATGCGCATCGTCAGCCGGTCGGTGCTCCCGTCCAGGCGCACATTGACCCGGCTCGCCAGCGAATGACGGAACACATTGTTGAGGCATTCCTGCAGCACCCGGTAGATGGTCAGCAGTTCTTCTTCGCCGAGCGCGAGGGCGTCGACGGCGGGACTCCCACTGAGCTCGCAGGCAATGCCGCTGGCCCGCGTAAATTTGCGCAATTCCATGTCGACCGTGGCCTGTAAACCCAGTTCGAGGCAGGACGGACGCAATTCGCCGAGCAATCCCTTCACCGTGCGCAGCGTGATATCGACATTGTCGAGCGCAGCGCCGATGCGGTCGCGCAGGCGGTAGTGGCGTTTCGTGGTGTGCTGGTGCAGCATGACGATGTCGATGCGCAGTGCCAGCAGGTTCTGGGCCAGCGAATCGTGCAATTCGCGCGAAATGCGCTTGCGCTCGTCTTCGCGTGTGGCCAGCTGGTGCGCAAGGAGATCGTGCAGTTGTTGCTCGGAAGCGCGCAGGGCCGACTCGGCCCGTTCGCAGGCAAAGATCTTTTCCACCAGCGCCTGGTTGACCATCATCTGTTCATGCGTCAGGCGCAGCATCGCGCGCTCTTGCGCGTCGCTCCCGCTGTCGGTTGCATAAGCGCGTCCGTCCCGCGGACCCATTTCATGCTGGCTGAGCGGCGCATGGTGGCGGCCGGATGATTGTGTGACCATTTTCAGAAGCCCGTTGATTCGCCGCAAAGAACGCTGTGATTTAAACAGCTACCTGATGCAGACGCTAGGGAATTTCAGGTGGCAAGTCAAGGGAATATGACGAATTCGATATAAATGATTCACATGCAGGATGAGGCTGGCGTGGCCTTTCGCGACGGTAGTACAGGTTTGAACATGGTGCGCCGGATGGTTCACCCATGCGTTGCATCGCAGGCGGCTACCGTTCGCCTGCCTGCGCCCCTTCAACGTATAGCCGAGACCCTGCGGCGAGCTCGCCGTTTCAACTGACGCTGATTACCTGTAGAGCGAGCAAATGAACGAACACATTCTGGAGCACAGCTCTTCCCGTATGGTCGAGAAAGTAGCGGGCTAAGCAATTTTTCTCTTCGACCGGGACGGTTCATCCAGACCTGGAACCCGGCAGCGGAAGTCATGATGGGCCGCTGGCGATCAAACTGGCGGCCCCCAAAGGCCCACGTCATGGGCGACGAAAAGCGACTGGTTCAGGTGCTTGCGAATCTCCTCAACAACGCGGCGAAATACACCCCGCTTGACGGGATCATCAGCGTGGAGATGTCGATTACCGACAGTGAGGTGTGCGTCGAAGTCATCGACAACGGCATCGGCATCGCCGTGGGCATGCAAAAGACTGTTTTTAGCTTGTTCGAGCAAGCCCGCGATACATCCGACCGCACCCTGGGAGTCTGGGTATCGGTTTGGCGCTGGTGCACAGTCTGACTATCCGGCATGGGGGCAGGGTGACGTGCCAAAGCGCAGGTCTTGGCCACGGCAGCCGTTTCACGGGGTGCCTGCCAAGGCCCCAGGCGTAGCAGTACCGGAACGGCGTAACGTGGAACGCCTGGTTGAACTGCCGGTGGGGAATCCCAAGCTGTCGTTGCTGGTAGCTGACGACAATATTGATGCGGCCGACATGTTGCAGTTTTTCCTGGGGCCGATGGGATGCGAGGTCAGGCTAGCCCATACGGCCAGCGCTGCCCTGGAAGCGATCGCATTCGCGATGCCGGACGTTTGCATTCTCGGCATCGGACTACCGGACAGTTTGTGAAACCTGCCGACCTCGACGCATTGTGCGCAACCTGGCCGGCGTGCGGCCCCGGAATGCTGACCACTGAACGTGATCAGCGTTGGTCAAACTCCGGTCAGAGTACCTTGCGTCCGGTGATGACGCGCACCAGGATGACAACGACGGCCACGACCAGGAGAATGTGAATCAGACCACCGGCAACCGTGGAGGTGACCATTCCGAGAAGCCACAAAATGATGAGTACAACAGCGAGGGTATAAAGCATTTTTTACTTTCTGATTGTAGGGATAAGGTACAAGAACGCTCGGTGTCTGGCGTTTGCAACCGATGAGTCATCTTGCCTGAACCCCTACGGTTCTTCCGTTCGGCAACACACATAAAATTATTATTTTGTTAATAATTTACATGAGGATGACGTCGTACTGCTCCTGGTGATACCCCTTTTCCACCTGCAGCGAAATCTTCTTGCCGATGAAGTCGCCCAGCATCGCCAGGTGCTGCGATTCTTCTTCTAAAAATAGATCGACCACTTCCTGCGAGGCGAGGATGCGAAATTCACGCGGGTTGAACTGCTTCGCTTCGCGCAGCAGTTCGCGCAGGATTTCATAGCAGATCGTGCGCGAGGTCTTAACTTGTCCCTTGCCGGCGCAAGCCGGGCAGGGCTCACAGAGGATGTGGGCGAGCGACTCGCGCGTGCGCTTGCGCGTCATTTCGACCAGGCCCAGCGCCGAGAAGCCGCTGACCGAGACCTTGGTGCGGTCGCGCCCCAGCGTTCTCTTCAGTTCGGCAAGCACCTGGTTGCGGTGCTCGTTGTTTTCCATGTCGATGAAATCGAGGATGATGATCCCGCCCAGGTTACGCAGGCGCAGCTGGCGCGCAATCGCATGCGCCGCTTCGAGGTTGGTCTTGAAGATGGTATCCGCGAAATTGCGTCCGCCGACATAGCCGCCGGTATTCACGTCGATCGTCGTCATCGCCTCGGTCTGATCAACGATCAGGTAGCCGCCGGATTTCAGATCGACACGGCGGCCCAGCGCGCGCAGAATTTCCTCTTCCACGCCATACAAATCGAACAGCGGGCGCTCGCCGGTGTAGTGCTGCAGGCGCGCCAATACGCTCGGCGTGTAGACCTGGGCGAATTCGACCAGCTTGACGTAGTTTTCGCGCGAATCTACCTGGATCGTCGCCGTCTCGTCGTGCACGAAATCGCGCAGCACGCGCTGGGCCAGGTTCAAATCCTGATACAACAGGCTCGTGGCCGGACGGGTACGTGCCCCGTTCTGGATCGCGGCCCAGGTCTTGCGCAGGTAATCGATGTCGGCGGCCAGGTCGGTGTCGGACGCTTCCTCGGCCTGGGTGCGGACGATGTAGCCGCCTCTTTCCTCGGTCGGCAGTAGTCCCGCCATGCGCGTGCGCAGCAGTTCGCGGTCGGCTTCGCGTTCGATCTTTTGCGAGATGCCGATGTGATTGTCCTGCGGCAGATAGACCAGCATGCGGCCGGCAATCGAGATCTGGGTCGACAGGCGGGCGCCCTTGGTGCCGATCGGGTCCTTGATCACCTGCACCGTCAGCACCTGGCCGTCGAACAGCAGCTTTTCGATCGGCGTGGGCGGGGTGTTGGTGTTGTCGTGGGGGCGCGCTTCCCAGATGTCGGCCACGTGCAGGAAGGCCGCACGTTCCAGGCCGATATCGATGAAGGCCGACTGCATCCCCGGCAGCACGCGCACCACCTTGCCCGAATACACGTTTCCAGCCAGGCCGCGCGTCAGCGTGCGTTCGATGTGCAACTCCTGCACCGCGCCCTGCAGGACCAGCGCCACGCGCGTTTCCTGCGGAGTGATATTGATGAGGATGTCTTCGTTCATGGCACGCTGGGCACAGGATATTGTTCAGAGTGCCATGATACACGCTGGGCAAGGGAGAAGGCGGGGAAGTACGGGCCCACCCGACGGTAGGCCCCGGTCAACGCTTAAATCAACACGCCCGCCCGGCGCAGCAATCCTGCCGTCTCAAATAACGGCAAGCCCATGATCCCCGAGTGGCTGCCCTCGATATGCTCGACAAACAGCGCCGCCAGACCCTGGATGCCGTAAGCACCGGCCTTGTCGTAGGGTTCAGGCGTGGCGCAATAGGCGCGGATCGCTTGCGGGCTCAAGCGGGCAAAACGCACGTTTGACACCTGCGTGACGTGCTCGGCCATGTCGGTGAAATGCACCGCGACCGTCGTCAACACCTGGTGCGTGCGGCCCGACAGGCGCTCCAGCATCGCTGCCGCCTGCGCCGGATCGCCTGGCTTGCCGAGGATCTCGTCCTCCAGCGTCACGGTCGTGTCGGCCGTGAGCACCGGGCGCAGCGGCTGGCGGCGTTGCTGCAGCACCTTCCAGGCGAAGGCGCCTTTTTCGAGCGCGACGCGCACCACGTAGTCGTGCGCCAGCTCGCCGGGGCGCACGTCCTCGGTGACGTCGACGCCGCGCGCCGGGTCGGTGCGCAGCATCAAGAGGTCGAAGTCCACGCCGACCTGGCGCAGCAGTTCGCGCCGCCGCGGGCTTTTCGAGGCGAGGTAGATTTTTTTATCAAGCACTTTCATGGGAGACCTGGTGTCAGACGCGGTGATACGGATGATTCTGGGTGATGGACCAGGCGCGGTAGAGCTGCTCCGCCAGCATGACCCGCACGACACCATGCGGCAGCGTCATGCTGGAAATACGGATCAGGCCCTCGGCGCGCGCTTTCAGTTCCGGGTCGAGGCCGTCGGCCCCGCCGATCAGGAAAGCCGTATCGCGGCCATCCTGCTGCCAGCCCAACAATTGCTGGGACAGACCGACACTTGTCAGGTCCTTGCCGCGCTCGTCGAGCGCGATGATGCGCACGCCTTTCGGCAATGCGGCTTCGATGCGCTCGCGTTCGAGCGCCATCGCGGTGGCGGCCGTCTTGCTGCCGGAACGTTCGACCGGCTTGATTTCCTTGAGCACGATGCGCAGCTCGGGCGGCATGCGCTTCGTGTACTCGGAAAAACCGGTGTCGATCCAGGCCGGCATTTTATGGCCGACTGCGGCGATGATCAGTTGCATTCAAACTTACTGGTAAATTACTCGGCAGCCTTCTTGACGACGCGCTTGATGACTTTTTTCACCGGTTCGGCGTTCGCTGCTGCTGCGGGTGCTGCTGCGACCTTGCGCTTTGGTGGCTTGGCCTTGGTCGCTTCGACGGCGGCGATCTCGGTCCTGCTTGGCGCGACCGTGATGGTCTTGCCGATGGGTTTCGAGACACGCTTGGCAACTGCTTTCTTGGCAGGCGGCTTGCCGGCGGTGGCGCTTGCCTTGGCAGTGGTCGCGCGCTTGGCGGCAGGCTTGCGCTCGTTGACCGGCTTGACTTCCGGCGCGTCCTGATTCGCGGCCAGGTGCTTCGACTTGGCCTTCGGTTCGGCAGCCTCAAGCGCTTCGACGGTCGACTTGCGCTTGGCGGCGCCCAGCTTGACCGGCTTCTCGCCCCAGATTTCCTCGAGGCGGTAGTACTGGCGGATGGCCGGCTGCATGATGTGGACGATCATGTCGCCGAGGTCGACCAGCACCCATTCGCCGGTGTCCTCGCCTTCCATGCCGACGATCTGGCCGCCTGCTTCCTTGACCTTGTCGCGCACCGAGGCGGCCAGCGCCTTGGTCTGGCGGTTCGACGTACCGGAGACGACCGCAATCCGGTCGAACAGGCTGGTCAGCCCGGTGGTGTCGAACACCGTGATTTCCTGGCCCTTGACGTCTTCGAGGGCGTCGACGACGAGCGTTTGCAGTTTTTTGATATCCATTAGCTCTTGTATAAATTATGTTGTTGAATATAGTCTAGCACTACCGGCGAGACGAGCGAGTTCGCGTCCGTGCCCGGCGCGTGCCCGTTGCGTAATGCCGCGCGCACCTGTGTGGCCGAGATGTCGACCGCCAGGGTGTGCGCCAGGCACACCAGGCCGGCAGGCATGGTGCGCACTTGTTCTGGTGGCGCCAAACGTGGCGCCAGCTCATGCGCTACCGCGGGCGGCAGCGCTTCTTGTTC
This sequence comes from Massilia sp. CMS3.1, assembly GCF_051262535.1. Classification (NCBI taxonomy): domain Bacteria; kingdom Pseudomonadati; phylum Pseudomonadota; class Betaproteobacteria; order Burkholderiales; family Oxalobacteraceae; genus Massilia; species Massilia sp. CMS3.1. The sequence goes on along the minus strand of NZ_JBIMES010000002.1, from coordinate 33,449 downwards.
CAATGTATAACCCGGCCGCGCCGCCACCCCGATGTTGGCCAGTTCGAACAGCTGTTGCCAGTCGCGCCAGCTGTCGAGGTTCTGCAACTGGTCGGCGCCCATCAGGAACACGATCGATGCCTCCGGTCCCAGTTCGCTCCGTACGCCACGCAGTGTCTCGACCGTATAGGTCGCGTTGCCGCGCATGAGTTCCCGGCAATCGATGGAAACCGGCAAGCCGCTATCGCGAAACGCCAGTTCCAGCATCGCCACGCGCGCTTCGTCGCTCGCCTGCAAGGAAGATTTCTGCCACGGTTTCGCCGGCAGCACGCGCAGCGCGTCGGGACGCAGCAGATCGCAAAACAGCCGCGCCAACGCGACGTGTCCGTGGTGAACGGGATCGAAACTGCCCCCAAGCAGGGCGATGCATGCGCTCATGCCTTGCGTCACTGAGCGAGCCAGTCCCGGTGCGGCAGGAAGTCAAGGTACAGCGCCGCCTCCGGGCTGCCCGCTTCCGGATGCCAGTCGTAGCGCCATTTCACGATCGGCGGCAGCGACATCAGGATCGCCTCGGTGCGTCCGCCCGACTGCAGGCCGAAGTGCGTGCCGCGGTCCCAGACCAGGTTGAACTCGACATAGCGGCCGCGGCGATAGGCCTGGAAATCGCGCTCGCGTTCGCCATACGGCGTGTCCTTGCGCGCTTCCAGGATCGGCAGGTAGGCCTTCAGGAAACCATCGCCGACACTGCGTACCAGCGCAAACGCGTCATCGAACGGCAGCTCGTTGAAGTCATCGAAAAAGATGCCGCCGACGCCACGTGCTTCCTGGCGGTGTTTAATATAAAAATACTCGTCGCACCACTTCTTGAAGCGCGGGTGCAATTCGTCGCCATACGGCGCCAGCGCATCATGGCAGACCTGGTGGAAGTGGCGTGCATCGTCGACCTCGCCGTAATAAGGCGTCAGGTCCATGCCGCCGCCGAACCACCAGACCGGTTCCTGGCCTTCAGCCGTCGCTTCAAAAAAGCGCACGTTCATGTGGACCGTCGGCGCATACGGATTGCGCGGATGGAGCACCAGCGACACGCCCATCGCTTCCCAGGCGCGGCCGGCCAGTTCGGGCCTGCTTGCTGCTGCCGATGGCGGCAAGTGAGCGCCCATCACGTGCGAGAAATTCACCCCGCCGCGTTCGATCACATTGCCTTCCTCGATCAGGCGCGACATGCCGCCGCCGCCTTCCGGCCGTTCCCAGCTGTCGGTCAGAAACGGTTTGCCGTCCACCCCTTCCACTCCTGCGACGATGCTCGCCTGCAGGTCGAGCAGCCAGGCTTTGATGGCGGAAGGAGAGGGTGTGGACATGAGCGATTGAATCGGGGGGAACAAAAATAAGAGGGGGATTGTACACTGCGGCGGGGCGCGGGTGCTAATGCGGCAGCGTTTGATCGGTTGGGGCGTCCGCGTGGGCACTTGTGTCCACGCGGTACCACGGCTCCGTCATCGAAACGCGTTTGAACTCGGCGTGATTATTTCATCCCGCGCCACCCGATGTCGCGCCGGAACTGCGCGCCATCGAAGCTGATCTTCTCCACCCCTTCATACGCCTGCTTCTGCGCCATCCTGACGCTGTCGCCCAGGCCCACGACGCACAGCACGCGGCCACCATTCGATTGCAGCGTCCCGCCCACGACCGTCGTTCCCGCATGGAAGGTCACGCACTCCGGCGTCTCCGCAGGGATGCCTTTGATGAGGTCGCCCTTGCGCGGATTGTCGGGATAGCCGCTGGCCGCCAGCACCACGCCGACTGCGGTGCGGCGGTCCCATTCGAGTTCCGCCGCATCGAGCGTACCGTTACAGGCGTGTTCCAGCACCGTCACATAATCGCTTTTCAGGCGCGTCATGATCGGCTGGGTTTCCGGATCGCCCATGCGGCAATTGAATTCCAGCGTGCGCGGATTGCCTTCGCTATCGATCATCAAGCCGGCGTACAGGAAGCCGGTGAACACGATGCCGTCCTTGGCCATGCCCTGGATGGTCGGGTTGATGATCTCGCGCATCACGCGCGCATGCATCGCCGGGGTCACGATCGGGGCCGGAGAATAGGCACCCATGCCGCCCGTGTTCGGGCCTTCGTCGTGGTCCTTCAGGCGCTTGTGATCTTGCGAGGTGGCCATCGGCAAGATGTTCTTGCCGTCGCACATGACGATGAAACTCGCTTCTTCGCCGGCCAGGAATTCCTCGATCACGATGCGCGCACCGGCGTCGCCAAACGCGTTGTCGGACAGCATATTGTCGACCGCAGAATGCGCTTCAGCAAGCGACATGGCAACGACCACACCCTTGCCGGCGGCCAGGCCGTCGGCCTTGATGACGATCGGCGCGCCATTCGCGTCGATATAGGCGTGCGCCTGCGCCGCATCGGAGAAGGTCTGGTAGTTCGCGGTCGGGATGCCGTGGCGCTGCATGAAGGCCTTGGCGAAGTCTTTCGAACTTTCCAGCTGCGCCGCTTCGCGCGTCGGCCCGAAGATTTTCAGGCCACGGGCGCGGAACAGGTTGACGATGCCGGCGGCCAGCGGCGCTTCCGGACCGACCAGGGTCAGGGCGATGTGCTCGGCCACGACGAAATCGGCCAGCGCGGCCGGGTCCGTGATCTCGACATTCACCAGGCGCGGGTCGCGCGCGGTGCCGCCATTGCCAGGCGCGACATACACCATCTGCACGCGTTCGGATTGGGCCAGTTTCCAGGCCAGGGCGTGTTCACGGCCGCCAGAGCCGACTACCAGTATCTTCATAGGGCGCTCGCGCTTAGTGGTCGCTCATTCATCGTCGATGACGGCGTTGGTATAGATTTCCTGCACGTCGTCCAGGTTTTCCAGTGCGTCGAGCAGCTTTTGCATCTTGAGCGCGTCGTCGCCGGTAAATGCGGTCCCGGTGGCGGGCTTCATGATCACTTCGGCCACTTCGGCCTTGAACCCGGCTTTTTCCAGCGCATCCTTCACGCTCGAGAAGGCGAACGGATCGCACAGCACTTCGAAGCCGCCTTCTTCGTCCTGCACCACGTCTTCGGCGCCGGCCTCGAGCGCCGCTTCCATCAACTTGTCCTCATCCACGCCGGGCGCGAACAGGAATTGGCCGGTATGCGTGAACATGAAGGCAACCGAACCCTCGGTACCCATGTTGCCGCCAAACTTGCTGAAGGCATGGCGCACTTCGGCCACGGTCCGCACGCGGTTGTCAGTCATGCAGTCGACGATAATCGCCGCGCCGCCGATGCCGTAGCCTTCGTAGCGCACTTCTTCGTAGTTGACGCCTTCGAGTTCGCCGGAGCCGCGCTGGATTGCACGCGTGACGTTATCCTTCGGCATGTTGGCGTCGGCCGCCTTGTCGATTGCCAGGCGCAGGCGCGGGTTGGCGTTGATGTCGCCGCCGCCCATGCGTGCGGCGACCGTGATTTCCTTGATCAGGCGGGTCCAGATCTTGCCGCGCTTGGCATCAGTCGCGGCTTTCTTGTGCTTGATATTGGCCCATTTGCTGTGTCCAGCCATGTCGAGAATTCCTTAGACGGTATGCAAGAATGGCCGATATTCTAGCATGCGCCCCATCTGTAAAGACGACATTCCCCCTTAGGGAAACAGCAACAGGGTTCCCCACGCAACAAGGCCCAGTCCACCGATGCAGGCGACCACCGCACCGCCCGACAGGAGTTTTTCCAGCATCACCAGCGCCGCCAGGCCAAGCAGCGAACCCAGGTTGGTGACGCCGGCGGCGAACAGCAGCAACAACAGCAGCCACCAGCAGCCCACGCAGTACAGGCCGTGCGTGCAGCCCATGCGCAGGGCGCCCCACAGGCCCGGCCGCCAGCCGGTCAGCACGAACGACAGCGGCGCCCGGCAATGCTGCAGGCAGGCGTGCTTGGCGGGTGTCCACTGGTAGAGTCCGGCCGCGACCAGCAACAGCCCGCAGGCATTCGTGTTGACGATGGCCATGCCGGTGTCGAGTGCGCCGGCGTCGTGCAGCGCCCATTGTGCCAGCGTCGCACAGGCGCCGAAACCGACCCAGGCGGCCAGGTAGCCGAAGACGAACACAATGGTCCCGACACTCGGGAAGGGGCTCCCCTGCGCCAGCCGGTTGATGTGGGCAAACAGCAGGATGACCGGCGTGGCCGCAGGCAAGGTGATGGCCGAGAGCATCGCGCCCCAGGTCGCCAGCACCAGCACCAGTTCGGGTGCGCGGTAAGGGGGCTGCGCGCTACCCATGGCCGCGCCGGACAAGGCGGACGGATCGAGCGTCGTGATGCGCAAGGCGCGAAATACGAGGCAGGCCCAGCAGATTGCCACCAGCATCGCCAGGCAGACGATGACAAGCGGCCGCTCGCGGCCGGGCTGGGTGTCGACGCGGATCAGGGCCGTCATCGGGGCGCTCCCGGGCTGGCCGGCGCGCGCGCCCGCCGGCGTGGGCTGGGAGAGGCGAGGCCGGGCGGCTGCTTCATGCTCCAGTTCGGCATTGTTCCTCCGCAGTGATAATGATTGTTCAGGTTGGACTGCGGAGTCGGCCTTGCGTTCCGGCGTTCTGCCGAGCTCGATTTTGTGCTTGGCCGTACAATCGTCGGATGAGCCAGCTTGAATCCGCCGCGACGGCGACCTCCATGCCACGTTCCGCCTTTGTCGCCGGCCTCGCGATTGCCATCGGCGGCGCCGTTTTGTTTTCCACAAAGGCCGTCGTCGCCAAACTGCTGTATCGATACCACATCGATGCAGTGACATTGATCGCGTTCAGAATGCTGTTCTCGCTTCCGGTGTTTGCCGCCGTCGCATTCTGGAAGATGCGCACCGAGGCGCCGCTGGGCGCATCGGACCGCTGGCGCATCGTCGGGCTCGGCCTGATCGGCTACTACCTGTCGAGCACGCTCGATTTCCTGGGCCTGCAGTACATTTCCGTCGGGCTCGAGCGGCTGATCCTGTTCCTCACCCCGACCTTCGTGCTGGTCATCACAGCCACCTTCTTCAAGCGCAATATCGGCCCGTTCGAATGGGGCGCGCTCGCTCTGTCGTACTGCGGCATCGTGCTGGTGTTCATGCACGATCTCAGGGCCGGACAAGCCGACAGTACGGTGCTCGGTGCGCTGTTCGTGCTCGGCTCGGCCGTTTGCTATGCGATTTACCTGCTGGGCACGGGCGAAATGGTGCGTCGCGTCGGCTCGCTGCGCCTGGTGGCGTATGCGATGTGCGTCTCGAGCGTGGCCTGCCTTGCGCAATTCTTCATCCTGCGGCCCGCCTCCTTGCTGGTGCAGCCGCTGCCGGTCTATGGGCTCTCGCTGGTGAACGGCGTTTTCTGTACTATCTTCCCGGTGTTCATGACCATGGCCGCGGTGGGGCGCATCGGCGCGGCCACCGCGTCCCAGGCCGGCATGATCGGTCCGGTATCGACACTGTTCCTGGGCTATCTCGTGCTGGGCGAACCGGTGACCGCGGTGCAGCTGATCGGCACTGGCCTGGTGCTGGCTGGCATCACCCTGCTGTCCCTGAAAAAATGAGGATAGGTGCAACAATGAAACCACGCATCGCGCTCATCGCGCACGACAAGAAAAAAGACGACATGGTCAAGCTCGCGGGGCAATACCGCGACTTCCTGGCCGGCTGCACGCTCACCGCGACCGGCACCACGGGCGCGCGCCTGATCAATGAGCTCGGCCTGACGGTCGACTGCAAGCATTCGGGCCCGTTCGGGGGTGACCTGCAGATCGGCGCCCAGCTCGTCACGGGAAACATCGACTGCGTGATTTTCCTGCGCGACCCGATGACGCCGCAGCCGCACGAACCCGATATCAACGCGCTGGTGCGCGCCTGCGATGTCCATGACATCGCTTGCGCCACCAATGTATCCACGGCCCACCTGGTGCTGGGCCAGCTCATCACGATCAACAAGGAGATCACAGCATGAAGGCCAAGGCAATCCGCATGACCCGCACCGGCGGGCCGGAAGTACTGGAGTACGTCGACGTCGAGGTGGGAGAACCGGGGCCGGGCGAGGCGCGCGTGCGCCAGCATGCGATCGGCCTGAATTTTATCGACGTGTATTTCCGCACCGGTTTGTACCCGATGCCCTTGCCCTCCGGCCTGGGCCAGGAAGCTGCGGGCGTGGTGGAGGCGGTGGGCGAGGGCGTCACCCATGTCCAGCCGGGCGACCGCGTCGCCTATGCCGGGCGCCCGAACGGCGCCTACAGCCAATTGCGCACCATGCCCGCCGACATCCTCGTGCGCCTGCCCGAGGGCATCGGTTTCGAGACCGCGGCGGCCATGATGCTGCAGGGGCTGACGGTGCAATACCTGTTCAACGGTACTTATCAAGTCAAAGCGGGCCAGACCATCCTGTTCCATGCGGCGGCCGGCGGCGTCGGCCTGATCGCTTGCCAGTGGGCGCGCGCACTCGGGGTGAACCTGATCGGCACGGTGGGGTCCAAGGAAAAAGCGGAGTTGGCCTTGGCGGCTGGCGCCGCGCACGTGATCAACTACAACGAGGAAGACATCGTGGCGCGCGTGCTTGACATCACAGATGGGAATAAGGTGCCGGTCGTCTACGACTCGGTCGGCAAGGACACGTTTATCCGCTCGCTCGACTGCCTGCAGCCGCGCGGTTTGATGGTCAGCTTCGGCAATTCGTCGGGGCCGGTACCGCCGTTTTCCGTCGGCGAGCTCGCTTCGCGCAATTCGCTCTATATCACGCGGCCGTCGCTGGCGGCCTATGTGTCCACCCGCGCCGAACTGGAAGAACGCGCGGCGGACCTGTTCAACATGGTGGAAAGCGGCAAAGTGAACATCGATATCCACCAGCGTTTCGCGCTGGCCGAGGCAGCCGCCGCCCACACTGCGCTCGAAGCGCGCCGGACGACCGGCTCGACGATCCTGCTGCCATGAGAGAGTTCAGCGACGATAAGGAGCCGCAAGAGCCTGACACCGTGGGCGCGCCCAAGTTCGGGCGTTTATTGATCGTGCTGGTGCTCGCGGTGCTGCTGTTGGTGGCGATCACCTTCGCTTCGGAGGCGTATTTTTCGTAATTTACTTCCACAAAAAAAGCCGGGACGCGAACGTCCCGGCTTCATGTCCAACTGGGATAGGCTCTTACCCATCCTTGCGCTGCAATTCCACCCGCCGCGCCACGCCGCTCGGTCCCGGGAAGCCCGCGAACGCGCTGTGCACCAGCGCCGGCATCAGCATCGGCGTCGACAGCTCGCCGCTCATGTTGTGCACCGTGACGTCAAACAGGCGCTTGTCGGTCTTGTCCTTGATCGATACCTGCAGCTCGCGCCGGTACTGGTGTTCGATCGAGACCTGGTAGGCCGGGTAGGGACTCCAGAACGGATCGTAGAACGGGTGGTGCCAACGCGCAAAGCGCCCGCGTGGACCGAAGCGCGGGTGGAAACGCGGGCCAAAGCGGTAGTACCCGAAGTCATCAAACATCGGCACCGCTGGTTGGACGACGCGCACCGGCACATCGGTGGTCGTAAAGCGCATCGCCACTTTCAGTGCTGCCGGACTCGTATTGGCCTCACGGAAACCCAGCTGCGCCAGTTGCCCGCGCACCAGGTTTTGATAGCTCTGGTATTCGAGCGTATTGTCGAAGCGCGGCGGCGCCTCGAAGACATAGCTCTTGTCCTCGATCTGGGCCGGCCACTGGTGGAAGGTGGTCACGTCCGAGCGAATGGTGGTGGCACACCCCCCCAGCAACAGCGCCGTGAGCGCCATGCTCACTGCAATCAAGCGTTTCATGCGTTTTCTCTCCCATTTTTTGACGGTCTCTGCCCAGCGTCAGAGTGCGCTTTTCCGTCAATTCTCGCAGATAAATTTACACATCGTTACCAAGGCCACAATGCGACACATGCGGCCCCAATGAAATCGCGCGAGCACGGCGAAACCTTGTTGGTAAAATATGAGCTTCTTCGACTGTTTTTCGGACATCCCATGCGCACCGACACGCCCCAGACGATTTACAGGAAAGATTACACCCCGCCCAGCTACCTCGTGGACACCGTCGAACTCGGCTTCGACCTCGATCCCGCGCGCACCATCGTCGCCAACCGGATGACGATGCGGCGCAACCCCGACAGTGCCCAGCGCGAGATCGAGCTCTACGGCGAGAACCTGGAACTGGTGGCGCTGCGCATGAATGGCAACACCCTCGGCGAGAACGATTACCGCATCGAGGGCAACCTGCTGACGATTTCGAATACGCCAGAGGAAGTCACGCTCGAGATCGAATCGATCTGCGTGCCGGAACAGAACACCACGCTGAGCGGCCTGTACACGTCGAACGGCAGTTTTTATACCCAGTGCGAAGCCGAAGGCTTCCGCGCGATCACGTATTTCCCGGACCGCCCGGACGTGATGGCCGTCTTCACCGTCATGCTGCGCGCCGATAAGAAAAACTACCCGGTGCTGCTGTCGAACGGCAACCTGGTCGAAGAAGGCGAACTCGGCGATGGCCGCCACTATGCCAAGTGGGAAGACCCGTTCAAGAAGCCGTCCTATTTGTTCGCCCTGGTCGCCGCGCGCCTGGTGTGCCAGGAAGAAACCTTCCGCCTGAAGGATGGCCGCGATGCCCTGCTGCAGGTCTGGGTCGAAGAGGGCAACCTCGACAAGACTGACTATGCGATGCAGTCGTTGAAGAACAGCATCCGTTGGGACGAAGAACGCTGGGATCTTGAATTGGACCTGGACCGCTTCATGATCGTTGCCGTCGGCGACTTCAACATGGGCGCGATGGAAAACAAGGGCCTGAACATCTTCAACACGAAATTCGTGCTGGCCAATCCGCGCGTGGCGACCGACATCGACTTCCAGGGCATCGAAGCGGTCGTCGGCCACGAATACTTCCACAACTGGACCGGCAACCGCGTGACCTGCCGCGACTGGTTCCAGCTGTCGCTGAAGGAAGGACTCACTGTTTTCCGCGACCAGGAATTCTCGGCCGACATGATCGGCACCGAGAGCGGGCGCGCGGTCGGCCGCATCGACCAGGTGCGTACCTTGCGCCAGGCCCAGTTCCCGGAAGACGCCGGCCCGATGGCGCACCCGGTGCGTCCCGACTCCTTCGTCGAAATCAATAATTTTTATACGGTCACTGTGTACGAGAAGGGCGCCGAAGTCGTGCGCATGGTCCAGACGCTGCTGGGCCGCGAAGATTTCCGCAAGGGCATGGACCTGTATTTCGAGCGCCATGACGGCCAGGCCGTCACCTGCGACGATTTCCGCCGCGCCATGGCCGACGCGAGCGGCCGCGACCTGTCCCTGTTCGAGCGCTGGTACAGCCAGGCCGGCACCCCGGTCGTGCGTGCCGAAACGCGCTACGACGAGCTGGCCAAGACCTGTACGCTGACCTTCTTCCAATCCTGTCCTCCGACGCCGGGCCAGACCAGCAAACTCCCGTTCCACATCCCGATCGCCGTGGGCCTGCTGGGTGCCGATGGCCGCGACATGGCGCTCAGGCTCGATGGAAAAGAGGCAGGCACCACTACCGTGCTGGAACTGACGGAAAACGAGCAAAGCTTCGTCTTCGAGAACGTGCTCGAGCAGCCGACGCCGTCGATCCTGCGCGACTTTTCCGCGCCGATCATTCTCGACTTCAATTACGGCGACGCCGACCTGCTGCACCTGTTCAGCAATGACAGCGATGCCGTGAACCGCTGGGAAGCCGGCCAGCGCCTGGCCATGGGCCGCCTGCTGAAACTGACGGGAGAGGCAGGCGTCGATGCGCCTTTGCTGCTGGATGATACTTTCCTGCTGGCGCTGGGCAAGATGCTCACCGACGAAACACTCGACCCGGCTTTCCGCGAGCAGGCCTTGATGCTCCCCTCGGAAGGGATGGTTGCCGAGCAGATCGAGGTCGTCAATCCGATGTCGATCCACCTGGCACGCCAGTTCATGCGCGCCAACATCGGCGCGCGCCTGCGCACGGAATTGCTGGCGCAATACGCGGCAAACGCGACCCCGGGCGACTACAGCCCGGACGCGCTGTCCGCCGGCAAGCGCGCACTCAAAAACCTGTGCCTGACCTATCTCACCGCAGCGCAGGATGAAGAAGGCCTGGCGCTGGCCCAGCAGCAATTCGATGAGGCCGGCAACATGACCGACCGCGTTGCCGCGCTCTCCGCGCTGGTCCATGCGCGGGCGCCGGGCGCTGAAGCGTCCCTGCAGCGTTTCTACGACGAGTTCCAGGACGAGCCGCTGGTCATCGACAAATGGTTCGCGATGCAGGCATCGTGTGCGATCACCGATGTGCCTACCGTGCGCGGCCTGATGCGCCACCCGGCCTTCAACCTGCGCAACCCGAACCGCGCGCGCAGCCTGATCTCGAATTTCTGCGCCGCCAATCCGGTGCAATTCCACGCCCCGGACGGCAGCGGCTACGCCTTCTGGGCCGAGCAGGTAATCACGCTCGACGGCCTCAACCCGCAAGTGGCAAGCCGCCTGGCGCGCACGATGGACCGCTGGCGCCGGTACACGCCGGAGCTGCAGGAGCAGATGAAGAAGGCATTGCAGCAAGTCGCCGGGCAACAGCGCTTGTCGAACGACGTGCGCGAAGTTGTCGGAAAAGCGCTGGCCAACTAACACCACATATTCAATCCAAGCAAAAGGAAGTTCATGAAACGCGTCAGTCTCACGCAACACCTGGTAGAGCAACAACGTCTCCACAATTCCATCCCGGCCGAGCTGCGCCTCCTGATCGAGGTCGTGGCCCGCGCCTGCAAGCGCATCAGCTATGAAGTCAGCAAGGGCGCGCTGGGCGACATCCTCGGCAGCGCCGACACCGAGAACATCCAGGGCGAAGTCCAGAAGAAGCTCGACGTGATCTCGAACGAGATCCTGCTGGAAGCGAACGAGTGGGGCGGCCACCTGGCGGCGATGGCGTCGGAAGAGATGGAAAGCATCCACCCGATCCCGAACCGCTATCCGAAGGGCGAGTACATGCTGCTGTTCGATCCGCTCGACGGCTCCTCGAACATCGACGTCAACGTTTCGATCGGCACCATCTTCTCGGTGCTGAAGGCCCCGGAAGGCATGGGCGAGCCGACCGAGGAAGCCTTCCTGCAGCCGGGGTCAAGCCAGGTTGCCGCCGGCTACGCCGTGTACGGCCCGCAGACCATGCTGGTCCTGACCACCGGCGACGGCGTGCACTGCTTCACGCTCGACCGCGAGCAGGGTGCCTGGGTGCTCACACAAAGCAACATCCAGATCCCGGCCACGACCAAGGAATTCGCGATCAACATGTCGAATAAACGCCACTGGCATCCGCCGGTGCAGCGCTATGTCGACGAAATGTTGGAAGGCAAGACCGGCGCGCGCGGCAAGGATTTCAACATGCGCTGGATCGCCTCGATGGTGGCCGACGTGCACCGCATCCTGAACCGCGGCGGCGTCTTCATGTACCCGGCCGACATGCGCGACCCGGCCCAGCCGGGCAAGCTGCGCCTGATGTACGAAGCCAACCCGATGGCGATGATCGTCGAACAGGCCGGTGGCGCCGCCACCGACGGCACACAGCGCATCATGGACATCGCGCCGCACAAGCTGCACCAGCGCGTGCCGGTGTTCCTCGGTTCGAAGGAAGAAGTCGAGATCGTCACCCGTTACCACGCTGAATAATTGAAATTCTGGCAAATCCGGTGAGAAATTGCAGAGTCGCACTAGCAAGTTTGGTGGGTTGTTTGCTAGAATACAGCTCTTCGTCGGGTTTGCCCGCTTAGAGCCGCTGTAGCTCAGTTGGTAGAGCAGCGCATTCGTAATGCGAAGGTCACCAGTTCGATTCCGGTCAGCGGCACCAGAACAAGTTAGTCAGATTAAGGGGTTACATGCTTTTGCGTGTAACCCTTTTTTCTTTTTACTTCCTGCTTGCGGCCTGTGTAACCGCCATGTAACCCGGAGCACTCAACCATTCGCGAAGCAAGACGAGGTAGATTGGATGCGGATCTCAACTGGCGTTGGCTTCAAGCTCCGTGAGGCAGGCCGAGGCTCTGGTTTGCCGGAACCGCGACGTCGATCATCTTCGGCTTGGGTAGATCGAGTTCACTCATCAACTTGCGGAAGTCGTCGCGGCTGCGATTGGCCAGCCGGGCGTTGTGCTGTTTCTCCCAGCCGATCGTCGACACTGCTTGGCCCTTGTAATCATGGCCTGGCCACATGCGCGTATCGTCAGGCAGCCTAAACAGCTTGGTGTTCACGCTGTCATACAGCGCATCGCTGCTGCCGCTCTGGAAGTCGGTGCGACCGCAGCCGTCGATCAGCAGGGTGTCGCCAGTAAAAACATTGTCACGCCAGACATAGCTCATGCTGCCAGCAGTGTGGCCTGGAGTGTGCAACACTTTGATCTCTTCGGCATCTCCGAAGCGGATAACATCTCCGTCGTTCAGTTGCACCTCCGCTGGCACTATGCCGCAGCCGCCAGGCACTGCCGCCTTGGCGCCTGTCAGCTCGCGCAGCCTTCCAGCCGACGTGATGTGGTCCGCGTGCGCATGGGTTTCAAGCACGTAAACCAGTTCCAGTCCCAGTCGTTCGAGATGGCGCAGGTCGCGCTCCCAGTGATGGTCGACGGGGTCGATGATGACGGCCTGCGTCGAGCCGGGTGCCGTCAGGAGGTAAGTAAAGGTTGACGACTCGGTGTCGAATAGCTGGATCGGATTCAGGCTCATCTTGATCTCCTTGAAAAAATGCGAACAGTACTTCTCTACGACAGCGCCTTCACGATCATCGCGAGAGCGACCAGCGCGGCGACGGCTGCGAATCCTTTCTGCAGCTGTGGGCCGGCGAGGCGGGCGGCGAGCGAGCGGCCACCGAGCATGCCCGCCAGCGCGCCTCCGGCGAAGGGCAGGGCCATCCTCCAGTCCATGCGTCCGCTGGCGGCGGTAGCGACAACGCCGGCCAGCGAGATCAGCGCGATGACTGCCAGCGACGTCGCCACGGCCGATTTCATGGGCAAGTCGGTGTGCCGCTGCAACGCAGGCACCATCACGAAGCCCCCGCCTACACCCAGCAGCCCGGACAGCAGGCCGGCCAGGGCACCCGACAGCGTCATTGCCAAGGCGCATGGGCGTGTCCAGATAAAGCGACGGGTATCGGCGTCGCGCCTGCATACGGCGTCAGGCGCGGCGCCTGTAAAGCCTTCTCCTGCCGCCGCCTGTCTGAACGTGTTCAGTGCCACATACAACAGCACCAGAGCGAACAGCACGGACAGCCAACGGCCGTCGATCTGCCTTGCGACCCATAATCCGGCAGGCGACAGCAGCATTCCGGTCGCGGCGATTAGCAAGGCGGCGCGGTAACGCACGTTCCCGGCTCGCAGTCCCAGCACTGCCCCTAGCGTGGCCGCCATACCAACAGCCATGAGGCCGACAGGTCCGGCTTCAGCGACAGTGGCGCCCGCACCGAAGACCAGCAACGGGACCGCCAAAATGCCCCCACCGGCGCCGGTCAGCGCAAGGATTATCCCAATCACACCGCCCAGAACGAGAGTCGTCAGCACGACTGCCTCGGGAGGCGCGCAACCCCATCTAGCGCCGAGGGTGATAGCAATAAGACCTTCATGCTCAAGCCTGGGTACGGGTCCGTGCGGCCGACACGCGATCAAGAAGCTCAAACAGGGCCATGCCGGCTAACATCGCCAGCGTGAAGATCATTGGCTTGGTGCCGCCGTAAGCAAGCGATGCCAAGGCTGGGCCGGGGCAGTATCCTGCCAGTCCCCAGCCGGCGCCGAAAGCCAGTGAACCCATTACCAGCCGGCGGTCGATATTGGTGGCTGTCGGTAGGCGCATAACGGCGCCGAGGAGCGAGCGTTCGCGCTTGCGGGCGAAGCCGAAGGCGACAACGCCCACCAGGATGGCCCCGCCCATCACGAAGGCGAGCGACGGGTCCCATTTGCCGGCCAGGTCGAGGAAACCGATCACCTTGGCCGGGTTGGTCATGCCCGATACAATCAGTCCAATGCCGAAGATCAGGCCGGCCATCAATGCCATTACGATTTGCATGCCGTTCCCTTCAGGTGAGTGCGTGGCGGACGATGTAGACCGTGATGAAGCCAGCGAACATGAATGTCGCCGTTGCGATCAGCGAGCGCGGTGACATGCGCGAGATGCCGCATACGCCGTGGCCGCTTGTGCAACCGGCACCGTACCGGGTTCCGACACCAACGAGCAAACCAGCGACCAAGAGGGTTCCTTCACCGGCGTTGACCGTAACTTCAGGGAGTGCAGCGACCAGCCCGTACAAGACAGGAGCAGCCATCAGGCCAGCCAGGAATGCCATGCGCCAGCCTACGTCGCCCGGATGCGCGCGCAGCAAGCCGCCGAGGATGCCGCTGATGCCGGCGATCCTGCCGTTGAAAAGAACGAAAACAGCAGCAGCCAGACCGATGAGCAAGCCCCCGGCCAGTGCTGTCCAGGGCGTGAAATTAATCCAGTCAATCATCCTTGCGCTCCTTTGCCCGGTTGGCAGAACAGTTCATAAAGGACACCCATGATTGCGATGGCTTCCTTGCTGTCGATCTTGTAAAAAATCTGCTTTCCCTCGCGCCGCGTACTCACGAGACCTTCATCGCGCAGGACACCAAGCTGTTGGGACAAGGTCGGCTGCTGGATGTGCAGCAGGGTCTCAAGCTCGCTGACGCAATACTCTCCCTGTGTCAGTTGGCAAAGCAGTAACAGCCGGTCAGGATTGCCCAGTACTTTCAACATGCCGCACGCCCGTGTGGCGGCCGCTTGCATTGCATGTAGGTCCAGTTTTTGTGTGTCGGTCATCATCGGTTCCTTCTTGTGGCTCGATTTATCTGCTGATAGTATATTAACTTACGATATATATTTCAATAGATTGTTGTTCGATAGGGCGAACAGGACAACAAATGAATATCCGTTACCTCGATAAGAACTTCGCGATTGCTCCCCAAGTCACGCCCGACGCACTGCGCGGACTGCGCGATGCGGGTCTTGCCACCATCATCTGCAATCGGCCCGACGGGGAGGGTGGCGATCAGCCTTCGTTCGCTGACATCGCGTCGCAGGCAGCGCAGTACGGCATCGAGGCGCATTACCTGCCGGTAGTACCTGGCAAGATTACACAAGAGGATGTCGAGGCGTTTGCCGCGATAATTGCTGACGCGCCCAAGCCGGTACTAGCATATTGCCGGACTGGGCTGCGCGCCCAGACCTTGTGGCAGATGTCGGCAGCTCTGCGAGAAGGGTAAGGAATTGGAGTGACGATCCTCAAGGCCAGGATGAGCGTCCAAGTGCACGTCCGCGATCATCAAGATAGTCGAGTGCGGATGGCCGCGTTAAAGTAGCAAACATGACAAGTTTCTCCTCTCCCTCTGTTCACACATGCCCCGGCTGCGATGCTTTTTTTTCTTCGTCGGCAACTACGTAGCGCCAATTTTTTCGGCGTCCAAAACTGGTCGGATGGGAAACCGACCTGGACATGGCGCGAGGAGCCGTTGGCCCGCTGCAAAGCCTGCGCGACGCTGTTCTGGCTGGACGACATCGGGTCGGTAGGGATCATGCCCAAAATGCCAGGGCCAACCGGACAGTTTACTCGTGCATGGCTGCGATGGCGTGGCGACCCTCAAGGACTACTTCAGGATCAGAAGGAGTGGTCCGAGGCTATCTCGTCTTGGGGGCATGCACAGTATGTCGACCGTGTTAATTTCGACGACGTGGAGTACGTGTTGGCGCGATCCAAAGGGGTGAGCAGGGATCGGGTTCTGTGGCTGAGGAATCGCATCTGGTGGGGTTTGAACGACCGCTACCGCAGCAAATTCGATGGTTCACCCTTGCCCCGATGTGCCTACCTGGGCACGGGCGGCTGAGCGCAAGAACATGGAGGCGATTCTGGATATGCTGCGCGACGGTGAAGTAAAGCCATGAAACATGATCCAACAAGGTGAGCTGCTGCGCTTGCTAGGTCGGTTCGATGAAGCCGTCGCCATCGTCAATGCTGTGCCGGCAGACGGTCATAGCGAGGTCAGGGCGGTCAAGGTTGAAAATCTCGCTAAAAGTGGCGGCCCGCAAGTGCGGGAATCAAGCCCGCGGACATGGTGAAGTTTTTTCCGGATTGACTCTCTCATTCTACTGCCGCAGATCAGCCAAGCTGACAGGCAGTTTTCGGCGTGGGGTCGAGATATGCATTAAATTCTGGCAGGCATTTGGATTCACTGATCGGCATTAATAAATGTGCGTTGCGACAGACGGCTCCGATATTGCGGTCTGGTCTACACAGATGCCGTACTGCTGGCGCGTACGGGCGGATCGTCGTCGTCCGGGCTACGAAAGCGCATCTTGCAAGGGGGCTGAACAGGCAGCCCTGCGTCTGGTCGCAGCGATGCTCCAGCAGGAAGCGCTCGGTCCCTGAGCTGCTTTTTATGCCAGAACGTCCAGCATCTCCTGCGACCATCGGATGGCAAGCTCTTCGTACAGGATGCCTTTTTTGAGGATCATGTGCTGGATGCGTGCTTCGCGCGTGAGGACACGGCCATGCAGGAAATCCCGCTCTTCGATGGTCCGGTAGTGCGCCAGCTTCTCCTGATGGTGTTCGATCTGGCGCCGGATGTCGGGGCGCAGATTCACTTCACTCAGTGTGGCGTCGGCGCGCAGTTTGACCATGAATTCGTCCCGTAGATCCATCGGAGGCGATGGCGCATGCGCCCACCGGATCAGTTCCGCGCGGCCTGCGGGAAGCACGCGGTATTCCCGCTTGCGGGTCTTTCCGGCATCCGGCGCCGAACTCGATTCGATCCAGCCCGAGGCCTCCATGCGCGCCAGCTCGCGGTAAATCTGCTGGTGGGTGGCGTGCCAGAAATAGCCGATGGACTTGTCGAAGCGCCGTGCCAGTTCGTAGCCCGAAGAGGCTTTTTCGAGCAGGGAAGTGAGAACGGCATGGGCGAGCGACATAGGTGGCCAGTCTAAACGCAGGCGAGTCTCTATGCAACTGGTTGCGCAAATCCGAATTGCCATCTAGACTAATGCAACTGGTTGCATAGTTTGTCCGCTTTCCGTCAAAGCACATTCATACAAGGACCCCGCGATGAACGCTTACCCCCGCATGCTGGCCCCGCTCGATCTGGGCTTTCTGACCCTCAAGAACCGCGTGCTCATGGGCTCCATGCACGTGGGGCTGGAGGAGGCCAAGGACGGTTTCGAGCGCATGGCCGCCTTCTACGCCGAACGCGCCCGCGGCGGGGTCGGCCTGATCGTAACCGGCGGCATCGCCCCCAACGATCGCGGGCGCCCCATGCCCGGCGGTGCCGCCATGACCACCCAGGCCGAGGCCGACAAGCACCGGGTCGTGACGCAGGCCGTGCACGAGGCCGGCGGCAAGATCTGCATGCAGATCCTGCACTTTGGCCGTTACGCCTACCATCCTGAACTGGTGGCGCCGAGCGCCATCAAGGCGCCCATCAGCCCGTTCCGACCGCACGCCCTGACGTCCGATGAAGTGGCCCGGACGGTGGAGGACTACGCCAACGCCGCTGCCCTGGCTCAGAGCGCGGGCTACGACGGCGTGGAAATCATGGGCTCCGAGGGCTACCTCATCAACGAATTCATCGCCGCGCACACCAACCAGCGCGACGACGAGTGGGGCGGCTCCTACGCCAACCGCATTCGCTTCCCGCTCGACATCGTGCGCCGCACGCGCGAGCGCGTGGGCCCCAACTTCATCATCATCTTTCGCCTGTCGATGCTCGACCTGGTGGAAGGCGGCTCCACCACCGAGGAAGTGATCGAGCTGGCGCAGGCCCTGGAAAAGGCCGGCGTCACCATCCTCAACACCGGCATCGGCTGGCACGAGGCGCGCATCCCGACGATCGCGACCAAGGTGCCGCGCGCGGCCTATGCCTGGGTGACCAGGCAGCTCAAGGGCAAGGTTGGCGTTCCGCTGGTGGCGACGAACCGCATCAACACCCCCGAAGTGGCCGAGCAGGTGCTGGCCGAGGGCTGTGCCGACATGGTGAGCATGGCGCGCCCCTTCCTGGCCGACCCTGATTTCGTGAACAAGGCCGCCGCCGGCCGAGCCGACGAGATCAACACCTGCATCGGCTGCAACCAGGCCTGCCTGGACCACACCTTCGGCGGCAAGATCACCTCGTGCCTGGTCAACCCGCGTGCCTGCCACGAGACCATCCTCATCCATCGGCCCGCCACCACGAAGGACCGCATCGCCGTGGTCGGCGCCGGCCCGGCCGGCCTGGCCTTCGCCACGACGGCGGCACAGCGTGGCTTCGACGTGACGCTGATCGACGCCGCGCCGGAGATCGGCGGTCAGTTCAACGTGGCCAGGCAGGTGCCGGGCAAGGAGGAGTTCAACGAGACACTGCGCTATTTCGGCAAGCAGGTCGAGTTGACCGGCGTGAAGCTGCAGTTGGGCCGAAAGGTCAGCGCGCACGACCTGGTGGGTGAAGGCTACCGGCACGTGGTGCTGGCCACCGGCGTCGTGCCGCGCAAGCCCGAGATCGAAGGCATCGACCACCCCAAGGTGCTGGGCTACCTGGACGTGCTGCGCGACAAGAAGGCCGTGGGCCAGACGGTGGCCGTGGTCGGCGCGGGCGGCATCGGCTTCGATGTGTCCGAATACCTGCTGCACGAAGGCACCAGCCCGAGCCTGGATGCGGCCAGGTTCTTCGCCGAGTGGGGTGTGGACACCACGGGCAGCGCGCGGGGGGGCATCCAGGCGGCGCGCATCGGTGCCATTCCGCGCAAGATATACCTGCTGCAGCGCAAGACCAGCAAGGTCGGCGACGGCCTGGGCAAGACCACAGGCTGGATCCACCGCACCTCGCTGAAAAACCGCAAGGTCGAGATGATTGGCGGCGTGATCTATCGCAAGGTGGACGACGCCGGCCTGCACATCACCGTGGACGGCAAGGACATGGTCCTGAACGTGGACAACGTCATCCTCTGCGCGGGCCAGGACCCGCAGCGCGAACTGCAAGCCGGATTGCTGGCAGCGGGCTGCACCGTGCACCTGATCGGCGGCGCCGACAAGGCAGTTGAACTCGACGCCAAGCGTGCCATCAAGCAGGGCACGGAACTGGCCCTGGGCTTCGATACCAGCGCCACGACGCAGAAGTCCCCTCCGGCCGCCGGCTTTGCGCAGGGCGTGACGCCCGCGGTAGCAGCAAGTCTGGAGAAATGGCACGACATGGTGGCACAGGCCAACCTGGCCGAACTGCCCGCCATCCTGCACCCCAGGGCCGTTTTCCGCTCGCCCATGGCACACACGCCATACCCCGGCGCGCAGGCTGTGCAGCTCATCCTGGGGACGGTGGTCAAGGTGTTCGAGGACTTCACGTATCACCGCCAGTTTGCCGACGCCGACGGGCTCAGCGTGGTGCTGGAGTTCTCGGCCAAGGTGAATGGCAAGGAACTCAAGGGTATCGACATGATCCGCTTCGATGACGAAGGCAAGATCGTCGATGTCGAGGTCATGGTGCGTCCCATGAGCGGCCTGCAGGCCCTGGGCGACGAAATGGGCAAGCGCCTGGCTCCCTACCTTGCGGCCATGCAGGGCGTGAAGTCCTGAAATCGCTGTCAAACGACTAGATGATGGCGCCTGCTGCTCGGGCGCCGCAGGCAAAAACATCCAAAGGAGATCGGCTATTGTTAATCCACAGTTAAGAATTGATTGAGTTTTCAATCGTTTGTTCGTCCCTTCTGGCGGGTAGAGTGCACTCACGACACCACCAACTCAGAACTGGAGACAGCAATCATGAAGACCTACAACATCGCAACCATCCCTGGCGACGGCATCGGCAAGGAAGTCGTCCCGGCAGGCCGGGAAGTGCTGGCAGTCCTTGCCGCATCGAGCAAGGCCTTCCAGTTCGAATTCGAAGACTTCGACTGGGGCGGCGACTATTACCGCCAGCATGGCGTCATGATGCCGGCCGACGGCCTGGACGCGTTGCGCGGCAAGGACGCCATCCTGTTCGGCTCGGCCGGCGATCCGGACATCGCGGACCACATCACACTGTGGGGCCTGCGCCTGAAAATCTGTCAGGGCTTCGACCAGTACGCCAACGTGCGCCCAACGCGCATCCTGCCGGGCATCGACGGTCCCCTGAAACGCTGCGCGCCGGAAGACCTGAACTGGGTCATCGTGCGCGAAAACTCGGAAGGCGAATACTCCGGCGTGGGCGGGCGCGTCCACCAGGGCCATCCGATCGAGGCGGCGACCGATGTGAGCATGATGACGCGCGTCGGCGTCGAGCGCATCCTGCGCTACGCATTCAAGCTGGCGCAGTCGCGGCCGCGCAAGCTGCTTACCGTCGTCACCAAGAGCAACGCCCAGCGCCACGCGATGGTGATGTGGGACGAAATCGCGTTGGAGGTCTCGCGCGAATTCCCGGACGTGAAATGGGACAAGGAGCTGGTCGACGCGGCGACTGCGCGCATGGTCAACCGTCCGGCCACGCTGGACACCATCGTGGCGACGAACCTGCACGCCGACATCCTCTCCGACCTGGCCGCCGCGCTGGCCGGCAGCCTCGGCATTGCCCCGACCGGCAACATCGATCCGGAACGGCGCTATCCGTCGATGTTCGAGCCGATCCACGGTTCGGCCTTCGACATCATGGGTAAAGGTCTGGCCAACCCGATCGGCACCTTCTGGTCGGTGGTGATGCTGCTCGAACACCTGGGCGAGGACGCCGCTGCCCGGCAGGTGATGGCGGCCATCGAAAGCGTCACGGCGAACCCGGCCCTGCATACCGGCGACCTCGGCGGCAGCGCGACCACCGTGCAAGTCACCAAGGCCGTCTGCGATTTCCTGAGCGGTCAGCAGCAGCGCGCAGCAGCCTGACGCGCGCCTCCGAGAACAACAGGCACGGGAGACATCATGCCGAATGAGGTGAGGGGAGAAGGGCTGGGCGCTGGCGCGCCGGGCGGCGAACGGGCATTGCTCGAGACGCTGTTCAGGACCGCCATCGCGGCGGCCCAGCCGGCCTTGTGCGTCCCGCCGCACCTGCCCAAGCCTCCCGCCGGGCGCCTGATCGTCATCGGCGCCGGCAAGGCTTCGGCGGAGATGGCGCGGGCTGTCGAGGATCACTGGCAGGGCGCACTCGAAGGGCTGGTCGTCACGCGCTACGGCTACGCGGCGCCGTGCCGGCACATCGAGATCGTCGAGGCGGCGCACCCGGTTCCCGACCAGGCAGGCGAGGCGGCCGCCAGGCGCATGCTCGACTTGGCGGGCGGCCTGACAGCCGACGATACGGTGTTGTGCCTGATGTCCGGCGGCGGCTCGTCGCTGCTGCCTTTGCCTTTGGCCGGGATCACGTTGGCAGACAAGCAGGCCGTCAACCGCGCCTTGCTGGCGTCCGGCGCCAGTATCGGCGAGATGAACTGCGTGCGGCGTCACCTCTCCGCGATCAAGGGCGGGCGCCTGGCTGCGGCCTGCTACCCTGCCCATGTGGTGACGCTCCTGATTTCCGATGTGCCGGGCGACGCGCCGGCCGATATCGCGTCCGGTCCGACCGTCGCCGATGCGACTACCTGCGCCGATGCCCTGGACATCGTGCGCCGTTATGGCATCGCCTTGCCCCCGAGCGTCAGGCAGGTGCTGGAAAGCGGCCTGGGGGAATCGGTCAAACCGGGCGATCCACGCCTGGCCGGACATGAAGTACGGATGGTGGCCGCGCCGCAGATGGCGCTGGAGGCCGCCGCGCGCGTCGCACGCGAAGCCGGGTTCAATACCTACATCCTGGGCGACAGCATCGAGGGCGAGGCGCGCGAGGTCGGCAAGGTGATGGCCGGCATCGCACTCGGCATGGCCCGCCACGCCCAGCCGTTCGCCGCGCCCTGCATCCTGCTTTCCGGTGGCGAAACCACGGTCACGGTGCGCGGCGACGGCAGGGGCGGGCGCAATGTCGAATTCCTGCTCGCCGCCGCCCTTGCCTTGCGCGGGCAGCCCGGCATCCATGGGCTGGCAGGCGACACCGACGGCGTCGACGGACAGGAGGAGATCGCCGGCGCGTATTTTTCGCCGTCGAGCCTCGCACGCGCATTCGCGCTGGGACTGCGGCCCCAGCAGAGCCTGGACCGCAACGATGGCCATGGATTCTTCGGGGCGCTGGGCGACGCGGTCGTCACCGGGCCGACTCTTACCAATGTCAACGACTTCCGCGCCATCCTGATCCAGGCGGGCGCACCAGATGCGCTTACCCCCTAGGCGCCGGTTCGCTCGACGGCCAGCGCGCCACTTCCTGGCCCGTCGGCGTGGCGGAAGAAAAGGCGTCGGCCACGAAGTCGACGAACGAGCGTACGCGCGCCGCGGTCTGGAGCTGATACGGGTAGACGGCATAAATGTCCGCCGGCGGCGTCGACCAGTTCGGCAGGACCTGGCGCAGGCGCCCGCTTTCCAGGTATTTCGCGACATCCCATTCGGACCGCATGATCAGGCCGTGTCCTTCGAGCGCCCAGTTGACGGCAATTTCCCCGTCGTTGGTACTCAGGGAGCCGCGCACCTTGACCGTCTCGCTGCGCTGCCCGTACTTCAGGTGCCAGATCCCATAGCCTTCCTCTCCCTGGCGTATCCCGATGCAGCTGTGCTGCGTCAGGTCGTTCGGCACGCGTGGCGTGCCATGCGCCGCGAGATAGGCCGGCGAACCACAGATCAGGCGCCGGTTCGAGGCGATGCGCTTTGCGATCACCCTTGTGTCGGGCGGCTCGCCGAACCGGATCCACACATCGCAGGCGTCCTCGATCAGCGACGGTGGATTGACCGTCAGCTGCAACTGGACATTCACGTCCGGATAGCGTTTATGGAAAGCCGAAATCAGCGGGGCGATATGGCTGCGCCCGAAGCCAAGGGTCGCGTTCACCCTGAGCAGGCCCTTGGGCGCCGTCCCGGCGCTGAGGATCAGCTGCTCCATGTCTTCGATATCGGCCAGGATGCGGCGCGAATGTTCGAGGTACATTTCGCCTTCCGCCGTCAGCCCGATGCGGCGCGTGGTCCGGTGCAGCAAACGGGCGCCAAGGCGGGCCTCCATCTGGCTCAGGCGCTTGCTGACGCCTGCCGTGGTGACGTTCATCTCGCGTGCGGCAGCCGAGAGCGTGCCGGCGCGCACCAGCAGGCTGAAAAACGCCATTTCGGAGTGGGCATTGATGGGAGTGGACATTGTTAATTCAAACTTGATAATGGTTCAACTTTAGCGTCATGTTTTAACTGGCGCAAGCCGTATATTCCGTTCTGACACAGTGAAAAAAATGCGGGCGCGGCTAACCGGGCGCGTACCGCCAACACACATCTAAAAATCGCTATCAGGAGACAAGCATGCGAAAGCAAGCCCTGCACTACAAGCGCATCATGCACACCGCCGCCATGGCGGTCCTGCTCGGAACCGGCACTGCGGCCATGGCGCAAGCCTGGCCCGCCAAGACCATCAGCATCGTCGTTCCCTTTGCCACCGGCGGCACCACCGATGCGATCGCGCGTACCCTCGGCCAGGAACTCTCGAAAAGCCTGGGCACGCCTGTGATCGTCGAAAACAAGCCGGGTGCCGGTGCGACCATCGGCGCCGATTATGTCGCCAAGGCCAAGCCCGACGGCTACACGATCCTGCTTGGTGCGGTCCACCACACGATCGCCAGCAGCGTCTACAAGAAGCTGCCCTACGATTTCCAGCGCGACTTCGCACCGGTGACGACGGTGGCCCTGGTACCGAATGTGCTGGTGGTGAATGCGAGTGTGCCGGCGAAGAACGTCACTGAACTCATTGCCCTGGCGAAGAAGACCCCGGGCAAACTGACCTTCGGGTCGAACGGGAATGGTACCGGGCAGCATCTGATTGGTGCCCAGTTCGGCATCGCGAGTGGCGCCGAGATCATGCATGTACCCTACAAGGGCAGCGGTCCGCTGACGATCGACTTGTTGGGCGGCCAGATCGACATGTCCTTCGATACCGTGACGCCGGTGCTTTCCCATATCCGCGCGGGCAAGCTGCGCGCCCTGGCGGTGACCACCATCAAGCGTTCGGCGGCGCTCCCCGACGTGCCGACACTCGACGAAGCGGGACTGAAGGGGTTCGACCAGGGCACCTGGTTCGGCGTGCTGGCCCCAAGCGCGACGCCCAAGGAGGTCGTCCTTCGCCTGAACGCGGAGATCGTGAAAATCGTGAACTCGCCGGACTTCCGCAAGCGTATGGACGAGATCGGCGCAGTGCCGATCGGTAACAGTTCCGTACAGATGGCGGCGCAGATCAAGACCGACACCGAACGCTTCGCGAAGTTGGTGAAGGACGCCAAGGTCACGATCGACTAAGCAGGCGCTCAGCCACACTGCGCAGGTTGGCGGTTGGCGGCATCACGGATTCGCACTGACGCCCAGCTTCGGCTGGGTTTTTCGTTTTGCGCGTACCGCTTCTTTACGTCGCCTTTCTTTCTGTCAGGCTGCTTTAATTTCCCAAATTCATCGAAACGCCAGTGAACACGCTGTCTTTCGTGCCTATTTTTGCCCGATCGTCATTGATCCCCCAGTTCTGTTAGTCAACGCACGGTCCGGCTAACTCATTTGTTATATTTTTTGTATCGCGACGTGGTAACCCGACAGCTGCAATCGTGCGGCACGCCTTAACGGCGTACTCTTGCAAAACGGGATGCGAAAGTGACGTGGCTTGTTGAAGGAACTTTTGAGCGTGTTTGAGGTCGTCGGTGAAAATCGTTGACCAAAGGCATAATCGGAACGCTCCATTGATGTAGCGCAGTTCATTTTTGCGCCTTCGTTTTGTTTTGAGCGAAATCGAGGAAGAATGTAGTAATGGTCGGGTACCGGTCTACTCCGCGTTGGTCTACATTTTACAAGGACAAAAGTCATGGATAATCAGAAGTCGAACGAGGGAAAAGGCGTTGATGCCAGCAAGCCAGGCAACAGCATGAATAAAGATCAGTCGAGCCTGGGCAAGGACGACAAGTCGAGCAACCTGAACAAGAGCAACCCCGGTTCGTCGGCCAGCGCCGGTTCGTCGGGCAGCCTGTCGGGCGGTTCGTCGTCGAGCACCAGCCCATCGACGGGTTCGAGTGTCAGCGGTACCAGCAATGCTGGCGCAACCGGTGGCATCGGTGGATCGTCGGGCGGCGCGAGCGGCTCGTCGGGTTCGGGTTCGTCGATCGGTTCGACCGGCTCGTCCGGCGCGTCGTCGTCGGGTGCCAGCGGTTCGCCAGCCGGCGGTTCGGGTAGCTTGTCCGGTTTGGCAGGCGGTTCGTCGTCGGGCGCGATGGGCGGTTCCACCGGCGCCAGCGCTGGTTCGAGCAGCGATTCGTCCGCGAAAGAGGGCATGCTGGCCTCGATCAAGCCTGAGGAAATGCACAAGACGATCGACAAGGCTGCCGAAGCAGCCCAGCCGGTGGTCGAGCGCGTCGTGAGCAGCGCTCACGCCGGCGTCGACAAGCTGAGCGGCCTGCTCAGCGGCGCGTCGGAAACCTTCAGCAACCGTTCCGCACAAATGAACGACACCTACCAGCAACTGGCTGATTCGGGTCGCGAATACGTGCGCACCAAGCCAGGCACTGCCGTGGCAATCGCCCTCGGCGCCGGCTACATCCTGGCCAAGCTGCTTGGCGGCAGCCGCCGTCGCGACTACTAATCAGTAGCGCTTCACCGGACGCATCCCGGCCGACATTACGCTCGGCCGGGGTCCGGTTTCACGAAGAAAAATAAACGAGGGTATCTCTATGCTAGCTCAATCATCGAGTACGACGGCGCACGTCCCTACTCATGGCGCCGATGCAGTCGAAACGGCGCGCTCAGGCGTCTCCTGGGGCGCCATCCTTGCCGGCGCCGCCGCAGCCAGCGCGCTGTCGCTCGTGCTCTACCTGCTCGGTTCGGGACTCGGCCTGTCAGCCGCCTCCCCATGGTCCAATAACAGCGGCGTTGCCTTCGGCATCGGCGCCATCCTCTGGCTCACCTTGACCCAGCTGGCCGCCTCCGCCATCGGCGGCTACATGGCCGGCCGCCTGCGCGTGAAATGGGCCAGCATTCATACCGATGAAGTCTATTTCCGCGATACCGCGCATGGTCTCCTGACCTGGGCCGTCTCGACGATGCTCGCCGCCGCGCTGTTTTCGGGCGTGATCAGCAAGATGACCGGCGCGGCAGTCGACGCCGGCGCCGGTGTGGCGAAAGCAACGATGGCCAGCGGCGTAGCTGCAACCGCAGCGGCAGCCAATGACGGCGGCGACAGCGCCGGCGGCAATCCGCTCGACTACTTTTCGGACATGATGTTGCGCACCGACAAGCCTGACATGGCCGCCGGCAGCGGCGACCTGCGCCACGAAACCATGCGCATCCTCGCCAACAGCGTCAAGAACGGCAGCCTGGCCGCCGACGACCGCGCTTATCTGGCCAGCCGCATCGCCGCCCGTACGGGTCTCGACCAAGCCGCGGCCGAAAAGCGCGTCGACGACGTCTATGCCCGTGGCGCTGCTGCCGCCGCAAAAGCCAAGGCCACCGCCGAGGAAGCCGCCGACACCGCCCGCAAGGCCGCTGCCGGTACCGCACTCTGGCTGACAGTTGCCCTGCTGCTCGGCGCTTTCGTCGCCAGCTGGTGCGCCACCCTGGGTGGCAAACTGCGCGACGGCGTTGCCGGCGTGTCCCATCGTTAATCCAAGGAGGACCTCATGCGTTCAATTCTTTTGTGGCTCGTAGGGATTCCGATTCCGATCATCATCCTGATCGCGATTCTGTTCTGAACAGGTAACAGGTAGTGACGAGAACGCCGGCATGCATGCCGGCGTTTTTGTTTGTAGAGTTTAAGACGCGGCAACGGCGTCTCGTAGCGTGGGCTCTTGAGCCCACTCGGTTTCACCATCAAAGCCAAGGCGAACCCGGAAACGATCGATAACGCCGGCACGGCTTACTTCATCGCCGTCGGCTCACTCACCCGCACCGGCTCACCCTTCGGATGCTTCTCAATCAGTGCACCCCACGATCGAGCAGAAGCTTGAAATCATTCACATACGTAAATACCGCCGACACCACCAGCAAACTCAACAGTGTTGACGTAATGAAGACCCCCGATCACCGCAATCGCCAGCGGCGATCCTGAAACTCGCGACCTTGCACTGTGTAGCATCAGCGAAACAAGGGTTCCCACTGGGCGTTCTCTCTCAATGTTGAGCGAGCTCAAAAGGCGGAGAAATCACCGGAACAGTCAAACCGAAATGCCTAAAATCAATCCGCAAGATTCAAGGCAGCTCGGCGTATCCAAATCCGTCTTGCTACCGCAACGTAAGAAGATGAACGATTAAGCAATCTCCAGCTACGACTTCATAGAAGTTCATCTGCCGCTAAATATCGTGTTGTCACACTTCATTTTTTTTGTGCTGCTCCTGCTCGCTCATTCAATCTGAATACAAGGTAACCATTTCCATGGCCGATCTAAAAAACTTCCAGTTTTTAAATGAAGCGCTTATCGGCCAACAAAACCGTCTCATCAAACTGACCACCCCTCTCGGCGACGACGTCCTTTTACCACAACGCGTGTTTGCCCAGGCGCGACTTAGCAGGGGGTACGAATACACAATTGATTGCCTGTCCATATGTGACAACATCGAGCTTAAAAAGCTCATTGCACAGCCCGTCACACTTTGGATACAGGAGGCTGCTCGGAACTACTTACCCGTCCACGGTTATGTGCATACGATGAAACGCTTGGGCAGTGACGGGCAGTTCGCTTTCTGTCAGATGTCATTTGCACCGTGGATGCATTTTCTGAAATTTCGCAAAGACGCCCGTATATGGCAGGACAAGACAGCCGACGACATCCTTAGCGACGTATTTAACGGGCATCCTCAGGCCCAGGGCAATTTCCGCTTTGAACTGATGGAGCCGGCGGGCCAGCGTTCTTACTGCACCCAATACGAGACAGACTGGCATTTTGTCCAACGCGTGATGGAAGAAGAAGGCTGGTATAGCTACTACGAACAAAAAGCCGATGGTTCTGGTCATGTGCTTGTGATTACCGATACGACATATCAGCTCAAGGCCGCCACTCAGGAAAAAATCTATTTCCACCGCGCAGGCACTGAAGACGAACTGAATAAAATTGTGCACTGGAGCGCCGATCGAAGTTTGGCTCCCTGTCGATTCATCGCCCGAACCAACGATTACAAGGCACCGCACGTCCCGAAGGAGAGCAACACCTTCGTGCGGCCAGAGCATGGCAATCTGCCTGGCCAGCTGGAAGTGTACGAATACACCGGCGCTTATGCCTATTCAAAACAAACGCAAGGAGATAGACAGTCACGACGCCGAGTAGAGCAATGGGAGTCGAGTATGAAGCGGTTCTCTGCCGTTTCGGGTGTGCGCTCTTTGTCGGTAGGAGGCTGGTTCACGCTCGAAGACCACCCGGCACATCGGTCTGATCCGCTCGAAGACCGCCAGTTTATTATCATTGAGGCGGAATGGTGTATCGAAAATAACCTGCCTCTTTCTAACGATGGGAAAAATTTTCCCGGTAGCCTCCTGCCTCAGCTGGAAGCGTCCAAAGCCGCCATGGGTCACAGCCAGGCGCAAGGCAAAGCGAACACTGGAAGCACTGCTGGTAACGAGCACACCGGCCATTGTTTTAATCGTTTCGAGGTGCAGCGCCGTAAAGTCCCCTACCGTAGCGCATTCGAGCATGTCAAACCGACACTGCATCCGCAGACCGCCGTGGTTGTCGGCCCGGCAGGCGAAGAGATTTACATCGATCACATTAACCGCGTGAAAGTTCAGTTCCGTTGGGATCGACAAAACCCTGGCGATGAACGCGCTTCATGCTGGGTGCGAGTGAGCTATCCCAACGCTGGACAAGGCTGGGGCGGACTCAACGTGCCCCGCATCGGGCAAGAGGTCATCGTTACTTTTCTCGATGGGAATGCAGACCGGCCCGTGGTGACCGGGCGGCTGTTCAACGAAGATCAGACGCCGCAATGGCATACAGATGGCACGCTATCAGGCTACAAATCCAAAGAATACAAGGGCAGCGGCTTCAATCAGCTGGTGCTTGACGATACAACCGGGCAAAACAGGATTCAGCTCTATAGCACCAACACCCATGCACAACTGAACCTCGGCTATCTGGTCAGCCAGCATGGCAACAAGCGGAACAGCTTCTACGGGTCAGGTTTTGCATTGAGCACCGATGACTTCGGCGCAATCGTCACCCATAAAGGTCTCTACCTTAGTACGCATGGGCGCCCGGGGCCACAGGGTGCCCAGCTTGACGCCATCGAAGCCACAACTCAGCTCAAAGCAGGCGCATCGCTCACCAAGAACCTGTCCGATAGCGCATCGAAGGCAGGTGCGGAAACGCTTGCCGGACAGGACGGCCTCAACGACTTCATCGACGCCACGCGCGAGTCATACGACGGCAACGGCCGGGGCAATGCTAACCGGTTTAAAGAACCGATACTGCTGGCAGCTTCCCCGGCAGGTATCGGCCTGGCAAGCGCCAAGGGGACGCACGTTCATGCGGGGGCGGAAGTGACGCTGTCTTCGGGCAGCGACACCAATATCGCTGCAGGTAAAAGTTTGCTCGCCAGCGTCGCTGAAAAAATCAGCCTGTTTGCCTGCAACGCCGGTATCAAACTATTTGCTGCGAAAGGCAAAGTCGAAGTACAGGCCCAAAGCAGCGACCTCGATCTCATCGCGGAAAAAGTAGTGCGCCTGTTATCGACAACGTCGCGCATTGAAATCCACGCCAAAGAAGAGGTCATGATCTCCTCAGGGGGCTCTTTTGTGAAGATCAACGCCTCTGGCATTACCAACGGGACGTCCGGCACCTGGACCGCGTAAGCGTCGATGCACACCATGCCGGGACCTGCGACGAAGCCTTATGTCATGCCGCACCTGCTCAAGCCTGAACTACAGAAGACTGATCTGGAATTCCGTCATCTCACGGATTGGGGATCACCTTTGGCCGGTGCTGCCTACAAAGCCACACTGAGCGACGGCAGCATACGCAAGGGCATGCTCGACGCGCAAGGCATAGGCCGCCTTAGTGTTCTACCGCCAGGAACGGGTGCAAAGATCGAATATGACTACAAACCAATTCAGGCAAGCTCCACCGTTAGCAGCGAACTGGACGACGACGTACACGAATTGCTGAACTGGACGCCGCGCGGCACGGCAACGAAAGGTCAAGCATGACCCAACGCCCGCCGGAACAGAATATCCTCGACGATGCGTGGGACCATGTTGTTGGCGGCATGGACTGGCTCAAGTCTGTCTTCTTTGGCGAATTTTCCGACCATCGGCCGCTCTCGGCTGTCGTGGCCGATATGCTGGTCAGTTATATTCCAGGCGTCGTCATCGTCACCAGCGCACGCGATGCGGTCGCTGTCATTTTGCGGTTGGCTAACCATCCCGAAAAGCGTGAAGAACTCATGGAGTGGGTGTTGCTCAGTGCCTGCCTGATCGTCGTTGCATTACCGGTTGCGATGGCTGCAGGCGGTGCAGCAGTGGCGGGCGTCGGTGCCATCGTTGGCGGCCTTGCAGGATCAGAACTGGGCGCTGCCTTGCGAGCGGTGATGCTCATGTTGATCAAAGAAGCGTCGAAGCTGGTGGAACTGGTCCGCTTCCTGCAAAAGTTCATCAAGGGTGACATCCTGAAATTTTTGCGTTCAGTCCAGTTCGCCAAATACGAAAAACCGCTGATGCAGGCCATGAACAAAATTACTGGCAAGCTGGTGGCAGTCGTCAAGACACTACGCACTCACCTGGAGACCCTGCAGTATTTCGATAGTGTTAAAGCCACGATTGTCAAACTGATACAGTGGGAGAAGCGTTTTTATGCGGTGCAGCAGGATGCGCTTAAACAGATGCCAAAAGCGCTTGCCGAGCTGGACGTCCGACTGGCAAAAGTGGTGGCGCAGACGGCACCGAAAGAAGCCCATACGGTGGCAGCGGGTGTTCAGACGGACAAAACAGTGGCCGCCTTGCCGGCGAGCCAGCGGGTCAGGGACACGCCGGGTAATGTTCTGGCTATAGCGATAAACGATGCACCAGCTGTAAAGCTGAAGGGCAACACGAATCCAAAATCACAGCCAAAAGAACGACCAAAAGCGCCTTATGAATTATCCCTAAAAGACAAACCCGACCCCGTCAAACCGCCCGATGAGGGCCTGAATACGAAAAAGCAAGCCGTAGCTGATACAACCATTGCGGCAGATCGGGAACGCATTACACAATTGTCGAAGGAAGGAAAAATTGCTGAAGCACGGTCTTTTTTGCAACCTCATGTCAATGCAGCCAAACTTGCAAAAAATCCTATCGAAAAAAAGGCGGCAATGGACGAAATTGTTGCAAGGCTTGACGTAACTTCTGACAAAGAAAAAATGTTCTGGTCTGGCAATAAAGATCTGGCTGCAAAAATTGCAACACACAAGGGGAAAACAATCTTAGAGCAAACGCCGGGGGGAAAGGTGGCTGATGGGTGGGGCGATCTGAACAATACTTTTTCCTGGAATGCAACTGACATGGAGCCCCATGGTTGGGACTTGTGGGGTGATATTTCTGCAAACTACTCGAAAGACGCTTTTGGGGAAATTGACGTTATCCAAGATGTCACAAAATTTCCTGGTGGAGGTGTTTCTTGGCGGGGTAGAGAGTGGCCGACTATCGTAAATGAAGGGAAGGTCAGCTCCATAAATATTTTTAGTATGGACGACTCAGGTAATATACTTGAGACCATGAAGATGGAACCTGACAGTGCATTAGCTAACACAATTTTCGGGGGTGTAAAATGACAGTGGCGTTTGATAAGTTTATGCGGCAATACAAAATGACGGGCAGTGAAAAAGCTGACGGTTATAGTCGAGATGTGTTCGTTGGCCTTGATCCACAGGAAAAAGAAGAGGTGTTTAGGCTGTTGGTGACGGAGCTGCCGTTCTCGACAGAATGGCTTTTTTTTCTGGATAAAGAAAAAGCTTTAGTCATTGTAAAAGAAAAAGAAGAAAAGTTGCGCGGCAATAGCTATTCGCATGTCTATATGATTCAGGAGGAGCTGCTCAAATATTCTGGAGGCATGTCCTATCAGGACCGAATGATTGAGGATTATCCAAGTTACGTTGACTACCTCAGACCGCTAGTTGTCGATTCAATTGGCCGCACACCTGCCAACATGGCTGCAGTTAATTTTTTCAAGCAAGTCATCTTGACAGAAACCAATGACGATGCGGTCGCTCGAGCGGCGCGTAAATTATTAGGGGTGCTGAAGTTTCCCCGTGACACAGAAGCTAACGATAAGTATTACAAGAGATTGGTGAGCGAATTGCGTAGCGAGAGCACTATACTTAAGTTGCAGGCACTTAGTCAAATTGCGAAGTACGAAAAAAATCTACCAGTCGACGGATAAGTAAAAAATTGTTTAGAAAAACATCTGATGCAAATGATGCTGTTTTGCTGCAACATTGTTAACTAATGTGCTCTAACAGGAGATATATAGGTGCCAATGCAATGAGCGCATACCAAAATCTTTTAAATTTCTTTTTAGTTCATGATAAAGAGCGTCTGAATGGTTTGAGTGTAAGCTATTTTTCTGATCTTAACGAGGGCGAAAGGGGAGAAGCTTGGAATTTATTAAAGATGGTTTTTATTTATCTGAGGACCGCATGACTGGATTATTTTCTCTCGATAAAATAAAGGCAATCGATTTATTCAAACAGGTAGTTAGTTAGTGAGCCTGTTGGAGGTTCGCCGTTTCCTGCGGAGCAACAAGCCCTAGAAAGCAGTCGTTTGTTAATGCTAAAATATATCAGTAGTGTCGATTCTGTCAAAAAATACATTGCAGCCATGGGCGAGTTTGCAAGCAGTGAATTCCCGAAGATACGAGCTCAATACGCACATCATTACTGACCCGACAACTAACGCGTAGCGCAGTTAACGCTCTTAAAGGAATGATTTTACTGAAACGGAACGCGTTCCTTTGACATCTGATATAACCAAACTTATGGCAATTCACGGAATGGATTACGATATGAACGATCCGTTATATAAGTCTATCTACTTATCTCTAAGGTCAGAAAATCACAAAGAAAAGATTTTTGGCATGAATAGACTGAAGGCTGACGAATTGCCCGATGAGATTTAGGTGAAATCTTGTAGGTGGCTCTCGGCAAATAAGCTGGTCAAAGATCAATAAAGTTAAAAAGTAGTCTAAAGGGATTAAATATGTCACTCCCAATCGTCCGCCTGGGTGATCTCACATCGCATGGCGGCAAGGTGATCACGGCATCTGCAACACACAGCATCGGCGGAATTGGTATCGCGCGTGTGGGCGATAAAGTAAGTTGCCCCATGCCGGGTCATGGCGTGACTGTAATCGTCGCGGGCACTCCAACTTATTTGATTGGCGGGCGTATGGTCGCTTTGCATGGTGATCGCGGTGCGTGCTGATGCACATTAATTGCCAGCATAGCTAATGCAACGTATGGATGACGCAGCGCGTCGTTAGGTAAAGATCACCCTTAGT